>JAZTWJ010000091.1:0-24768 GCA_045635785.1 Candidatus Flemingiibacterium sp.
CCGCAGTTCATCATTGACAACGGCAACGTGAAATAAAAAGAAAAAATCGTCCATGCTGCATGCAGCATGGACGATTTTTTCTTTTTATTTCACGTTGCCGTTGTCAATGATGAACTGCGGCAAAACGGTCTGTACCATCAAGAACTGCTTGAGGTAGGGCTTGCCGTATTCCTCTACATATTCGTTATATTCCGAAGCCTCCAGATCCTCGTCGGTTACAACGATGCCCTCGATCTCGGCAATCGCCTGTGCGGCGAGATACAGCATTGCACTTTCGGAATAAAGCTCAATGTTTTCATCAATATAAGCCTGCTTGGACTCATAGCCCTGCATGATGAGCACGTCTTCAACAGTCATTTCATACATAGCCGCATAAGCGCTGTACTGGGAAAGGTCATAGTTGATAATATAATCCAAAATGCTCTGGGGGATCTTTTCGCAGGTTGCCTTGGAAAGCAGCTCGCTGAAGAATTCGAATTTCTGGGTTTCAAGCATCCAATTCTTGAGATCGTCAAGCATTGCTTCAACGGTATCAAAGCCGTACCCTGCCGCAATATCCGTCGTCAGCTCACCCTGGATGGCATCGCCGCGGATGTAGTTGATGGTGGTGACAAACACAGCATCCTTGCCGTTCAGCTCTTCCTTGCCGTAATCCTGCGGGAAGGTGACTTCCACATTAAAGGTGTCGCCGGGCTTATGGCCGACAAGCTGCTGGATGAAATCGTCGATATACTCTGTCACGCCAATGGTAACATCGGTGCCGTAGCCACCGGTGGAGCCGCCATCAAATTCCACACCGTCAATGGAGCCAACATAGTCGATATTGACCGTGTCATTATCCTTGATCTCACGGTCTTTGATCTGCTCATAGGTGGTGTAGGGCTCCAGAATGCCGTCAAGCTGCTCCTGCAGATCCTCGTCCGCAATGGTAAGCACAGCCTTGTCAATGTCAATCCCCTTATAGTCGGGCAGTGTGACAACTTCCGATGCTTTTACGCCCTTAAAATAACCGTTCTTGTCAAGACCTTCGCTGTAATCAAATTCCTTTTCCTTGCCGCAGGAAAGCAGCGTAAGACCCATGACCGCTGCCAAACCAATGGCAACCCATTTCTTCGCATGATTCATGTTTTTTCTCCTTTTCTCGCTTTAAGCGACTATATTTTCTCGGGATAATAGGGGGTACAGAGGTGGGCTGTGATTCCGAGTGCATCAAGACACCGTATACTGTTTTCTGCGTCCCTTTTTCTATGAAAAACGCCGAATACGGACGGGCCGCTTCCGCTCATGAGCGCACGAAGCGCGCCGCCCTCCGACAGAATTTCCTTAATTTGTAGCGCCCGCGGTCTGATGGGTAAAACCGCCGCTTCAAAAATGTTCGTCATGCTCGCCGCAATTTCGGCAAGCGAGCCTCGTTCTGCCACGCGGACGAAGGTATTCGCATCTGCACCGCGACTTTCGAAGTCGAACATTTCATCCAGTCGCCCATATGCCCACGGCGTGGAGATGCCCTCTCCGTCACAGGCAATGACGAAAAAGCAATCGGGCAATTTCGGGCAGGGCGAAAATCGTTCGCCAATGCCGCGTGTGACAACGATCCCCTGCTTCAGGCAGAAGGGGACATCCGCTCCGATCTTTACACCGATCTCGCAAAGTTGCTCCTCGGTATAGCCGGTGTCATAAAGCTGATTCAATCCGCGCAGTACCGCCGCCGCATCCGTGCTTCCGCCCGCAAGGCCGCCTGCGATGGGAATCCGCTTCTCAACGTGCATTCGAACACCGCCTTTAATGCCGGCTGTTTCAAAAAACAGCCTTGCCGCACGGGTGCATAGATTGCTTTCGCCGCAATCAAGCAACGGCTCCGAGCAGGTGAGCCGTATCGCATCATCCTTCGCCATGGTAAGCGTATCCATGAGGCTTACCGTCTGCATCACGCTTTCTATATCGTGATAGCCGTCCGGTCGGCGCCGTTTGATCTCAAGCCACAGATTGATTTTCGCCGGAGCATGGATCTTTAATTCATTCGTCAATGTTTTTGTCGCTTCCGCCACGCGGAAGCATCCTTTCTTTTCATCGTATCAGCCGCCGAGCATTCGCAGAATGACATTTTTGCGAATCTTCACCGCGCTGATGGGACAAAGCTCCTGACAGCACCAACAGCGAATACAACTCTCGTGATGGATCTCCGCCCGCTTTTTTCCGTTTTTCTCCACCATGACGATGGTCTGTTGGGGACAACTGCGCATACATTCGCCGCATCCCACACAGCTTGACTGCACATCGGGACGGGGGCGGAGCCAATCGTTCAGCTTGCCGCCGAACAGCTTCGGCAGCACCTTGAACATGGAGACACCGTGAAGTCCCTGCCGCATCGTATCCGGCTTTTTGAAATCGGGAACCGCAAAATCCGAGAGGCGCTCCGCCGATTCAAGGAGAAGCTCGTTGGTATCGGACACACAAAGTCCGCGCCGTTTTGCCTCCTCCAGCATGATCACATTTTTCGCACCGATGATCGCCGTGCCTGCAATGTCCACATTGAAGGGATTACAACCGGACAGTAATGCATCCATCCGTCTGGGATCGCCGCCGGTGGGACCGTTGCCCTCCATGGCGACAATGCCGTCCAGCACATGAAAGCCGGGCTTCAAGGTCGCGATCCGCTGGCACAGATCGCAGAGCATGGAACCGAAGTCATTATAATCGGGGAATCTGGCATGCATTTCAAATTTCTGCACCCCGGGGATGGTTCCAAACCAATTCTTCACCGCACCGCTGTAGCCTGTCAGCGAATGGCTCTTTAATTTTGCAAGATTCACCAGCACGTCCGCATCCAAAATGGGCGAAAGAATGTTGAAGATGCGGCTTGTGCGTCCTTCGGGCACGTCGATTTCACGGGCTGAGGTGTCATAGTTTAGTCGAACACCCATGCGCTCCGCCACCTCTGCAATTCCGCAGACGCGATAGCTTGCGCGAAGACTTGCCTCGGTGTAAAGACCGCCGGGACTTTCCACAATGACAATGTCCGCCGCCTTCTCCTTCAAAATGCGCAGCATGGCTTCCAGCACCGCAGGATGGGTGGTCGCCGCCGCGTCGGGTGCTTTTTTGATTACAAGATTTACCTTGACGGCAACCCTTTTTCCGTCAAACATCTCCGATGCGCCAAGTCTGTTTAGCTGATCCCGAAGGATCCCCTCGATGGCATCGACATTGTAATAGGCACAGCGGTCAAGGGCAACCGCCGCATTCTGATCAATTTTCATGCTTCAATATAATGCGCACCCACCGATTTGGGGCGATTCAGTGCGCCGTCAAATATCATGTCCGCCACCTGTGCCATGGCGTACAGCTCATACTGCGCCCGATCGGTAAGCGATGTCCCTTCGAGCTCGCACAGCAGTTCCTTCGCGAATGCCTTTCCCTCACGCAGACCGATCTGTGTGCGGACCGCATTCGCATTGGCCGTCATCATGTCGCGCAGTTTGCCGCGCTTTTCATCTGTGCCTGCAAGCATCTCTCCGCCCGACAACGGCGCATCGGAGGCCTTCAGCACCACGTCGTCAAGTTTTCGCATATTGGCGTTGATGTGTCTTGCCGCCCGTCTGCCGAATACAAGGCATTCGAGCATGGAATTACTTGCCAGACGGTTGGCACCGTGGATGCCTGTCCATGCACATTCGCCGCAGGCATACAATCCAACCACGTTTGTCATACCGTCAAGATCGGTATGAATGCCGCCCATCAAATAATGCTGAGAGGGGCGAACGGGGATCCACGCCTTGGTCAGCGCAAGACCGCTGCGAACGCATTCGCCGTAAATGGTGGGGAATCGCTTAGAGAAAAATTCCTCGCTCATGCAGGAAACGTCGAGAAATACCCGATCCTTTCCTGTACGGCGCATTTCGCGGAGGATCGCCCTTGTAACGATGTCACGGGGTGCAAGATCCGCCAGCTCGTGCTTGCCCTGCATGAAGGCTTCGCCGTCATGATTGCGAAGGATGCCTCCCTCGCCGCGCACCGCCTCGGAAATCAAAAAGCGTCTGCCCGTCTCGCCCTCGGCAGGAACAAGGGTGGTGGGATGGAATTGCACCATCTCCATGTTGGTGATTTTTGCGCCCGCTCGAGCCGCGGCGGCGATTCCGTCGCCCACCGCGCCCGTGGGATTGGTGGTATGGTTATATAGCGCGCCGATGCCGCCCGTTGCGAGAATGATGTTCGGACACCGAATGAGCTTCGGTGTTTCGCCGCAGATCACAATAGCGCCTGTCACGGCACCGTCCTCGGTGATAATATCCGCAAGGAAGGTGTTAAACAGCATGTCAATATTTTTGCGTTCCAGCACCAGCTCCCCGAGTCTTCGGGTGGTTTCCCGTCCCGTGGCATCGCCGCCGCAATGCACGATTCTACGGCAGGAATGACCGCCCTCACGGGTGATCATCAATTCACCCTCGGGATTGGTATCAAAGGGAACTGCCAACTCCACCAGCTCGCGGATGTTTTCGGGTCCCTCATGCACCAGCACCTGAACCGCTTCCTCGTCGCAAAGTCCCGCACCCGCCTTTAAGGTGTCCTCCACGTGGGATTCAAACTCATCGTTTTTGTCAATGACCGCCGCAATGCCGCCCTGCGCCAGCCAAGAGCTGCACAGCGCGAAATCCGCCTTGGAAACAATGGCAACGCGCTTTGTCGGATCAATATGCAGGCCCGCATACAGTCCCGCAAGACCGCTGCCGATGATGAGCACATCATAGCTTAGAATTTCAAGTCCGCTTGTTTTTTCGCTGAAAATATATCTTCTCATTGTTTTTACTGATTCCTTCATCAAAAAGGCAAACAAAAGCCGTGAGCCTCCGCTTCCTTTTTCGGGGTTTATAGATTTTCCTTGGTTTATTCGATGGTGAATTTGAGGCTGATGTCCAGCGCGCGCACCGAATGTGTCAGCGCACCGATGCTGATGAGATCCACGCCGCATTCCGCCACTTCGCGCAGATTGCGATCTCCCATATTGCCGGATGCCTCGGTGATGGCGCGTCCGTTCACGATCTCCACTGCTTTTTTCATATCCGCGCAGCTCATGTTGTCAAGCATGATGATGTCCGCACCGGCTTGCAGTGCTTCGTCCAGCTGCTCGAAGGTTTCTACCTCCACCTCGATCTTCAGCGTATGGGGCGCATTGGCACGCGCCGCCTTCACCGCCTCTGTGATGGAACCTGCGGCAACAATGTGATTATCCTTGATCAGAATGCCGTCCGCCAGATTGAAACGGTGGTTGGTCCCGCCGCCCACCTTCACCGCATATTTTTCCACGACACGCAGTCCGGGGGTGGTTTTTCTTGTATCACAAATTTTTGAATCGGTTCCCTGCACCTGCTCCACAGCTTCTGCCGTGCGGGTAGCGATGCCCGACATGCGCTGCATCAAATTGAGTCCGATGCGCTCGCCCGTCAGCACGTCCGTCGCCTTGCCGACCACCTCGGCGATAATCTCGCCCGCTTCAATGCGGTCGCCGTCTTTTTTGAATGCGGTGAAACGGATTTCGGGATTGATCAGCGCAAATACACGCTCCGCCACACCGATGCCGCAAAGCACGCCCGCTTCCTTCGCTTTGTAAAGTCCGTGCGCCGTTTTGCTTTCGGGAATGGTCGCCTGCGTGGTAATATCGCCTGTGCCCACATCCTCCGCAAGGGCGTTACGAATGAGGGTATCCAACATTTGCTTATCTAAATACATGTAAATATTCTCCTTTATTTGACCGCAACCATGCGTGTGAGTGATGCGCACGCGGCTTCAATCTGTTCCTTTGACAGAAGAATTTCGTTTGTTTCATCGCGCAGAACCGTAAGTACGTCTGTCAGCGTGGTCTTTTTCATATGTTCACATACAAGGCTTGGCGCCGGCAGATAAAAGCTCTTTTCGGGATGATAGTATGCAAGGCGATCCACCACGCCGACTTCGGTGCCGATGATAAATTCCTTGGCGTCGCTTTGCACGCAGAAGTCGATGATCTGGGAGGTGCTTCCCACATAATCCGCCATCGCCACGACCTCCGCCTCACATTCGGGATGTACCGCAAAGAGCGCATTCGGATGCGCCGCCTTCGCCGCCTGCACATTTTCGACGGTCATCGTGTGATGCACGGGGCACCAGCCGCTATGCAGAATGAATTTCTTTTCCGGCAAAGCCTTCGCCGCATAAGAACCGAGATTTTTGTCCGGCACAAAGATAATCTCACGGTTTGGCAGGCTCTCGCAAATTTTGAGAGCGTTTGAGGAGGTGACGCAGATATCCGACACCGCCTTGGTTGCCGCCGAGGAGTTGACATAGCAAACCACCGCCGCCTCGGGATGCTGTTCCCTAAGGGCAAGCACATCCTCCGGCGTCACCATATCCGCCATCGGGCATCCGGCATCCATACGGGGAATGAGCACCTTTTTATCCGGGGAGAGAATTTTTGCGCTCTCCGCCATAAAGCGCACGCCGCAGAAAACGATGATCGGATTGTCCGCCGCCTTCGCCTTTTTTGACAGTTCAAAGGAATCGCCAAAAAAGTCTGCGATCTGCTGAATTTCTAAATTCTCATAGTAATGCGCCAAGATCAGCGCGTTTTTTTCCTTTTTCAGACGAAGAATTTCTTCTATGATCGTTTGACTTGCATCTGTCATACAAAAACGATCTCCTTCCGCAAACATTAGATTAGATAAATATCCCCATTATAGAAATACATACTAATACTATATCATAAAAATAGAAAATTTGCAATAACATAGCTGTTAAATTTTTATACAATTAAAACATAATATTAGTTATAATAAAACAAAAACAAACCTTTGCCAAGTTGTTAATTGTTTGTACACAAGCCCGAATGCGCTTGACAAATGGGAATTTTTGCAGTAAAATGAATATATGGCACGCGTTGACCGTTCGCTTGCAAGCAAACTGAGTATTTATCATGGGAGGCACCGTTCTTGAAAATCAACTGGAACCAAAAATATACAACCATTGCTGCCTATGTTCTCATAACATTTTTCGTGATACTGCTGCTTTGTGCGGCATTCACGCATACGGACAGCGTTCAGGCATTTTTCTCCTCTTTCAATACCATTATGTCGCCCGTTTATCTGGGATTTTTCCTCGCCTATATCGCCAATCCCATCATGAAAATGTGCGAAAAACGCATTTTTCGCTTTAAGACGGAAACGCGAAAACGGAAAAACCTCAAAAGAGGGCTTTCCATTGCACTGTCCCTGATCGTTCTGCTTATTCTTTTCACAATTTTATTCCTGCTTGTTATCCCGCAGGTGTATTTGAGCATCACCGACCTTGGTTCCAAGCTGAGCGGCTACATCAGAACCACCATCACTTGGCTGGATTCCTTCCTGCCCGACTCCATCTTCAATGCAGCCGATCTGACCATCGAAAATATCACAAACAAGCTCTATTCCTATTTCGCAGGCTCTGAAATCGGCGAAGAATTAAGCGATCTGTCCGACCAACTGGCTCTGCTTTCGGAAAATTTGGACGTGCTCATTTCCAACTCCTTTAATATTTTGAAGGATTATGTTCCCATGGTCATCGGCGCAGTCACAGGTGCGGCGAACGGCGTGCTGAACACCATACTCGGCATCTTTTTTGCCATCTATATGCTCTCATCCAAAGAAATGCTCATCGCACAGGCAAAAAAGCTGCTCCGTGCCTTCACCGCCGAAAAAACCTACAATTTCGTGCTGGAGCTTGCCGATTTCTCCAATAAAACCTTCGGCGGCTATTTGGTGGGCAAAGTCATCGACTCCATTATCGTCGGATTTGTGGTGTTTATTGCGTGTGCCATCTTCAAAATCCCCTACGCGGTGCTGGTATCCACGCTCATCGGTATCACCAATATCATCCCCGTCATCGGCCCCTTCATCGGCGCTGTTCCCGGCGTGCTGATCATCTTTATCGTCGATCCTTCAAAGGTGATCTGGTTCCTCATTATCAATGTGATCGTACAGCAGATCGACGGCAACATCATCGTTCCCAAGGTGCTGGGCGAAACCACGGGACTTTCCTCGCTGTGGGTGCTGTTCTCCATCACCGTCATGGGCGGACTTTGGGGACTGTTCGGCATGTTCATCAGCGTTCCGATTTTCGCAATTCTCTATATGCTGCTCAAGGTGCTGGTGGAAAAACGCCTGCACGCACACGGACTTGCCACGGAAACAACGGATTATTATGCCGACTCCGAAACGCGCAGCTTCACGGAGCATGACGAAAACCGCTATTCCTTCGCCGCTCGCATCAAGCAAGAACGGGAGGAAATGTCCACCGTATCCTTTGGCGACAAGATCAAGGATCTGTTCAAAAAGAAGCGGAAATCCTCCGAGGAGACCTCCGAAGGATCCGATCCGACGAACAAAGAATAAAGGCGCAGGCATTCCGAGCAAGACACTCGGAATGCCTGTTTTTTGCCGATTTTAAGCAAACCTAAAAAGCTGAAAAGCCGTCAAACCGCCGCCATAAAATCCGTGGATTATCTTGACAAGAGAAGCGGAAAATGGTATAATCATTTTATCGGAGTAAATTCAGCTGAATTCGCCTTTTAGCGTGCATAGCACATTTAGCTGCCGCAAGGTAATTTAGCTGGGCTTGCTCAATTTAGCTCGCAGCAGGCGAATTTAGCCCAAAAGGGCGGAAAGGCTGCTTTCACCGCGGTGAAAGCAAGGGAATACACATGAAATCTTTTTTAATGATGGGACAATCCAACATGGCGGGACGCGGCGAGATCAAAGTCGCATCCAAGCTCGTCAACCGCAGCAAGCTGTTTATGCTTCGCAACGGTCGCTGGCAGCCGCTCAGCGAGCCAATCAATGTGGATCGCACCGTCTTTTATACCGATCCCAGCAAAAATACCTTCTCGGGCGTAGGTCCGGCAGGCTCTTTTGCGGATAGCTTCGCAGGATATTTTGACGAGCCCGTCGGCATGATCCCCGCCGCAGACGGCGGCACCTCGCTGAAGGATTGGCAGGTTGACGGTCAGCTGTTTTTGCATGCTTACTATCAGGCAAAGCTGGCAATGAACGTCAGCGAGCTTGCGGGCATCATCTGGCATCAGGGCGAGGCGGAATGCGGCTCCGTTGAGGCTGCTTCCACCTATAAGGTGCGCTTCCTTGCCATGATGAACGAGTTTCAAGCGCGTCTTGGCGTAAAGCTGCCCATCGTTGTGGGCGAGATCGGCGAATTCCTTACACGCCGTCCCCATCCCGTCCCCGGTCTCCCGATCGTCAATGCCCAGCTTCATGAGCTGGCAGAGGAAAATGACAACATCGCGATCGCATCCGCCGCAGGATTGCAGGATCGCGGCGATGCTCTCCATTTCTCCGCAGAAGCCGCACGCGAATTCGGCGTGCGCTACTTCAACGCATATCGTACGCTGATCGAAAAATAATCTCAACCTCATCCGTTGAAGGAGGATTCTTCCCATCATGAAGCTACTGGATAAATTCACAGAACTCAAGCCCCTTCGCACCGATCCGCGCAAACGCTATTATCTGCGCCCCGTGCGCGTTCTGCGTACCACGGGAAATGTCACCAACGCAGAGCTGTTGACAGAAGCGACCTGCGGTCAGGTGTCACTGGATAACCCCACCTGCATCGTTCTCAAGAATGACGGCGGCGAGCGTGCATCTTTCCTGCTCGACTTCGGACGGGAAATTCACGGTTCCATCCGTATTCTCACCCGTTCCTGCGAGCCGAGAACCTGCAAGCTGAATATACGCTTTGGCGAATCCGTCTCCGAAGCCATCACACCCACCCCCGGAAAAGGCGCCACCAACGATCATACGGGACGCGATTTTGAATTCACCGTCAGCACTATGGGAAGCATGGATACATCCGAATGCGGCTTCCGCTTTGTGAATATTGAACTGCTTGAAGAAAACGCGGTTCTCAATCTCAAAGCCATCGAGGGTGTGCTGATCATCCGCGACATTCCCTATATCGGCTCCTTTGAATCCAGCGATCCGCTGCTTGATCGGATTTTTGCGACCGCCGCCTACACCGCACACCTCAATATGCAGGAGTATATGTGGGACGGCATCAAGCGCGACCGTTTGGTTTGGATCGGTGATATGCATCCCGAGGTCATGACCATCTGCACCGTCTTCGGTGACAACGAGGTGGTGCGCCGCAGTCTTGACAACGCACGCGACATCACGCCGCTTGGAACCTGGATGGTATTCCCCTCCTACAATCTGTGGTGGATCATGTGCCATTACGACTACTATCGCTATAGCGGAAACATCGACTATCTGCGCGAACAGCATGACTATCTGCGCGGCTTGATCCCCGTGCTGTGCGATCTCATCGGTGAGGACGGATGCGAATGTTCTCCAAACAAGTTCCTCGACTGGCCCACCCGAACCGATCCTGATGCATCCCATGCAGGTCTTCAGGGCTTGTTTGCCATGACATTCAATGCCGCCGCATATTTGTTCGAGGCGCTGAACGATGCCGAATCCGCCGCGCTCTGCAAGGAAAAGCACGCGCTTCTTATTAAGCATGTGCCGCAGACGAACCGCAAGCAGGCGGCGGCTCTGCTTTCTCTGTCCGGCATCGGCGATGCCGACGCCATTGACCGCGATGTGATCTCCGTGAAGGGCGGCTACGGCTACTCCACCTTCTTCTCCTACTACATCCTTGCGGCTCGCGCAAAGGCAGGTAAAACCGCGGAAGCGCTTGATGATCTGCGCGAATATTACGGCGCGATGCTAAGACTTGGTGCCACCACCTTCTGGGAGGATTTCAATCTGGAATGGATTGACGAAGCCGGCGGATGGGATGGCATTGGCGGCATTGACGATTTCGTGCCCGAAAGCAAGCGCGATATTCACGGCGACTACGGCGCACACTGCTATGTGGGGCTTCGTCACAGTCTTTGCCATGGCTGGTCCAGCGGACCGACCACCTTCCTCATGCGCCATGTGCTTGGCGTACAGATTTTAGAGGCAGGATGCAAAAAGCTTTCTGTCAAGCCAAATCTCTGCGGGCTGGAATTTGTCCGCGGTGTAATCCCCACGCCCCTCGGAGAAGTGAAGATCTACGCCGATCAAAACGGTGTAAAGATCGACGCACCCGATGGCATCGAAATCGTCCGCTGACATCAAAATATCGTCCGAAAGCATTGCAAAGGTCGTGTATTTTAGAAGAATACACGACCTTTATATTTTTTCGAGGAAAATCCGTTGAAATGCGTGATATTCAGACATGTGCGGATTGACATTTTGAGAGGGGTGTGATATAATGAAAATAAAAATAAACAAGGGGAGGAATCTCATGAAACGACCGAATTTTTTAGTTTTTATGACCGACCATCAGCGCGGTGATATCCAGCCGCCCTTTGGCAGAGCCATCACGCCCAACATGGATCTGCTGTTCAGCAACGGCATCACATTCACAGATGCATATTGCCCTTCGCCGCATTGCTGTCCAAGTCGCGCCACATTTTTCTCCGGACTTTATCCATCCGAGCATGGCGTGTGGAACAATGTGGACGCTTCCAATACGCTATCCTACGGTCTTTACGATAACGTGAGACTCTTCTCCGAGGATCTGAAGGATAGCGGCTACAACATGTATTTCAGCGGAAAATGGCATATCAGCCACGAGGTCGGACCGGATCAATACGGATTTGAGTTGATCCACCACACCGCACAATATAAAAAGCATGAAAATCTGCCATCTTCAAGGGGATGGAATGTCTACAGCCGCGTGCCAACGGATGATCTCGATTCAAAAAAAGACGAGGAAGGACGCATCGTTCGCCCCGGCTATAAACGATATGTGCAATACGGCGTCAGCGAAACGCCATACCGCGACATTGACGTGGTGGATGCGGCGGTCGAAAAGCTGAAGACCATTGACGACAGCGAGCCCTTCTTCATGTTTGTGGGCCCCCTCGGTCCGCACGATCCATACAAAGCACCGCAGCGCTGCCTTGACATGTATAATATTGACGACATCAAGCTCCCCGAAAACTTTGATGATCCGATGACAGACAAGCCGAATCTCTACCGCCGCACCGCCAACCGGTATGCGCAGCTCACGCCCGAGGAGCATCGCGAAAGCTTGCGCCATTATCTCGCATTCTGCACCTACGAGGACGAGCTGTTC
This sequence comes from Candidatus Flemingiibacterium sp., assembly GCA_045635785.1. GTDB lineage: Bacteria > Bacillota > Clostridia > Oscillospirales > CAG-272 > Flemingiibacterium. The sequence continues at coordinate 12,142 of JAZTWJ010000091.1, forward strand.
GGAATGCTGCTTGATACGCTGAAGGAACGGGATCTGCTTGACAACACCTATGTGATCTTTTTGTCCGACCACGGCGATTATGCAGGAGAGCATGGCTTGTGGTCAAAGGGGCTTCCCTGCTTCCGCGGCGCCTATCACATCTGCTCCACCATCGGCTTCGGCGGATTGAAGGAGCGTTGCCGCACCGATTCGCATCTGGTTTCGCTGGCGGATTGGGCACCCACCATCCTTGAGCTCGCCGGAGTTACACCAAAGCAGCCCATGAGTGGAAGATCGCTGGCACCGCTTATTCAAAACGCACCCGATCCCGCATGGCGCGACACCATGTTCACCCAGACAAACGGCAACGAGATCTATGGCATCCAGCGCGGCGTGTTTGACAACAAGTGGAAATACGTGTTCAATGCCTTTGACTTCGACGAGCTGTACGATTTGGAAAATGATCCCCATGAGCTTCACAATCTTGCGGAGGATCCCAAATACGCGGATATCCTGCGCGAAATGTGCCTGAAAATGTGGCGCTTTGCCAAGGAGCATTCCGATCGAAGCGTCGGCTCTTATATTATGACGGCAATGGCACCCTACGGCCCGGGACTTGTTATCAACGACGAGAAAAAAAGCGGCTTTTGATCAGCCTATATCAACACATGGCGACAAAAAAGGAGATACCGAAATCGGTATCTCCCTTGTTTTTATGCTTATTTCTTGTTGTTGATCATTTTGAACAGCACGTCGAAATCGTCATCGGAGATCAGCTCTTCCTTCTGACCGGGCTTCTTTTCCTCAGCCGCTGCGGCGGGTGCTTCAGCGGTGGGAGCAGCATTCGGTGCAGCCTGCGGCTCCGCCTGAACGGGAGCGCTCTTGGGTGCATTGTCAAAGCCGGTAGCAATGACGGTCACGCGCATTTCGTCCTCAAGAGAGGGATCGAATGCAGCACCCCAAATAATATTTGCATCGGGATGTGCTTCTTCAGCAACCATGTTGGATGCGGTGTCCACGTCCTCCAGACCGATGTCGGGGGAAGCGGTGATGGAAACGATAATGCCGCGTGCGCCTGCAATGGAGGTTTCGAGCAGGGGGCTGGAGATAGCAGCCTTGGCAGCCAAAATCGCCTTGTCCTTGCCCTTTGCATCGCCAACGCCCATGTGTGCGTAGCCTGCACCCTTCATGATAGCGGTAACGTCAGCAAAGTCGAGGTTGATGAAGCCATTGACAGAAATCAACTCTGCAACGCTCTGTACGCCGCGGCGAAGTACATCGTCAGCGACCTCAAACGCATTGACCAGGGTGATGCGGGTATCGGAAACCTGCTTCAGACGCTCATTGGGAATAATAATGAGGGAGTCCACATTGTCGATCAAATTTTGGATGCCGGCCTCTGCCTGAAGCATACGTCTTCTACCTTCAAACACAAACGGCTTGGTTACAACACCGATGGTGAGAATGCCCATATCTCTTGCAACCTTTGCAACGATGGGAGCAGCGCCGGTACCTGTACCGCCGCCCATACCTGCGGTAATAAACACCATATCTGCGCCATCCAGCGCGGCTTTGATGTCATCCAAGGATTCCTCTGCAGCACGTGCGCCGATCTCGGGATTTGCACCTGCGCCGTGGCCCTTTGTCACCTTTTCGCCAATGTCGATCTTATTCACTGCATTGGAATGTGCAAGTGCCTGTCTGTCCGTATTGACTGCGACAAAATCAACGCCGCGAATGCTTTCGCTGATCATGCGATTAACTGCATTGTTTCCGCCGCCGCCAACGCCGATTACCTTTATATTCACGCCGCTGTCAAAGCTATCATCGAATTCGTAAGCCATTTCTATAATCCTCCTAAAAAATTTCCATAATCCTTTATATGAATGCTCATTTTGTTTCAAATATATAAATCGCTTTTGCAAGCAATTTTACAACAGTAAAACATGCACGTCTTCGCCGTTATTTTCTGAATGCGATCTCCAAACTCGGATCCTTAATAACAGGACATTCAACGGGATTGGATGCATCAATGGTGGCGGGGATCTGATCGTTGAACACTTCGCTTTCCAGCATGCCGTTGACCGCGGTCAGCTTGGTGCTTAACTCATCGCTGTTGCCAAAATCCACTAAATAGATCCCTTTGCAGATCGCGTAAATATTGAAGCGATCACGCAAATCAAAGGCAGTGATCTTTTCAAACAGATCGCTGGTTTGCAGTACGTGAAGATAGTCCTTTATATATCGCTCCGCGGAATCGGTTTCAAATTCCACAAAGGAGCCGACCATCGCCGCATTGATTGCGGGAAAAGCCAATTCAATGAGGGAACGGTCCGCCAACTGCTCCCGTTCAAAGACACGTTCCAAAACCCGAAGCTCATCGGACAATACAAAGTATTCGCCGTAAAGCTCGGCAAAATAAACCGGTGTGTCCTCGGTGAGTGCAATGACCAGCGTATTTGGCAGTTCGCGTTTGATGCGCGCCGTGCGAATGTATGCAAGCTTCTTGATCAAGGGCTGCACATCGGCATTTGTCACTTCGTACAGGCTCATGCCCTCACGGATGTCTGTCGCCGCCATAATATCCTCAGCGGTATAGCGGGAGGTACCTGTCACCTCCACCGATTTGATCCTAAAGAACATGGAGAGGCACAAGATCACAAAAGATATGCACACCGCAAGAAACACCAAGACGGATACAACACGCACAACCTGTTTCTTTGTTCGATTGTATCGGACAAACCGTTGCAGACGCTCCTTGCTTTTGATCTGCGACAGCTCGTCCGCACCGCCGGTAAAGAATCTGCTTTCCCAACGGTTCTTAGACTCACTCTTCATACTGCCCCCGTGGAAGCTCATATTCTTACGAGACGATCGTGCAAGATTTTGTCCGCACATAAACGGTCAAAAATCCACCTTTATACTATATTATAACATAGCATTATTCAAAAAGTCAAGGTATTTGTGCGTATTTATATCATAAATTCACGAATTTTTTTAAAAATTTTCGGATAATTCACATTTATGATCGTCATTTTCACGCAGAGGATGCTTTCTTGCTTCAAAATTTGCAGTAAATTTGCGGCTGTCGGACCGTCAGAAATCACTTCTTGGTGCTCAGCTTCAAAAGATCCGTGTATATATTTTTGTTCGCATCGGGAAGCGCAAAATCTTTGATAGCCGCCGACATGGCAGTCCGTCTTTTTTCATCCGCGAGCAATGCGGAAAGCTCCTCGGTCAGGCGGTTTCCCGTCAGATCCTTTTCTTCAAAGAGAAGCGCGGCATTTTTGTCCGCGAGCACACGGGCGTTTTTATACTGATGATTGTCCGTCACATGGGGCGATGGGATGAGCACACAGCATTTTTGAAGGATCGCCAGCTCCGAAAGAGACATGGCACCCGCGCGGCTGACCACAATATCCGCCGCCGCCATCTGCATCGGCATATCATAGATATATTCTTGCAGCTTGATATTCTCACAGCCATCCAGCCCGTATTCACGGAACTTTTCTTTCGCCGCCTCATACTCAATGGCGCCCGTGGCATGTACATGCAAAAGCTCGGGATGGAATCTTGAATAATCCCGCATAAATGCCAGCATTTCGTCATTGATCTTCTCCGCGCCCATGCTTCCTCCGCAGGAAAGCAGAAAATGCTTATACTTTCCTTCGATGCCCAGCGTTTTTCTCGCTTTTTCATAGCTTAAGGAGGCGAACTCCGGCTTGATGGGATTTCCCACCTTTACGATCTTATCCTTATATGCTTCGCCAAGCGCTTCGCCCGTGGCATCAAAATTGGTGTAAATCCGATCCACGTAGCGCGCAAGCATCCGCACCGCAACGCCGGGAATGGCGTTGGACTCGTGAATGGCGGTGGGAATGTGCATGGAGGATGCCGCCTTGAGAAGCGGCCAGCAAACATATCCGCCCGTGCCCACCACAAGATCGGGCTTGAACGCACGGAGCAGTTTTTTCGCCTTCATGGGCGAGGTGAATGCAAGCCATGCGGATTTGATATTGTACGGCGTGATGCGGCGTTTGAAGCCCTGCACCTCCACATGATGAAGCTTGTAGCCCTCCTTTGGCACCAGCTTATTTTCGATGCCCCTTGAAGTGCCGACAAATTCGATGACAGAATCCTTTTGATTGTCGCGGATACTGCCCGCGATGGCAATGGCGGGGTTGACATGCCCACCCGTGCCGCCGCCGGTCATTAAAACTCTCACGAAAGTAATCCCCTTTTATTGTTATGTATCAGACAAATGGTTGTGCTATTTCTGCTGTCTTGAGAAGCGGGAGATGGACAAAACAATGCCCATTTCCACCATCAGCACGCAGAGCGATGAGCCGCCGTAGGAAAAGAACGGCAGCGAAATGCCCGTGTTCGGAATGGAATTGGTAACAACGGCGATATTCAGCAGACTTTGCAGCGCCACCTTACCTACGATTCCCACAACCACCAATGAAGAAAATGTGTCGGGAGCCTTCATAGCGATGACGATGCCGCGCCATACAAACAGAATAAACAGAAGAATAACCGCCGACGCGCCGATAAAGCCCAGTTCCTCGCTGACGATGGCGAAAATAAAGTCGTTCTGCGGCTGAGATACAAAGTGATGCTTTTGCTTGCTTTCACCAAGTCCCACGCCGAAAAACCCGCCTGAACCGATGGCATAAAGTCCCTGCAGTGTTTGATAACCGCCATCCAGCGGATCGTTTTCCGGATGAAGCCAAATGTCAATACGCCGTTTTGTATAATCGGTAAAAATACTGACTAATGTAAGCCCCACAACACCCAAGCTTCCCAATCCCACCAAAAGACGGATCGGCGTTCCGCTGGCAAAAATGATAACGACACCGATAAGGAACATAATGACCGTTCCCGAAAGATGTTTTTCAATGAGTACCATGACACAGGTAATGCCCGTGATACACAGTGGAACCACCGTGCCATAGAAGGACGATCGGAACAGATCGGTTCGGTCGGTAGCTCTCTCATAATAGCGGTCTATATACCACGCAAGCATAAGCACCAGACCGAGCTTCATAAACTCCGACGGCTGAATTTCCGTAAAGCCGAGGGAGATCCAACGTCTTGCGCCGTTGTGTACTGCGCCGATGCCGGGTATGGGAACCAAGCAAAGCAACAAGAAGCATACGATAAAATAGGGCACCGACAGCTTTTTATACCATTCCGGAAGCAGTACGGATGCAAACAGCATGCCCACAGATCCAACGACAATGAAGATGATCTGTCGGAAAATGATATAATAGCTATCGCTGTAATACTCCCTGGCATACACATAGCTGGCGGAATAAACCATGACCGTACCAAATGCCAGCAGGATCAATACGATGATCAGGAAAATATAATCCACCGACCCCTTTTCGCGCACCAGATCGCGCTGCTCGAAAACGGTGGGGTCCACAGCAAACGCCCGCTTCCAATAGGAGAGCGCACTTTCCTTGCGAGGCGCCGGACGAACATTAACCGTCTTTTGCCGCTGTATCGCCGTATGTGTCTGTGCGGAAGGTGCAGAACGCTGATTACGGAACGACCGCTGAGCATGTGCATTCTGTTGTGCGATCTGCGGATTCTGCGAGGGACGTGATGCCGCGCGCGCATTCTGCGGTGCAGAACGCTGTGAAGATTGCGGCGTCTGAGGCGGACGGCTTGACGGCGAATTGCCGCCGCCTGCTCCGGCTCTGTAATTATAGTTTCTTCTGTCATCGTGCAAGCCGATCACCTCCGTTCAAAATCGAAATCAGATGCCAAAATAGGCTACCGCGCCCGCAAGCACGGTGACGAGCGAAAACACGCCTACAACCTTTAACTCGCTCCATCCGCTCTTTTCAAAGTGATGGTGAATGGGCGCCATCTTGAAAAAGCGTTTGCCGTGAGTCAGCTTAAAATAGCCTACCTGAATGATGACCGATGCGGCTTCGCAAATATAGACGACGCCTACAAGCACGATAATCAGCGGCTGATTGAGCATGTATGTCATACCGATGACCAAACCGCCGAGAAACAGCGAGCCTGTATCACCCATGAACACCCTTGCGGGATAGAAATTGTATACGAGAAAGCCAAGACAGCTTCCCATGGTAATGCCCGCCATCACCGCCTCGGGCAGCATGCCCAGCGCAAATGCGGCTACGGCAAAAAATGCGCCCACCGCCAGCGTGACGGAGCTTGCCAGCCCGTCAATGCCATCGGTCAGATTGACGCTGTTGATAATGCCCGTAATGAGCAAGATCGAGAAGATGTAATAGAAAATACCAAGCTCCAGCTCCACCCCCACAAAGGGAATGGCAAGACTCGTGGAAAGATTGCCCGTGAGCTTCATAGCCGCAAGGAACAGCCCTGCAGCCAACAGCTGCAAAAGGTATTTTTGCGATGCCGTGAGCCCTTCATTGCGATGATTTTTGAATTTGGTCAGATCGTCCACTACACCGATCGCACCGTTTACGGTCGCCATCAGCATGACGATGATCGCCTTTTCAAGCCCTTCCGTCGCGCCGTTTGCCGCCATGACGACCGCCAATACGGAAAATACGATCAGAGAAGCGATGATGAAGCTGAGTCCGCCCATGGTGGGGGTGCCCTCTTTGCTCTTGTGCCAACGGGGACCGATGTCGAGGATCTGCTGACCGAGCTTCATGCTTTTTAATTTTGGGATCAATATCCGTGCGGAAAGTGCTGTCAAAAGGAAAGCGGCGACCATCGCTGTAAGAAAATAGAATATCATTTCAAGTGTCTCCTGCGTTACTGTGCGGCAGCGTCCAGCAGACGCTTTAGTTCATCAATGACTCTCTCCAATCGGACCGCACGGCTTGCCTTGAACAGCACCGCGTCGCCCTTCCCCATCATATCGAAGATGAGCTTTGCAGTTTCGGCGGGCTTTTCGAGATTGGTATTGATGCTGATGTTATCCGCTTTGAATGCGTGATTGATGGCGCCGAGTGCAATGTTCTCCGCCTCGCGGCCAAAGGTGACAAGATGCCCGATATGGCGTGATGCTACCAGCGTTCCCACCTCCATATGAAGCTGCTTGGAATACTCGCCCAGCTCCCGCATATCGCCGAGTACCGCAATGGTGCGGCATTCGGTCTTGTCCGCCATCTTGGAAAGCACCTCCACCGCCGCCTTCATGGATTCGGGTCCCGCATTGTAGCAATCCTCGATGATGGTGATGCCTCCGTATTCGTAGATATTCTGTCGCATGCCCGTATTTCGGAAGGACATGAGCCCGCCCTTGATTTCCTCATCGCTCATACCAAGCTGTGTGCCCACCACAAAGGCGTAGGTGGCGTCGTACACATTATGTCTGCCAATGGTGGGGATGCGTACATTGGTCACCACGCGACTGCCTGCCACCAGATCAAATTCGGTGCTGTCCTCATATTCGCGGATATTCAATGCGCGATAATCCGCTTGGGGATTCTGCAGCGAAACAAAGATCAGATTTTGAGAAAGCTTGCCCTTTTGTGCAAACAGCATGGGCTCATCTGCATTGAGAATCACACAGCCGTTTGCAGGAACGCCTTCGGCGATCTCCAGCTTCGCCTTGCAGATATTCTCACGGGAACCGAGATTTTCGATATGCGAATTTCCGATGTTGGTGATAACCGCAATATCCGGCTCCGCGATGTGCGCCATGCGAGAGATCTCACCCAAATTCGACATGCCCATCTCCAAAACGCAGACCTGCGCCGTTTCGGGCATATCAAGTAGAGTCAGCGGCATGCCGATCTCGCTGTTATAGTTGCCCGCCGTTTTGTGCGCCGCAAAGTGCGCGCTCACCACGGCATAGATAAATTCCTTTGTTGTGGTTTTTCCCACACTGCCCGTCACCGCGATGGTCTTTGGATGAATGCGCCGTTTGAATGCCTTTGCCACCTGTCCGAAGGCGGTCAGCGAATTCGGTGTTAAAAAAACCGCGGCGCGCTCCTTTTCCGTGAGTACGTCGGGAAGGCGCTCCGCAATGACTGCGGATGCGCCGCGCGTGATCGCCTGCCCGATATAATCGTGTCCGTCCGCTTTCTCTCCCTTGAGCGCGATGAAAAGCGATCCCGGCTCCACTTCGCGGGAGTCGGTGACGATGCCGGTAATATCCGCTTGCGCCGTGATCTTCACGCCCAAAATATCCGCCAGCCACTTTGTGTCAAAGACGGGATTTTTATATCTGATTCCCATTTTGTCTTTCCTTTCCGACGGACAACTGTCCGTCGCTATTTGTTCAGCGTGCGCTTTGCCTCTTCCGTCGCAATCGTCCGCTCCGAGAAGGGATGCTTCCCCGCAGCGTCGATCTCATAATCCTCATGCCCTTTTCCCGCAAGCAGAATGACATCGCCTGCCCGATGGGTTTCGATCGCCCACCGAATGGCTTTTTCCCTCTGCTCGATCACCTTCACGTCCGCCCCGCGAATTGTTCCGCGCAAAATATCGCAGAGAATGGCACGGGGATTTTCCGTGCGGCTGTTGTCCGCGGTGAGAATGGTCAGCTCCGCCAGCGTGGTGGCAATCCTTCCCATAATGGGACGCTTGCTGCTGTCGCGGTCACCGCCGCAGCCGAACAATACCACCAGTCTTTCGCGCTGTGCTTTTACGGCAAGCAATGTGCGGAGCACGTTTTCCAGCGCATCGGGCGTGTGGGCATAATCAATGAACACCTCAAAATCGCAGCCTTCGGGAAGCGGAAGCTTCTCCATTCTGCCAGCAATCTGCGGACAGGTTTCCAGCGCCGCCGCGATGGTTTCCTGCGAAATGCAAAACAACCTCGCCGTCGCAGCCGCCGCCAGCGTATTGGCAGCCATAAAGTGTCCCGTGACGGGACAGGTGATGGATTGCTGCAGATTTTTCTCACAAAGCTCGTAGGAAATTTTGCCCACCTTGTCGCATACAAGCAACCGTGCGGAATAATCCGCCGTTTTTCCCGCGATGGAATAACGCACAGAGGGGATGTCAAGCTCTGCCTCCAGACGGTCCGCATAGGCATCATCGCCATTGATCACCGCCGCGCCGCATTGGTCAAACAGCCGACGCTTGGCGCGAAAATACGCCTCCATCGTTCCGTGATAATCGAGATGCTCCGCACTGAGCCCCGTAAAAATGCCTGCCGTAAAGTGAATCGGATCCGTGCGGTGCTGCATCAGCGAATGGGAGGAAACCTCCATGAAAACGATCTCCACACCCGCATTTGCCATTTCGGCAAGCATGGTATAAAGTCCTTCGGGGGCGGGCGTGGTCATGGCGTTGACCTGCGATTCGGGGGAGTCGGTCAGAACCGCTTCCCGATCTCCGATCATACAGCGCACCGTGCCGATAACACCGGTCACATAGCCCGCCTTCTTGAAGATCTCGCGCAAAAACCACGTGGTGGAGGTTTTGCCGTTAGTGCCCGTGACCGCAACAAAGAGCATGCGCTCGGAAGGGCGCCCGCAAAGCTCATTCCACATATGCGCGCAGGCAATGCGGGTGTTTTCCACCTGCACCCACTTGATTTCGGGATGCGCGCGCAAATGATCCGTGACGCGCTCGCAGATGATCAGCGCCGCGCCGTGTTCCACGGCGGTGGATATAAAATCGTGTCCGTCAAAACGTCCGCCGCCGAGACAGAGAAAGGTGTCACCGACCTCACACTTGAGTGAATCGGTTCGCAGTCTGCCGCATGCAACCGCAAGAGAAGAAAGGTTGGTGTCTATCACGCGCACCCGCGCCATCAAATCGCATAATCTTATCATCACTGTGCCTCACATTCGCAAAATATCGTCAAAGGATATTTACGCGAAAATGGGGCGAAATATGACAGAAACGGATCAGTCGGTGCCGTCCATGTGACGGAGGGTAACGGTGACGATGGTGCCCGGCGTGACGGGAGTTCCCGCCTCGGGCGATTGGGCGATAACCACCGCTCCCGCGCCGACGCCGAAGTTGGTGGCACCCTCAATTTTAATATTCAGCTTGGAATTGATAATGGCTCGGTTGGCATTGGTTGCATTCTGTCCCATCACATCGGGAACGGTGATGTTTGCCTCCGGCTCCGCATCGCCCGTGTAGAGATACACCCTGCCGCTTTCGATGGATAGACGACTGCCGCCCTCGGGTGACTGGGCGGTAACGACGTTGCCGTTGCCGATGATTTGGAATTTCAGCTTGCGGTTGGTCAGATAGAAGGTGGCATCGGTAGTACCGAGTCCCGCCAAATGCGTGATCGCCACGTCCATATTTGCCATCTCCGCCTCCGTATAATGGGGCTCATAGCCAAGATAAGGCAGTGCCACCGAGAGGAAATTGGAAAGATAGGGAGCGGAAACAATGCTTCCGTAGGAACCACCCGAGGTTGGCTCATCCACGATGATGAGAACCGCGATCTGCGGATCATCTGCGGGGGCAATTCCCACGCAGGAACCGATACGGAAGGGACGGTCGGAGGTGACCCATTCGTCCTCCGCACTGACCACATTGCCCTCTGCATCATAGTATTGCCATTTATCCTGTACCTGGGAGGTACCGGTTTTTGCCGCCACACTGTATCCGCGGGTGTAGGCATTTTTTGCGCCGCCGTCCGTGGCAACGCCCTCGGCGAGAATGTCAATCAGAGTATTGCAGGTGGATTCAGAGAAAATTTGTATTTTTTCCTTGGACTCATAGCCGTAAATCGTGTTTCCGTCATCGTCCACCATTTCCTTGAATACATGGGGTGTTACAAGATATCCGCCGTTTGCGACCGTACAGATGGCAGTAAGCTGCTGAAGCGGTGTCGCCTTGAAGGTCTGTCCGAATGAATAAATGGCAAGCTCGACTGCGTGCATATCGTCCTTTTGATGGTAAATACCAAGGGTTTCACCGGAAAGATCAACACCGGTTTTGGACGTATAGCCCAGCGCCTCAAAATACTTGTAGAAGGTATCTCTGCCAATACGCTCGATGATGTTCATCATGACCGGGTTGCAGGACTGCTGAAGTCCTCTGGCAAAGGTCATACTGCCGTGTCCCTGCTTGCGATGGCATGGGATCGGCTCACTGTATCCCTTGACATAGTAATGACCGGGGCAGTTGAACATTTCGTCCACCTTGACCACTCCCTCCTCCAATGCGATGGCGGAGGTCAATATCTTAAAGGTGGAGCCCGGCTCATACGGCTCGTTGACGAGCTTGTTATTCCACATGCGGAAAAGAAGCTCGGTTTCTTTCTTGCGATACTCCTCGCTGCCCGGAACCAGCTCGTTCAGCTCCTTATCGCTCAGGTAATATTCCGCCAGCTCGTAGGGATCGTTGCAGTCGTAGTTGGGGTAAACGGAGGCGGCAAGAATACCGCCCGTATTGACATCCATGACAATGCCGCAGACGCGGTTTGCCGCCTGCGCGGATTCGTACGCCGCTTCGACCTGATTCTCCAGCTCGTATTGCAGGCGCATATCGATGGTGGTAACGAGATTGGTACCATTTGCCGCACCGACGTAGCTCTCGTATTTGAAGGGCATATCGCCGCCCAGCGCATTACGCGCGGTGATATATTTGCCCGAAGTGCCCTTTAAGTAATCGTTATAGGTGGCTTCAATGCCATAAACACCGTCACCGTCCGCATTGGTAAAGCCGAGCAGATGGCTGGCAAGATCGCCGTAGCAATAATAGCGCTTCGCTTCGGCGGAAAGATTCAAAAGCCCTGTGAAATGATTTTCCTGGATGAAGGCGCGAAGCACATCCGCCGTCTCGGGCGGCACATTTTTCATGATGGTCTCATCGCGGCGCGAAAGCTTCTGCATTTTTTCCATAACCATGGAGCGATCCACGCCGAGCACCTCCACAAGCTTGTCGGCGATCATATTTGATACCTGCCCCACGGAATATTCATATTTATCCTCGGTATTCAGCTCAAATTCGCGAATATCCTTGGGCGCGATGAACACACGGTAGACCGTGGTGTTCGTGACGAGCAGATTCATATTGGTATCGAAGATTTTGCCGCGTTCGGGAGTCGTTTTCGTTTCGCGAGTCAGCTGATCAATGACAATCGCCTGATATTTATCATATTCGACCACCTGTAAGCCAAAAAGACGCACCATCAGAAAAATCCAAGCGATGGCAATAAAAAATGCTAATACCAGTGTCCGTCTGTACATGCTGTTGTGCTGCTGTGGATAAGCCATATATTCCTCCATGAAAAGCCGTCGCAGATGCGGCACATCGTTCAAATGAGCAGAGAGTAAGCGTCTTGCAAGGTGCCTACTCTCTACATCGTTCGTCTATATCTTATTTGATACACAGAAAAATCATGCAAGCCCGAAGAAGGTTTTGACACGTTCAATAACGGAACCTGCAAGTCCGAGCAGCTTGTCGAGGATATTTTCTCTCTCCTCAACGACCTCCTCGATCAGCTCAATGCGGTCTGTTTTGTGAACGGTCAGATAATACCGTTCAACCTGGTCCTTTTTGACCATGCCCAACTCATTTTTCGCCATGGTTTCCACCGTGCGAAGGTCGTCTCGGGTTTCCAGCCGCAACCGCAGCTCGTTTTCCTCGGAAACCAGCGAATTGTACTGTCTGGAAAGCCCCGCATTTTCTGCGGTGATCTCGCTGATCTGCACCGAGGTGGTGACGATCGCCATAATGAGCAGTGTAAAGCAGAGCGCGATCAGTACCACC
>JAZTWJ010000092.1:0-22741 GCA_045635785.1 Candidatus Flemingiibacterium sp.
GTGCATATGAAGCGCCTCAGCGAGAAGCTCCTCCTCCAAGGAACCCTTCTTGAAGGCATCCAAAATCTGCTCACGGTTAAGCTCCGAAAGGGGTGTCGTAATGATGTTTGCATCCGCATTAACGGCGCGGATGATCTCCACTGCCTGCATGACTTTATCATCACTTGCCTTGTCGGTACGGGAGAGCAAAATGCAATTTGCAAATTGAATTTGATCCTCATAAAATTCGCCGAAATTCTTGCGATACATCTTGCATTTGGTCGCATCCGCAACGGTGATGCAGGCATCCGCATGAATCGACGGGTTTTCGGTATTGTTCACCGCCGCAATCACATCGGACAGCTTTCCCACACCGGAAGGTTCGATGATGATGCGGTCAGGCGAAAATCGCTCCACCGTTTCGGCGAGAGCCTTCGTAAAATCGCCCACCAGCGAACAGCAGATACAGCCGGAATTCATCTCCGTGATCTCAATGCCCGCATCCTTCAAAAAGCCGCCGTCTACACCGATCTCGCCGAATTCGTTTTCAATCAGAACCAGCTTCTCACCTGAAAAAACATCGCTGATCAAACGCTTGATGAAGGTCGTTTTGCCGGCACCAAGAAAGCCGGAAATAATATTCACCTTTGTCATTTTGAAAAACCTCTTTTCTATGAAGATACATTCAAATCACTATGTTCACGCGCAGCACGAAACCGTGCTGCGCGCTCTATATTTGATTGTACCACGAAATACTGCCGCCGTCAAGAACTTATACGGAAAATTTCGGGAAAGTTTACATCACATGCAATTTTAGTCGCAGCGTACCGATGCGGTGCCATCCGCATGATATTCAATGCGGTCACCGGAAGTATCAAGACTGTCGATGAATGCAAGATAAGCCTCTTTCGATTCATACAAGGGCTTGAAGTCTTCGATGATCTTTTTCGCCCGTACCGCGTTGTCAGTAAGAAGCATATGGAGCATATTGATCTGCCACATGGCGTTCTTGACGCAAGCCTCCTCCGCGTCAACGATTTCATAATCGTTGCCGTGGGATTTTCCGCAGGCACCGCCGGCATAGGGCTGTACTACTGGCATCAAAGCAGAAAGGTCGCCCACATCCGTACTGCCCGAGCTCATCGCCGGGTGAACGACAAATTTTTCGCCTGGGAACATCGCATCGAAAGCTTCTTGGCAAAGCTCTATCATGCCTTTGTCGTTGTGAAGCGGACCGTAACCCGGAGCGTCGATGATCTCGATGTTGGTTCCAATGGAGAGTGCCGCTCCTGTCAATGCGCGGTTGACATTTTTGTTTGCGGCAATGATAGCATCAAAGCTGCTGCCGCGCACATAGCTTTCCAGCGTAACCTCCTCGGGGATCGCATTGACCATATCACCGCCGCGAGTAATGATGGGATGCACACGGATGATGTCTGCTTCCTTGAAGGTCTCGCGAATGGCATTGATCGCGTTGATACCGCAGTTTGCCGCATAAAGGGCATTTTTCCCAAGCCACGGACTGCCACCCGCATGTGCCGCGGTTCCTTTGTAAGCAATCTTTTTGGTTATACAGCCCACATTACCTCTTGTAACATTGTAATGCGTGCTGGTATGCACCATAAATGCAATATCAACACCGTCAAAATAACCACGGTGCAGGAACTCGGTCTTTCCGCCTAAATACTTGATCTTGCCCTCCGCCTTGAGGTTGGTTCGATAACCGATTTCAAGAAGCTCCTCCGCAGGCACAGCAACAAGACGGATGCGTCCGCACAGACCGTCCAGCGCGCCCTTTTCCTTGAGAGCCGCCGCTATGCCGAGAAGTGCCGCGCACTGGGCATTATGACCGCAGGAATGCACCGCACCTGTCTTTGGATCCGCATCCTTATGGGCAGGGCAAATAATGGAGTCCATCTCTCCGAGCACCATAATCTCGGGGCCCTCTTTTTTGGTGTCGATCACCGTATAAAAGCCGGTGATCCCCTCTGCCATAGTCAGCTCATAGCCAAGCTCGCGGAATTTTTCGGCCATATAATTCGATGTAACCGTTTCCCGATAACCCGTCTCGGGATGCGCCCAAATATAGCGCTCCGCATCGAGGATCAGCTTGCGATGCTTTTCTACTGCATTTTTGATTTTTTCCATTGATATTCACTCCATTTCAAAATGATCATGTAAATTGTTGCGTATTAACGCTGAGTTTATACAATTCGCTTGCTTTTTATGAAAAAATATGCTATACTGATGGTATGAACAGTTTATCTTTTTTAATTGAACCCACGCTAAAGTGGTTTGCAAAGCATCGCCGTCCGCTTCCTTGGCGGGAAGATCCCACGCCATATCATGTTTGGATCTCCGAAATCATGCTTCAGCAAACACGCATTGAAGCGGTGATCCCCTATTATCATCGGTTTATCGAAGCCTTGCCCGATGTGCACGCGCTTGCCGCATGCGACGACGAAAAGCTCATGAAGCTTTGGCAAGGCTTAGGATATTATTCCCGCGCGCGCAATCTAAAAAAGGCGGCGCAAACAGTAGTCAGCCAATATAACGGCATTCTGCCCGAAAGCTTTGAATCGCTTCGGGAGCTGTCGGGAATCGGCGATTATACCGCCGGAGCGATCGCATCCATCGCCATGGGACTGCCGGAACCGGCTGTAGACGGCAACGTGCTGCGCGTGCTCACGCGCGTCACAGCGTGCGCGGATGACATCGCCAAGGCATCCACAAAGTCCGCCTTCGCCGCGAAATTGCGGGAGATCTATCCAAGCGGAACCGATGCAGGACAGTTCACCCAAGGGCTGATGGAGCTCGGTGAAGTTGTGTGCGTTCCAAACGGCGTGCCAAAATGCGATATTTGTCCGCTGGCATCGGTCTGTGAAGCCCATCTTCAAAACATCACCGACTGTTTTCCCGTCAGGTCGCCCAAGGCTCCTCGCCGCATCGAGCAACGAACGGTTCTTTTACTTGAACGAGAGGGCAAATTCGCCGTAAAAAAGCGTCCAAAGAAAGGGCTTTTAGCAGAACTTTGGGAGTTTCCATCCCTTGACGGCGAAGCAACTGTGGATGCGATCGCCGCATTTTTAGCATCGGAGGGGCTTTCACATATCGCCAAGGCACGAGATTTAGGTGAGGCCGTTCACATCTTCACACATGTGGAATGGCACATGCGAGGCATCCGAATTTCCGTTGAAGGTGATGGAAGAACGCTCACATTCGCATCGCCCGATACGCTAAGGGATGACTATGCCATCCCCAGCGCATTCCGATATTTTATGAGTCAGCTCCCGTAGCTAACAGAGAGATAACTTTAGCCAATACCATTATAACGCAAAAACAAGGGTTTGGCAAGAGTCTTATAAAAACTTTTCAAAATTCCGACGAAAAGCATGAGGCGCCGCACAAAAGTGCGGCGCCTCTATTACATTTTAAGCATTCAGCTCGTCTTTGATCATAGCGGACATGTCATAAAAGCCTGCGGGCTTGCCCTTCAAATAAGCCGCCGCGCGGAGGGCTCCTCTGGCGAAAACATCGCGAGATGCGGCGCTGTGACTGATGGAAACGATTTCATCCGTACCGGCAAAAATGATCTCATGCTCACCTACGATGGTACCGCCGCGGACGGCATGAATGCCGATCTCGTTTTTGCGGCGTGCCTCGCGGCGCGATTGACGCTCGTAGGTGTATTCCGCATCAAAATTTACCGTTTCCGCCACCGCGTCAGCAATCATCAGCGCGGTACCGGAGGGGGCATCCAATTTCTTGTTATGATGCTTTTCTAAAATTTCGATGTCGTAATCCTCACCGAGGATCTCCGCCGCCTTCTTTGAAAGCTCGATCATCAAATTGATGCCAAGCGACATATTGCGCGAAAAAAATACGGGGATTTTTTTTGCTGCATCGTGGAGCATTGCCGTTTCTTCAGGTGTATGACCTGTGGTGCAGACAACTACGGGAATGTTCTTTTCACATGCCCAATTGAGAAGCGCAGGCGTGATCGAATGATGTGAGAAGTCGATCACCGCGTCCACATCAACGGCAACATCCGCAAAGCTTGCATAAATCGGGAAAGAGTCAGCGGTAGGAGCAATATCCACACCCGCAACTATTTTATATGTCTCGCTTCCCTCTGCAGCGGCGCGAGTCGCCTTTCCCATACGACCGCAAATGCCGGAAAACAGGATTTTTGTTTCTTTCATTTTGAACTCCAAATCTTATATCAGATGACTTTGTATTCTTTTAATACTGCTGCGAGCTTCGCCTTATTTGCTTCCTCCATTTCGCAGAGGGGCAGACGCATTTCCTCGGAGCAGAAGCCCATCATGGACATGGCAGTTTTGACAGGGATGGGGTTGACTTCACAGAAAAGGCTGTTTGCAAGCTTCAGGTATTTTAACTGCATCTCCATGGAAGCGGTTGTGTTGCCATCCAGCCACAGCTTTACAATGTCGTGCGTCTCCTTGGGAATAACATTGGACAGCACGGAAATAACACCCTTTGCGCCGAGCGACAGAAGGGGTACGATCTGGTCATCGTTGCCCGAATAAATATCAAGCTCCGGCACCTCCGCCGCAAGCTCGGCAATGGCACTGATGTTACCGCTTGCCTCCTTGGTAGCAACGATACGTTCGTGCTTTGCAAGCTCCTTATATACAGGAAGCGTAATGTTGCATCCCGTGCGAGAGGGGACATTGTACAGAATAATGGGCTTGTCGGTGGCATCTGCAACGGCGAGGAAGGATCTGATCAGCCCCTTCGGAGTCGCTTTGTTGTAGTAAGGCGTTACAAGCAGAAGCGCGTCGGAGCCAACCTCGCAGGCATATTTCGACAGCTCAATGGCATAATCAGTGTCGTTGGAGCCGGTACCCGCAATGACAGGAACCCTTCCTGCTACCTTTTCCACGCAGTAGCGGATGCATTCGCGATGCTCCTCGTCGGTAAGGGTGGAAGCTTCACCGGTGGTTCCGCAGATAACGATCGCATCGGTGGAGCCTGCGATCTGACGTTCGATCAGCACGCCAAGCTCATCGAAGTTGACTTGATTATTCGTAAAAGGGGTGATGATGGCGACCGCAGCGCCTGTAAATACGGTAGACTTAGACATAATACACGTTCCTTTCTTGATGGATGCGGGGATCATTATGCACAACAAAATCACATTGCCTGCAACATTTGTTGACATATATTGAAATTTTTCGCCCGCAAGTATGAAAAATAAAAAAACTGGTTGAAAACCAGCTATCCATGTACTATAATATATGTGGTGCCATTTTTACGACACTCTGATATTTAATACATTCGATAGCCCTCCATTGCATGCTAGATGCCTGCAATGACAGTTCCGCGATTGTTGATCAGCGGCCCCAGCATAACCGCGCGCCGAACGCGGATAAACTTCGGCAAACTCAGCCTTTCCGCGCTGCTACGGCTTCGGCAGCCTGACAGCGCGTACTGATCGGAGAATGCAACCTCTATCAGCATAGAATTATAGATTCTACTGATATAATCATATCACATTTTCCCACACTTGTCAAACCATAATATACACAAACATTGAAACCGAAACGGAGTAAAATTCATCCAATGATTACAAACGAACGCATCCCTACAGAGCTGACTACAAAGGACTTTTACTATGATCTGCCCGAAGAGCTGATCGCCCAGCATCCGTCGGCTGTCCGTGACGAATCCCGACTTCTCACCATTGATCGGAAAAGCGGCGCATTAAAGCACGGCATTTTCCGCGATATTTTGGATGAGATCAACCCCGAGGATGTGCTTGTTATCAACAACTCCAAGGTCATTCCCGCCCGTCTGTACGGAATCAAAGAAGGCACGGGCGCAGAGATCGAATTTGTTCTTTTAAGGCAGCATGAACTTGATACATGGGAAGTCATGGTTCGTCCGGGAAGACGCGTGAAACCCGGTACTTCCATCATATTCGGAGAAGGTCTGCTTCGTGCAGATGTGCTTGAAATGCTTGAGGGCGGCAACCGTTTGGTGACCTTCCGATACGATCATACAAGCTCCATTTACGATTTGCTCGACCGCATCGGAAACATGCCCCTACCGCCATATATCACCGAACGTCTCGCGGACAAATCCCGCTATCAGACGGTTTATGCAGAGACGGAAGGCTCCGCCGCCGCACCTACGGCAGGTCTGCATTTCACCGAAGAACTGTTAGAAAAGATCCGCGCAAAGGGCACGGCAATCGCCCCCGTCATGCTTCATGTTGGGCTTGGAACCTTCCGCCCCGTCAAAGTGGATTCGCTGACCGATCATGTGATGCACTCGGAGTATTTCTCCGTATCAAAGGAGTCAACCGACATCATTAATGAGCGAAAAAAAGCCGGCGGACGCATCATCGCCGTTGGAACGACCTCCTGCCGCACGCTGGAATCGGTGTCGGATGAATCGGGGATCGTGCATCCCATGCACGGCGACACGGGGATCTTCATCTACCCCGGCTATCGTTTTAAGGCGGTGGACGCGCTGATCACCAATTTTCACCTTCCAGAATCCACACTTCTAATGCTGGTTTCCGCCTTTTCTGACCGCGAGATCATGCTGAATGCCTATGAAACCGCTATCAGAGAACGGTACCGTTTCTTCAGCTTCGGAGATGCGTGTTTTATCCGATAACTGCTTGCAAAAGATTAATTTTCCCGCCGTGTTGACACGACGGGATTTTTATGCTATAATAATTGCAGAAACATAACATCTCGAAAGGATCTACATGAAAACTCCGATTCTTGCTGTGGTAGGCCCCACCGCCTCCGGCAAAACCGCCCTTTCCATTGCGCTCGCAAAAAAATTGGACGGCGAGATCATCTCCTGCGATTCCATGCAGATTTATCGCGGAATGGACATCGGTACCGCTAAACCTACAGCGGAAGAAATGTGCGGCATTCCCCATCATATGCTGGACATCATCGACCCCAGCGAGCCGTTTTCCGCCGCCGATTATGCTCCCATGGCAAAGGCATGCATTGCCGATATCTCCTCTCGCGGAAAGCTGCCGATCTTTTGCGGCGGCACCGGTCTTTATCTTGATGCGGTGCTCATCGAAACCGATTATGCCGATGTGGAGACCGATCCAGCACTGCGCGCTTCCCTGCTATCCGATGCGGAAAAATACGGCGCGGAATCGCTTTGGCAAAGGCTTCTTGCCGTCGATCCCGAATCTGCGGCAACCATACACCAAAACAACGTCAAGCGTGTTGCGCGCGCGCTGGAAATTTACCTTTCCAGCGGCATTACAAAAACCGAGTGGGATGCCAGATCCCGTCTGCGCCCGTCGCCGTACAACTCGGTAATCATCGCCATCGATCGCGACCGTGAGGAGCTTTATCGACGCATTGACCTGCGCGTCGATCTAATGATGGAGTCAGGGTTGCTTGCTGAGGTGGATGGATTGCTCGTTTCGGGAAAGCTTCCGCGAAACGCATCCGCGGCACAGGCGATCGGCTATAAGGAGTTTATTGACTATTTTGACGGACTAATCTCCCTTCCCGAAGCCATCGAGCTTGTCAAACGAGCCTCCAGGCGCTATGCAAAGCGTCAGCTCACATGGTTTCGCAGAAATTCTGCGGTAAATTGGCTGAAATCTAACGACAATTTTGAAGTTATTGTAAACAATGCAGATAAAATCTTCACTTCGCACAAATTTTGTGATATAATATAAGATAAATTATACTGTCAATTACTTCTAGGGTTCAGAATGCAAAAATTCAAGAATCAAAAATCAAGCAATCCTTTGCGGGGATTTGCAATCTATCTTATTTCGATCATTCTTTCCGCGATCACGGTCATTTATCTCGGCTACCATTTGATTGCGAGCTTCGATGACGAAACGGTCACGGAGTTCGCCCTGCAGGTTACCGAAAATGACACGGTGGAATACGATGCTTACATTTTGCGAAATGAAACGATCGTTTATGCACAGGAAGCAGGCGGCGTCGACTATTTTTTCCCAGATGGAACCAAAGTGAAAACGGGTGCTGAGGTGGCCGCCATCTATGCTGGTGTCCAAGGATCCGACAATACCCGTCAAGAGCTGATGGCTCTTGACAAAAAGCTTGAGCTTTTAACCGCAAGCAACGATGTGGACGGACTTTCCGCCACGGACACGGCCACACTGGATAACCGCATCGGTGAATATTACTTAACAATCCGCGAATTCGCCGAGCATGGCAACTATCAAAATCTGCCAAATCGACGCGATGAGCTGCTTACACTGCTGAACAAACGGCAGATCATCACAGGTAGAATCGACAGCTTTAACGACTCCATCGAAGATCTGATGCACGAGCGAGATCTTCTTACATCAAATCTTGAGAATGTCCGCGAAACCGTTTCAACAAACCGCTCCGGCTTTTTCTATTCCGGAATTGACGGTTACGAAGGCATCTTCACCGGAGATCTTGCAAGTAATATGACGATGGAAAAATTCGATGAAATTCTTGCAAGCGAGCCGCAGCAGTATGATCAAACCGCCATCGGAAAGCTGGCTACGGATTTCACTTGGTCGATTGTGCTGGAGACAACACGTGAAGAACTGCGTTATTACACCAAGGGCTCGACCTTTGATATCTCCTTCCCCTACAACAACGACACGACGCTGAAAATGCAGCTGACCGATGTGATCTCGCCTCTGGCTAACAGACGCGTGCTGCTTGTTTTTTCCTGCTTTGAGATCCCCGAGGACTTCGCCTTCCGCCGCATGCAGCCGGTGCGTATCGTGCGCTCCTCCTACACAGGCTTGAAGGTTCCGATCTCCGCCGTTCGTCTGCTTAATGACCGCATGGGCGTTTACATACTGATCGGCAGTACCGTGGATTTCCGCTACATTGATATTCTGCTCGAATCGGACGGTTACTACATTGTTGCGCCGCAGAATGTTGAGGAAGAAGATTACCAAACCAAGCTTGCGCTTTACGATATTATGATAACCGAGGGCAAGGATCTCTACATCGGTAAGATGATCACTTAGCCCCTCCTTTGAGGAAACTTCCTATGGAAAACACCGAATCGCGCGTCTTCGACCTTGCGTCGATCGCCGCAAACATAGAATCCGTTCGCAGAGAGATCGACTCCCTTGCCAAAGGCAGAGAGGTCAAGCTGCTTGCCGTAACAAAAACCGTACCGGTGGATGTTATCAATCACGCCATTGACCATTTGGGGATCACTGCGATCGGTGAAAATCGCGTGCAGGAATTACTTGCAAAATACGATTCCCTGCATACACCGCCCGGTCGTGATAAGCTGGAGATACACTTGATCGGCTCACTGCAAACAAACAAGGTCAAGTATATCATCGACAAGGTGGACATGATCGAATCGGTGGACAGCGTTAAGCTCGCCGCCGAAATTGACCGTCAGGCAAAAAAGCATGGACGGATCATGGACATTCTCATTGAAATCAACATCGGACGCGAAACGCAAAAGGGCGGCATTCTTCCGGAAGCTCTTCCCGAATTTTTAGAAGAAATTCGCGATTTTTCCAATTTGAGACTTCGCGGACTGATGACAATTGCACCGAAATGTGACAATTCGTCGGATTATCTAAAATATTTTGAAGAAACTTTTGCAATTTTACTTGACATTTCGACAAAAAACGTTCATAATATAGATAGGTCGTTTTTTGACGTGATCAGCATGGGCATGAGCGGAAGCTACCGCGAGGCGCTGCAATGCGGTTCCAACGAAATTCGCCTCGGCTCTACCCTGTTTGGTGCACGGAACTAAAATAATAATTTTTGATAAAAATAATTGGAGGATTATTGAAAATGGGACTTTTTGACAAGATTAAGAACGGCATTAACCCCGAAGCAGATCAGAATTATGATGACCAAGATCTCTACACCCAGCAGATTCAGAACGATTTCCAGGAAAGCCAGATGTACGGCAATCAAGGACAGAGTGCGGCACAGTATGCACAGGATCCCTATCAGCAGCCGTTACAGGATGACGGTATGCAGGTAAGCGGTTCTTCCATCGAACTCAAGGTTGTAAAGCCCGAGCGTTTTGACAACGTTCTGCAGATCGCAAATCATCTTCTCAACCGCCGCACCGTTGTTCTCAATCTCGAAGATACCAACAAAGAAACCGCACGCCGTCTTTTGGACTTCCTTTCCGGCGTTGCATATTCCATTAACGGTAATCTCAAGCGCGTTGCCAACAATACTTATGTGATCACTCCCTGCAACGTGGAGGTTTCTGACGGTCCCCTGCGCGATAAGCGTCAGCAGGAAGATCGCGCCGCTTACTACGAAAACGAAATTTAAGCGACGTATCACCCGATCGGTTTGACGGAGTACCGTTTTGATCCAGTTTGTTTTTGTCATTACGCAGTTCGTGCGCCTTTTTCTCTCCATTCTGCAGTTCCTCATGATGATTCGCGCAATTATGTCGTGGCTTCCCTTTGATGAGGAATCGAATGTTGTCTCGTTTATCATGATGGTTACGGAGCCTGTCATTATGCCCGTCCGCATGCTGCTTGACCGATTTGAATGGGTGCATGAGCTGCCGATTGATATTTCGTTTCTCGTCGCCTTCATACTCCTCAGCATTCTTCAAATGCTATTGCCGGGGGTAATCTGATGGCGTTCAATCTAACTTCGCGCTTAAGTGACGAAGATCGTCTGCTCCTGCGCCGAGCGGAGGAGCTTTTTTTCCGTTCGGGAAACGGCACTGTTGCCGTTTCTCAGTTTCTGAATCCGCGCGAGATCTTCATCATCAAAAATATGCTCCCGCGCATTTTTTCAGACGATGAATCCTCACCGCTCTGTTTTTTTTGGGGCGGTTATCCCCAAGCCGAACGGGCTCTTTTATGCTGTCTTCCTTCGTATTTCCGATATATGATTTCCGAGGAAATATCGCCGCAAGCGGCTTCAAAGGAAGAACTTTCCGCCGCCATCACGCCTCTTCGCGTAAAAACCAGCGGCTACGTAAGGCTCTCCCATCGCGATTTTCTCGGCGCAACAGTGGGACTCGGCATTGATCGTTCGGCGCTTGGCGACATTCTTCTTGATGACGAGGGTGCCATTCTGTTTGTCGCGCCCAGCGTAGCAGGACTTCTCAAATCCGAGCTAATTTACATCGGCAGAGACAAGGTGAAAACCGTTAGTGTCACGTTGCCCGATGATTTTTCATATTCCCGCGCCTATGAGCCGATACGCGGAACGATCGCTTCCAACAGATTGGATGCGGTGCTTTCCGAAGCGGCACACACCTCCCGCGAGACCGCCAAAGAGTTGATCAGACAGGGGCTTGTGGAGCACAATCACTTTGCTGCCTCCGAACCCGATGCGCCGGTTTTTGCAGGTGATGTTATGTCTGTTCGAAAAGTCTCGAACTGCAAGGGCGGAAAATTTATCATTGACCGTTTGGACGAGCGTTCTGCAAAGGGACGTATTCGCTTCGAAGCTCGGAAATATCTGTAAATTTCCGCCAATAAATTTGACGAAAGGATAATTGCCATGCTTCCACCTCATGAATTAAAAAACAAAACCTTCAGTAAATCCATGCGCGGCTATAATCCCGTAGAAGTTGATGAATACGTTGAATTTCTCATTGAGAAATACACCGAGATATATCGTGAAAATGACGAGCTTGAACGCAAGCTGAAAGCTGCCACCACCCGTCTTGACGAAATCAAAGGCAGCGAGGATGCGATCCGCAGCTCG
Organism: Candidatus Flemingiibacterium sp.; assembly: GCA_045635785.1. Taxonomy (GTDB): domain Bacteria; phylum Bacillota; class Clostridia; order Oscillospirales; family CAG-272; genus Flemingiibacterium. Next base: position 11,673 of record JAZTWJ010000092.1, read on the forward strand.
CTCATCGACGCAAAGCGTCTTGCAAACAAGATAAAAGCCGATGCAGAGGTTCGTGCAGAATCCATCATTCGCGCGGCAAAAACCTCCTGCAATACCATTCTTTCCGATTTCAACGAGAAGATCGCTTACGGCAGAGATACCTACGCCGCACTGCAGCAGGATGTTGTCGCTCTGAAAAATGAGCTTTTTGAGCGTTACAGCGCACATATTCGCTTTGTGGATTCGCTGACCGAGGGCATCGACGAGGAGAACATCCCCGAAATTTCCGAGCTCCGCCGTCAGGCGATGGATGAATTGAAAGCAGAGATCGCAGCCGAATACAGCACCGCTTCCGAGGAGAGCACCGAAGAAGCAGACCAAGCATCTTACGATTACGAGACTGCTGATTCAGATGATGGCGAGCTTGTAGCCGTGGAAATGCAGGAAATTGGTGCGTATTATGATGAGCCGACCGATGATCCCGAAGAGGCTGTCGAAACAGAAATGATCCCGGCACCGAGAAATAACAGCATCAAAGGCAACATTCAAGAGCTCAATGCAATGTATAAGCAAAGCAATGAAGATGTGATCAATACGCCCGACAGCGATTTAGGCGACGATGAGGGATATTTGGATTTTGTCAAATCCGTTACAGGTACAAAATCCGACTCCAAGCAACGCGACAAGGATGCTGATTTTGAAGCGATCTTTGACGACGGAAGAAACAAAAAGAGAAAATAAAGAAGCAATATAAAAGGAGCAACTGCAATGCCACAGGACTTTTCCAAAACCCTGAACCTCCCGAACACCGATTTTGCCATGCGTGCTAATCTTCCCGAGCGCGAGCCGACGATCGGCAAGGCATGGGAAAACGATAACATCTACAGAAAAATGCTGAAAAAGAACGCGGATAAGCCGCTGTTCATTCTCCATGACGGACCTCCCTTCTCCAACGGTAACATCCATATGGGTACTGCAATGAATAAGGTCCTGAAGGATTTCATCAACAAATACAAATCCATGAGCGGCTTCAAGGTTCCTTTTATCCCCGGCTGGGACAACCACGGCATGCCCATCGAATCCGCTATTATCAAGAAAAACAAGCTTGACCGCAAGAAGATGTCCATCTCTGAATTCCGTTCCGCATGCCATGCGTTTGCACAGGATTTCGTTGACATTCAGATGACCTCCTTCAAGCGTTTAGGCGTTCTCGCCGATTGGTCGAACCCTTATCTGACCATGGATCCGAAGTTCGAAGCACGCGAGGTTCAGGTGTTCGGTGAAATGTTCAAGAAAGGTACCATTTACAAGGGTCTGAAGCCCGTTTATTGGTGCCCTCACGATGAAACTGCCCTTGCTGAAGCAGAGATCGAGTATAAGGATATCGACTGCACATCCATTTATGTAAAATTCAAGGTGCAGGATGATCGTGGAAAATTTGCAAATCTTGACCTTGTGAACACCTACTTCGTAATTTGGACGACCACCACATGGACGCTCCCCGGCAACCTTGCCATCGCTGTTCATCCCCGTGAAAAATATGTTGCTGTCAAGGCACCGAACGGCGAAACCTATATTGTAGCTGACATGCTTGCAGAGCGCACAATGAAGGCGGCAGGCATTGAGGAATTTGAGCGTGTAGCTGAATTCGTCGGTTCCGATTTCGAGTATATGAAGGCAAAGCATCCCTTCCTTGACCGCGATTCCGTCCTTGTTTTGGCTGAATATGTCACCATGGAAAGCGGTACCGGATGCGTACACACCGCACCCGGCTTTGGTGCGGATGACTATGTCACCTGCATGCGCTACAAGATGCCCATCATCGTTCCCGTGGATGACCGCGGTTATCAGACCGAGGATGCGGGCAAATTTGCAGGCATGTTCTATGAAGATTCCAACAAGGCGATCCTCGCCGATATGCAGGAAAGCGGTGCATTGCTCGCATCCGAGCAGGTTGTGCACTCCTATCCGCATTGCTGGAGATGTAAGCAACCCATCATCTTCCGCGCAACTCCGCAGTGGTTCTGCTCTGTGGAAGCATTCCGCTCCGAAGCGGTAGATGCTTGCAAAGACGTGCAGTGGCTCCCCGCATGGGGCGGCGATCGCATGGTCTCCATGATCAACGAGCGCGCCGATTGGTGTATTTCCCGTCAGCGTCATTGGGGACTTCCGATTCCCGTATTCTACTGCTCTGACTGCGGCAAGCCTGTTTGCACCGAGGAAACCATCGCAAGCGTTTCGAAAATGTTTGCGGAAAAAGGCTCCAATGCTTGGTTTGATATGGATGCAAAGGATCTCCTTCCCGAAGGCTTCACTTGTCCGCATTGCGGCAAGGCGACGACCTTTACCAAGGAAACCGATACGCTGGACGGATGGTTTGACTCCGGCTCCACCCATTTCGCCGTACTCGAAAACGACGAGCTCTCCCATTGGGAAGGCATGAGCTGGCCTTCGGATCTCTATCTTGAAGGTGCTGACCAATACCGCGGATGGTTCCAGTCTTCCCTGCTGACCGCTGTAGCGGCAAAGGGACAGGGCGCGCCTTACAAGCAGATTCTCACACACGGTTGGGTCGTTGACGGTGAGGGCAAGGCGATGCACAAATCACTGGGCAATTCCGTTTACCCCGAGGACATTATCAAGAAATACGGCGCAGATCTGCTCCGTCTGTGGGCAGCTTCCGCCGATTATCAGGCTGACGTTCGCTGCTCGGATAACATCTTCAAGCAGCTTTCCGAAACCTACCGTAAGTTCCGTAACACCGCTCGTATTCTTATGGCAAACCTCGGCAAGGAAGGCGAAGATTTCGACCCGAATACCGATCTTGTGCCGCTTAACGAGCTTCATGACATCGACAAGTGGGCTCTGTCCAGACTCAACAAGCTGGTGAAGGATGCGACCGCCGCTTATGAGAACTACGACTTCCACATCGTGGTTCATGCAATCACCAATTTCTGCACCATTGATCTTTCCAAGCTTTATATTGACATCACCAAAGACCGTCTGTACACCGAGTCGGTGAATTCCAAGTCTCGCCGTGCCGCACAGACCGCTATGTATCTCATTCTCTCCGCGTTGACACGTCTGACCGCTCCGATCCTTTCCTATACGGCCGAGGAGATCTGGGCTTCCATGAAGCATGTCTCCACAGACGACGTTGAGAGTGTATTCTTAAACGAGCTTCCCAAGGAAAATCCTGCCTTGGATTTCGACGGCATCGAAGAAAATTGGGATAAGCTGTTTGATCTGCGCGATGACGTTATGAAGGCACTTGAGCTTGCGCGCGCCGACAAGAAGATCGGTAAATCGCTGGATGCAAAGATCACCGTTTGGGCTGAGGACGCAGATGTATTTGCTACCTTCGATTCCTTCCGTGATCAGCTTGCAGATGTATTTATCGTTTCCGGCGTGCAGATCGAAAACTCGGCTGCACCTGCAGACGCCTTCACCGAAACCGCTTCCGGTATCGGCGTAAAGGTGGAAGCCGCAGACGGTGAAAAGTGCGATCGTTGCTGGAAATTCTCCACCGATGTGGTTAATGATGGCGACGCTTGCCTGTGCGCTCGCTGCAAGGCAGCAATCGGCGGCTAATGAAATATCTTTCGTTTGCGCTCGCCGCGGCTATTTTGGGGCTTGATCAGCTCACGAAATATCTTGCTGTGACACATTTGAAGCCCATCGACACCTTTCCGATCATCGAGGATGTTTTGCATCTCACCTATCTCGAAAATCGCGGCGCAGCATTCGGGATGCTTGCAGATCATCGTTGGGTGTTTATGGTAACTTCCACAATCGCCATCGTAGGCGTTGTAATCTTCATGCTTGCGGGCTTTAAGAAATACTACGATCCCCTGCTATGGACGGGACTTGCGTTTATTGCAGGCGGCGGCATCGGCAATATGATCGACCGCGTGCTTCTTGGATATGTGGTAGATTTTATAGACTTCAGACTGATTGATTTTGCGATTTTTAATACGGCAGACAGCTTTGTCTGCGTGGGAGCCGGACTTTCCATGCTTTGGATCATTCTCAGCGAAATTCGCGAGAGAAAACAAAAGCAAACAGGCTCGGATGAAACTCCTTCCGCATAACACAACACGCTCCCAACAATGTTCGGGAGCGTGTATTTCTTCATCGACTGCCACGCATTCAAAAAAGGAGTGAATCTCACATATGAATATTATCACGATCGAAGACGTAGGCAAACGACTCGACGTTTATATCAGCGAAACGGAGAGCATCACCCGTTCCGCGGCACAAAAGCTGATTTCTGCTGAAAATGTGACTGTTAACGGAAAATTCACCGAAAAAAATTATAAACTTCGATTGGGAGATGAGGTGGAAACCGAGCTTCCCGAACCAATTGCCGCAGAAGCGGTGCCGCAAAATATTCCGCTTGACATTGTTTATGAGGATGCGCATCTGCTTGTGGTCAACAAGCCTCGTGGCATGGTCGTGCATCCGGCGGCGGGAAATCCTAATGGCACCCTCGTCAATGCTCTGCTCTATCACTGCGAAGGCTCTTTATCGGGCATCGGCGGTGTGATCAGACCGGGGATCGTGCATCGCATCGACAAGGACACAAGCGGTCTATTGATGGTGGCAAAAAACGATGCCGCTCATCTGGGGCTTGCTGATCAGATCAAGTGCCACGACTTCGAGCGGGAATACCTCGCCATCGTTCTCGGCAATATTCGACAGGATGAAGGTACGGTGGACGCCCCCATCGGACGTGATCCGCGAGAGAGAAAGCGCATGGCGATTGTGCCGAACGGCAGACCTGCACGCTCCCATTTTCGTGTGCTGGAACGATTCCATGTGATGGGACACAGCTATACCTTTGTGCGATGCATTCTCGAAACGGGACGCACCCATCAGATCCGTGTTCACATGAAATTCATGGGACATCCACTGCTTGGCGATACGCTCTACGGCGGCAACTCAACAAAATTTGAGCAATCGTTAAAAGATTTGATCAGCGGACAATGCCTTTTCGCCGCACATGTGGGTTTTGTTCATCCCATAAGCAAAGAATTTCTTCGATTTGAAGCCCCGCTTCCCGAATATTTTGAGGAAATTCTTCAAAAGCTTCGCAAACTTTCGCAGTAAATATGCAAAAATCACCATTTCGTTCATAGAAACGAAATGGTGATTTTCTTGTTATTTGGTTTCCTCGTCAGCATCTGCTGTTGGATGATTTTCGGGGATGACCGCATTCATGGCGGCAATCGCACATTCTATCATCGCATCGTCAGGCTCCTTTACCGTAATGCGCTGTAACCAAACACCGGGCGCGGCGATCATCCGCGTGAAAATGTTGTCATGCCGTCCGCAAAGACGTATCAGCTCATAGCCGATGCCCATCGTCAACGGAAGCAACGCCAGCTTGATAACGGTTCGAAGCAGAGGATTGGTGACGGTAATAAACATACCGATAATAATACCAACCAGAAGCATAAGGATCATAAACGAGGTGCCGCATCGCGGATGGAATCGGCGTTGCTTACGGATATTTTCCACCGTCAGCGGAAGTCCCGCCTCGTAGCAGAAGATGGTCTTATGTTCCGCGCCGTGATATTCAAAGGTACGGCGAATATCCTTAACAAAGCACATCACCGAAACGTAACCGACAAACAAAAGAATACGCATCACGCCTTCAAAAAGGCTACGAAGGAAGTTCGTATTTAGGGAAGGAACAGCACCCGACAGCCACGAGAACAGCTGTGAGGGCAACCACATGAACAGCACCACCGCCAAGGCCACGCCAAGTACGCCGCCGATTGCGGCAGCAACGCCAATCGCCGCAGATTCCTTCTTCTTTTCATTTTCCGTTTTGGGCTTATTCGGATCATCCTCTTCTGGCATGGAGATCTCCGCCGAACGCATCAAACAGCGATAGCCGGTTTTCATGGATTCGATGAAGTTGAACATACCGCGAATAAAGGGTAATTTGGTAAATTTCGGTCGATCTGAAACCGTCGTTTTCCATTTTTCCAGCACGATCTCGCCCTGCGGATCGCGAACCGCCATGGCGGAAACCTCGGGGCCACGCATCATGATGCCTTCGATCAGTGCCTGACCGCCGATGGATGTCATTTTACAGGATTGATTTTCGTTATTTGCCATTATTATGACCATGACTTGCCAAGCAAGTCTTCCTTTCTGATCTCTTGGGGCTTGGTTTGCGAAGAAAAGCTAGTTTGAAAGATTGATCTTTCAAAATTCTTCCTCATATTCTGCGTAATGTATCACAGATCTCTTCTGATATTCAATGCGTACCATATGCACCGTGGGATCAAGGTCATCAAAGGGTACCTCATGGGTGCCATCCTTGGATATGTAATGCCATTTTACGCCGATTTCGCTCATCCAACCGCGCGTGACGACGGTTTTCCATGTATGGGTATCGTAGCCATAGCCCGCATCGTTGTCCCAAAGCCATTTTGGTGTACACCAAAAGCAAAAATCTGCATCTATGGCATCGTAAATAGGACGTGCCACACCATTTTCACCGTGATGCGCAAGCTGAACCATATCCGCCTTCAAAAGCGCAGGCGATGTTTGCTCAAGCAGTTGCTCACCGCCCTTTACGCCGAGATCGCCGAGGAAGATCATCGACTTGCCATTTGCATCCAACCTAAGAACAACGGAAGAATTGTTGATGCGATCATCCGTAATATTTTCATCGGGCTCATGAAGAACCGTCAGCTTCATCTCACCGAATTCGAAAACATCGCCGCGGTGGATCGTTGTTACAGGCACTCCGTGACGGTTAATCTCCGTCTCCATGCGCTCGGTCGTTTCCAGCGCATCGCGACCTTGCTCGTCGTCCGCAAGCCCCATGAATGCTTTCGAGGGAAAGTTGTAATACACACCCTTCAAATCAATTTCATGCGCGCGACGTTGCATCAGCGAGCTGAACGCATTGCAATGATCGCTGTGAGGATGAGTAAAAAACCAGCCATCGACTACTCCGCCGAGACTTTTTGTGTAGGTGCAGAGATAATCTCCGTCACACATATTTCCGCCGTCGATGATAACAAGATGATCCTCACTTTTAAGAATGAAGGACATCATCTGTCCCTTCGACTGGGAATCCAGCATATATACTGTAGTCATATGGCTCTCCTTTCCAAATTAGAGTTTCCTCATTTAATTATACTCTTTTTTTTCGCAAAAGTCAAGGCAGAATGCTCTTTTTCCTTGTTTGTTTACATTAAATTTTTAATTGCCGCGCCCTTGACAGATATGGGCAAATCTGATATAATTATTGAAGTATCAACCGATCGCAAAACTTGCGATCAACAAAGCGAAAGGAAGTCCACTCATGATTCTCAATTCACGCGAAACCTGTATCGCATATCGGTGCCCCTACTGCATCTCCGGCATCAAGAGCATGGTCGGCGTTTTCTCTCTGTCGGGAGCCATGAAAAAGCTCAAATGCTCCTGCGATGCCAGCGAGCTTTCCATCGAACATACCTCTGATAGTAAGCTGCGTATCACCGTTCCCTGCCTTTTTTGTAACAGCCCGCACACCTTTGTGATTTCCGAAAAACTGTTCTTTGAAAAGGAGCTGTTTATCTATACATGTCCCCATACAGCGATGGAGCTTGTCTTCATCGGAACCGAAAAAGCCGTCTCCGAAGCGCTGGAGCGCTCGGAAGCGGAGCTTCGTAAGCTTCTCAAAGAGCTTGGCATTGAAGATTTGGAATCGCTCAGCGAGGATATTGATCAAACCGATGAAGAATACGATCCCGGCGATCCCGCGATCTATGACATGGTCATGTTTGTCATTCGCGATCTCATCGAAAACGAGGATGTTTCCTGCTGCTGTGACGAAGGAGATTATGACGTGGCGATTTCCGATGATCATATCAAGGTTTTCTGCCGAAGCTGCGGCGCGTCAAAGGATATTCCCACCAACAGTCTCCTGACCGCACAGGCGTTTTTGGAAGTCACCCATCTGAAATTGGAACGGCTGTAAAACTTCCCATGAGGTTGTGTCAATTCATTCCTCTGCTCATACTCTATAGTAGAGTGCAGGATGCCCGACAGGCGGGCGGATGCGCTCACGCGGGCATGCCCGCTCAACGGAGGATTTATTATGAACAACTGCCTTTGCAACATTTTTGACAACAGCACCGTTTGGCTCATCATCATTGCGATTCTGCTCATCTCCTGCTGCAACAACAACAATGCTTCCGGTTTTGCATCCAACAACGGCTGCGGCGGTGGCTGCGGCGGCTACAACAACTGCTGCAACTGATTCATTCTGTGAATAACGCAAAGAGCCTCCCTCGGGAGGCTCTTTTTAATAAATATTCAATGAAAAACGTACATTTTTCCTATCCTTTTGGTTTTCCCTTGAAGAATAGGGCGGTTAGCCATGCAAAAAACATGGCTGCAGTGATACCGCCTGCCGTTGCGGTGAGTCCGCCTGTCAATGCGCCGATCAATCCACGCTCATCGACAGCAACTTGAACCCCCCTTGCCAGCGAGTATCCAAACCCCGTTAACGGCACGGTTGCGCCTGCGCCTGCGAAGTTGACGAGGGGTTGATACACGCCGATAGCTGTCAGAATAACGCCGCCCACCACATAGAATACAAGAATGCGCGCAGGTGTCAGCTTGGTGCGGTCGATTAAGATCTGTGCAATCACGCATAATGCGCCGCCAACTACAAATGCCCACAGATAATCCAAACATTTTTCCATCATCAAGCCTCCCCTACGATACGAAGCAGATGTGCGATTCCCGGGATCGTCAGCCCCTGCTGAATGCTGGCAGTATTCATCATCGCCCCTGTGGCAAGCAAAAGAACGTCCGAAAGCTTGCCGCTTTTTAACTGTGGAAGAATATGACTTGCAAGCACCGTTCCAAAGCATCCGCATCCCGAACCGCCTGCGTGAACATCCTGCCGCTCTCTGTCATAGATGATCAGCCCACAATCGTTGTGGACTTTAGATATGTCGATGCCTTCTGCATGCAGAAGCTCGATCAGAATACTGCTTCCCTCATATCCAAGATCCCCTGTGATGATCGCTGAAAAATCGTCTGGGGATCTACGGGATTCTTCGAAATACCGCTTAAGCGTATCCGCGGCGGCGGGAGCCATCGCCGCACCCATGTTCGCGGAATCTGTGATACCCTTATCGCAGACACGTCCCGGTAGAACCTCCGCCACATAGGGCGCCTGATTGTGCGATTCTAAAAGAATTGCTGCCGCGCCCGTCACCGTCCATTGAGCGGTCGGTGTTCGCTGACCGCCGTATTCGATGGGGAAACGAAACTGTCGCTCCGCGGAGCAGTTATGGGAGGATGTCACCGCCGCAATTCTATGATATACGCCCATATTGACGAGCATCGCCCCGAGTGTCAATCCCTCTGCCATAGTCGAGCAGGCACCGAAAAGTCCAAAAAACTGTGCATCAAAATTCGCAAGGCCATATCCGCTGGAGATGCACTGATTGATCAGATCGCCCGCAAAGATCGCGTCAATATCGTGGATCTTGAAGTTGCCCTTATCCATGGCGGTGTTCAGTGCCAGCCGTTGCATCTCGCTTTCCGATTGCTCCCATGTGGGCATACCGAAGGTGTCGGTCTCATCGTAAAAATCGAAGCCTTTTCCGATCGGGCCTTCCGATTCCTTCTTGCCAACCACCGTCCCAACCGATGCAAAGGATGGGCGATTTTCGAGCGTAATGATTCCCTTCTGCATCAGATCGACCTCATAATAAAAAGAATGATTCCGTAAAAGACCGATGCAAGCGTACCGTACAAAATGACAGGCCCGGCAACGGTGAATATTTTCGCCCCGACACCGAGGATAAAGCCCTCTGCCTTGGTGTCGATCGCAGGCGATACCACGGCATTTGCAAATCCGGTAATGGGGACGAGTGTCCCTGCTCCCGCAAATTTTGCGATGTTGTCAAAAATATTGAGTCCTGTCAAAAGTGCGGCGAGAAATATCAGTGTAGCGGGAACCAAAGTATGCGTATCCTTCTCGCTGATGCCAAGCATGCTGTAAATATCACCAAGCCCCTGACCAATGACACAAATGAGTCCCCCTACGAGAAAAGCGCGCGCGCAATCTGCACCGAGATTGGATCGTTTCGCATGCTTTTCCACATATTTTTTATATGTTTTGTCGTCCAAAATAATCGACCTCCTGTTTGCAAACTTTATTGCAGAAATTCGTTTATCCGCGATATAGTTTGTTCAACAGGAGGTTCTTTTATACAGATGATAAATTCTTTAATCGAGAAGCAACGCCTCGAGATCCAAAACGGTTTCCGCCAATGCATCCGCACCGCAGCCGTTAAGCTCTGCGGCATCCCCGAAGCCGTATAATACGCCGATCGCCTTCATACCGTTTGCATGCGCGCCAAGAATATCCACATCGCGATCGCCCACCATGATCGCACGGGAGATGTCGATGGGATGCTCCTGCAACGCATACGCGATGATGTCAACTTTTTTCGTCCGATACCCGGGAAGATCCGCACCAAAGCGATAATCAAAGAAACGGTTGATACCAAGATTATCTAGGATATGCTCCGCAAATACAAGCGGCTTTGAGGTGGCAAGAATAATCTCACTTCCAACTTTATGAACCTTTTCGAGCATTTGAGGAATTCCGTCATACAGACGGTTGTCAAAAAGCCCGTCCACACTGTAAAATTCACGATATTTGATGACAGCCTCCGCAGCACGCTTCTCATCAAATCCGTAAAACTTCATAAAAGAGTCCATCAACGGAGGTCCGATGAATTTTTTCAGTGAATCGGTCTCCGCTTCGATTCCGAAATGCCGCAGTGCATACTGTACGGATCTTGTGATGCCACTGCAGGTATCCGTCATGGTTCCGTCTAGATCAAATAGCACATGATCGTATTTTCTCATAAATATCTCCCAAATTTTTGTAATCTATGTACCGCAAGGATCAATAAAAGGTGTCATCAACGGGAATGCCCGGGATCAGCTTTTCAGGCGAGGGCTTCGGAGGTGAAATCTCACGGGGCGCATTCTCAAACTCGAACACCGTTTTACCCTCCTCCAATTTCAAACGCGCTGAAAACGTGGTGGATTTT
>JAZTWJ010000093.1:0-6640 GCA_045635785.1 Candidatus Flemingiibacterium sp.
CATATGCTCCATCTGTTCCAGAGCCGCCATCATTCTTGCAATGTTCATTCCGTCACCCCCTCTCGTTTGTAACGCTTGTCAGCAGCGTGATTATATCGTCAAGTGCTTCTTCTGATTCACACAATGCCGCACGAACGCGCCGTTCTACCGCTTTGATGCTTTTGAGCTCGTCGCGGTTGCCGCTTTCCAGTGCCTGTTCGATTTCGTCTGCAATCGTCAGAAGGCAGGTGCGCTTCTCATCGACGTCCTGCATCAGCATCGCGACGATATGGTTAACTGTTTTTGCCGTCATCGGTTCACCCTCCTTATCTGAAATCCGTTTCAATAAGTTCTTTTAAAGCAGCAGCTGCTTCTTTAAGTTCTTCGAGCGTTTTATTACGCCGTTCGAGTATTTCATTAGGAATCTTCAGTAATCCGTATTCATTCCGCGCGGCTTCATATTCTTCTTCTGCTACTTGTGCAGTTTCAAACTTATCAGCCACTTCTTTTTCAAGAAAATCGCGGAACCGATTCAGCATCGATAACTTCATTCCTTTCACCCCCATTATTTGAACTCATACGCTTCGAACTTTTCAAGCGCATCGGCTGCTTCCATATGCCTTCCCCTCGCAATTCTGTGTCTTTCCTCAAGCTCTCGGCATTTATTTTCGTCCGGCGCATTTTCGCGATCTCTGCCCCACCTTGCTTCTATGCGTTCTTTATCCGCACTTTCCCTCTCATCCTTCAGCTCATTGACACGCTCAATAAGCAGCTGATGGATCATTTCAAGCGTTTTGATCGTCATTGGTTCACCCATCCTTTCGATCAAACAGATACCAGCCATCCGCAGCCAGTTCATACCGTCCTGTTACGGGGCTTATTTCAAGTTTGATTCGTACTCCGCGTGTCACAGCCCACTCAAGCATCATTTCCAGTTCGCATTTCGCGTGCTTTACGAAATACACTTCATCACCAAAACTGGCTCTGTAAGCGTTCAGCTTATCACATTCTTCTGATGCGATTTCGTAAAATTCTCTTCGCCCTTCTGTTGAATGCAGATTCAGCGACTTGATTCTTACTACATTCATTTCTTTCACCCTCCTGTTTCTTTCACGCTACAAGTATCATCGGTGTTCCCGTTTTGTCTTCGGTGCCAACCGCGATGATGTCGTATTTGTCAACCGTGTGAAAAATGTCGCTTCCACCGAAAAGGAAATATAACGGACACTGGATGATCTGCTTCACAATATCGCTCTCGCCATCCCGCTTGAGTACCTTCACATAAGTGCCCGGCGCCATTTCTCCGTACTCAAGCAGTTTGCCGAGCCATTCTGACTGTCGTGCAGTCAGCCTCTTGCTCATCATTTCATCAATGATCTTCATTTGTCCGTGTGTCATTGGTTCACCCTCCTGTTTTGTTTCACGAGAAACGTTTTTGTGTTCACTGACCCGTTTTTGTTTCTTTCTTTGGGTTTGTGACCCCATTATATCACACAAAACTGTGTTTGTCAACCCTTTTTTGAAAATTATTTTTATGTTTTTGTGTCCACATACCCATTGACATTTTTGCATTTATGTGTTATACTATCATCGAAACGCAAAGGAGGTGTTGTTTTGGGTATTGAAACCCGTATCAAAGAATTACGCAAGCATCTTGACCTAACGCAAACCGAGTTCGGCGATGCGCTCGGTGTCAGCAGAGACGTCATCAATTCATACGAGCGCGGACGTGTTGTTCCGACTTCTCTTTTCCTCGATCATCTCTGCATGAAGTACAGCGTCGACCCGATCTGGCTGGAGACAGGCGAAGGCGAGATGTTCCGCAAGCCCAGCGTCGATGAGGAACTGGCAGCGTTTGCCGGTTCGATCCTCTCCGGCGATAACCCGTTCAAGAAGCGCGTCTTCTATGCCATGTCCCGCATGGATGATGCCGCATGGGATGCGTTCGAGCGGTTTTATAACGCAATGCGCGAAGCAGAGGAAAAAGAAAAAGACACCGAATGAGGTGTCTTTTTTCTTATTTTATTGACAGATTGGCAATGTGGTGGTATAATTTTCTATAATATATTATTTGGTGGGTGTATTATGGAAGTCGTTGCTTGTATCGCTTTAATCGCTTTTCTTATTGCGGCTATATACTATAAATATGATCGTGATGACTACAAGAATAAATTTGAAAGTGCCGTTCGCCAAATCGGTATTGGCATCAAAGACAAGAAAGCCTTCACAGAGTTATATGATAGTTATACAAAACTAAACGAAAAACATGTTCAACTTCAACGCGAGCTTGCATCAATAAAGAAAAGCGATGATTCGTATGTAGAAAAGCTAACCCGAGATTACAAAAATGCAATTGAACGAGAAAAAAGAGCGAAACAAAAAATCGATGAATTAAGAGAACAGTGTGAATCCGCCATCGATGCAAATTACGAAAGATTATTTGACAGTAAAGCGAATCCGTCAATACTATCTCAATACATGACTTCTTCTTTAACATATCCGCAAATCTTATCTTCTCCCGATAACCGTAAAAGCAGGTTTTGGCAATTCGTATACGATGAATCCGGAAACTACGCACACAAAATTTCTTCGCTTTCTGTCAACGCTATCATTTCATCAGAATACGGCGAAAGTTATACCACTTCTCTTGATGAATGCTCCTGTCGTGACTTCACGTACAGGCTTCACAGAGCTGCGCCGTGCAAACATATGTATTTTCTCGCGTATACACTTGCGAAAGCAAATGACATTCCTTTTGACAAAATCATAAAAGAAGCCGACTCTGTCTCGAAGGATATTCGTGAGCTCGAACACCAAAAGAAGAATCTTGAAAACGAAAAGAAAATTCTTCAATCAAAACAGCAATCATTCCCGTATGCCGCAAAGATCATTTCTGATTATTACGCTGATATGTTCATGCGCGGCGCAGAAGAATTGCGCAATAAAAAACCTCCGGCAATGAAAGCTGCCGACAAGGTTTCTTCGTATGCGGAACAGCTTCGTGAGTGGTGCCGTCGTGCAAAGCTCGCTGAGCACCGTCTCGCATTTCTTCAATATATCTTTCCTTGGCTGGAAGAATTCGACGATATTCCCCCCGCCGAAGCGTACCGCTCTACACAGCTCATCGATAATGCAGAGTCAGGCTATGACCACTACAAAAATTGGTTATCTCCCGAAGAATACGAAAAGCTCACTCCTGCCGAACGGAATCAAAGAGCACTCGATAAATATATCAGGCGTCCCAAATCAAATTGGGAAGCCGGCATAGAATACGAACGGTATATAGGATACCTCTATGAGAAGGATCATTTCACAGTATCTTATGTCGGAGCCATCAAAGGTCTTGAAGACATGGGGCGCGATCTTATCGTAAAAAAAGATAATGCGACGAATATTGTTCAATGCAAACGGTGGTCAAAGGATAAAACAATTCACGAAAAACACATTTTCCAGCTTTATGGTACAGTCGTTCTTTATGAAATCGAACATCCCGGAGAATCCGTGCAGCCGGTATTTATCACAACCACCACCCTCTCCGAAACCGCCGATCTCGTCGCAAAACACCTTGGTGTCATTGTATGTTCTGAAAAAAATATGGACTCCTACCCACTTATCAAGTGCAACATCGGCAAAGACGGAAGCAAGATATATCATATGCCTTTCGATCTTCAATACGATTCCGTCGTGATCTCTCCCGATCGCGGAGAGTTTTATGCCGATACGGTAGAAGAAGCCGAAAGCCGCGGGTTCCGTCATGCGTATCGCTGGCATTCTTGATTATCTTAAACCTATTGGCATTTACATAATTCATCTTGTAAAAGCTGCAATCCCACACCGTAAGATGGGACATAAAAAAGCGGAAGGTAATTCCTTCCGCTTTGTTTTTTATCTCATTTTTTTAGCAAATGCAAGCACGACGCGCAGCTGCTCGACAGTCAGTCTGTCAAGGATCTCTGCGATCATACGGATCAAGGTTTCACGCATTGTCCCGCTCCCCCTCTCCACCGTCGCTTGTCAGTACGTCACAGTCGTAATAATCGACGCATTCGGGAGGTGGCGTTGTTGAGGTGGAATTCGTGTGTGGATGGCGGCTTTTTTGCGTGAGGTCGGCAAATCATCATGTCGATTTGCATGGTATAGGTCATCTCCTTTGATTATTTTGTAAAAAGCCCTTGCAAACTATCCGTTTGCGTGCTATAATCATAGCACGGTATTGTCATTTTGTCAATATCTTTTTCAAATAAATTTTTGTGGGTGAAATTTATGCCGATTCTGAAATCAAACAAGAAGAAAAACGGTCTGCAGGGATACATTGTCCGATACAATTATACAGATCAAAACGGTGAGCGCAAACGCCTTGAAAAGACCGTTTACGGAAAGACCGAAGCGCAGATCGCAGAACAGCAGCTGCGCTTGCAAGCCGAATCAGATCCGTCCGGTAAAATGACGGTGTCCGATCTGTTTGACGAATACATCAAGGATAAATCTTTAAACGTGAGAGAAACTACATGCGACAAGGTCAGACGAACACTTGCCGGAAATGTCCTCCCGTTTTTCTCATCAAAAAAGCTCGATTCGCTGTCCCCAAGGTTATTGCAGGAATGGAAGCAATCCATCGCAGAGCAGGATACCAAAATATCAACCAAGCAAAAGCTGTATCAAGAATTTTCTACCATGTTGAAATTTGCTGTTCGCCGCGGGTATCTTAAATCCAATCCGCTGGATCAGATCGGAAATTTCAAGGATGTCTATTTTTCAAAGCCTGAGGATGTCTTACACTATTATACTGCCGACCAATATCTGATGTTTGCAAATGCCGCTCGAAGCGCCGCAGAGGAAAAGAACACCGAAATCGAATGGGGATGTTATGTGTTTTTTGCGGTTGCGTTTTATACCGGAGCGCGCAAAGGCGAAATCAATGCACTTAAATGGTCTGATCTCGATGGCAACATCATGCACATCAGACGCTCCATCGCTCAAAAGGTCAAAGGCGACGACAGAGAAACACCGCCCAAAAACAAATCGTCCTATCGAGATCTGCAAATGCCAATGCCGTTGCTCGCAATTCTGTCGGAACACAGAGATCGGCAAATGTGTGACCCGCGTTTTTCCGATGAATGGCGCGTGTGCGGTGGCTGTAATCCGCTCCGTGATACAACGATCGAGAAGAAGAACACATCATACGCAAACGCTGCAGGTCTTCCTCATATCCGCGTACATGATTTCCGGCACACACATGCTTCCGTCCTCGTCAATGAAGGCATCAACATCCAAGAGATTGCACGCCGCCTTGGACACTCAAAGGTCGAGCAGACTTGGAATACATATTCGCATCTATACCCCAAAGAGGAAGAGCGTGCAGTCTCTGTTTTCAATAAAATTCGCTCCTAAAAAATCACCAAAAAATCACCGAATTATTTTCAAAACGATGTTTTTGTGCCACTTTCCCGCTTGTGTCTCATGTGCAAAAAGCGTTGATATTTAAGGCTTTTTTGCTCTTCCGCGTTTCTGTGCGTTGGGCAAGATCGTTTCCCTCCGGATCCACCAAACGTCAAAAAGTGCCTGATTTCAGGCACTTTTTGTTTTTCATCACCGAAAAATCACCGAATTCTTATAGTGAAACTCGTTTTTTACTTCTCGTCGATCTTCTTCATCTTCTCGGTCAGCATGTCACGCCGCTTTCCGAATGCTTTGCACATGATCTCACCGACACCGCCTTCGCCGAATTTCTTCTTTGCTGTGTCGCACCAGCGGCGCAGCTCCTCAATGCGTGTCTGTGCATCCTGCTTGTGCATCTGCATCACTTCCATGTCTCCGTCATCGCGTGCATCGATCGCATACGTGATGTGTGCTTCCGCATCCTTGAATTCGTCCTCGATGGTGTCAAACATCTCGGCGATGATCTTTTCCTTCGCTTGCATATAATCACTCCTTATGATGTAATAATGTACTCATACAGGCGGCTGATATCCGCTTCACCCAGCGAGATTTCACCCAGCGGTGAGAGATCGATTCTGATCGCTCCCACGCGGCGCGCCTGCTTGATAAATTCTTCTCGCAGCACTTCGATATCGATGCCGCCGCCCGGATCGATCACGCCGAGCATCTTGATGATCGGAATGTCGCCGAACGTCTTTACAAGCTCTCCCATCCTCGATAGTGCAATTCCTGCGGCAGCGCCCAAAACGACACCCTGCCATCCCGGAACCTTCGGGATCAGATCGTTCTCAAGGAACCGCTGAATACCGCGCTGTACCTGTGCTGTGGATACCATATAAACCTCCTGTTGTTGTGATCTCATCGGAGGACGGTTTCCCGCCCTCCGCGCCTATCAGTTGCCGCAGCCGCAGCAGCCGCAGTTGGTGACGGGATTGTAAAGTACCTGCGCAGTCGTTGTCGTACCGGGCACGATGTCAGATACGAGTTTAGGGTAAAATGTTGCGTTGACATAGCTTACGATCTGCGAATCACTGCAGCAGCGTGCCGCACGTTCAGCCGCGATCTGACCTTCCAGATTGCTCTTGACGCACATCAGATCGTCGTGGACGCGCTCGAAGCTGTCAGCCGTGCGCTGGTTGATGACCGCCTGTCCGCAAAGCGAATCGCGGATCTCGCGGAACTGACCGTCAACGTAGTTGCGCATGTCGTTCATCTGACCGAG
>JAZTWJ010000094.1:0-3864 GCA_045635785.1 Candidatus Flemingiibacterium sp.
GGACTTTCCAACAGGATGACCTCCTCCGCCCTTGGCGCCATCGGCGAGGTCGGCGGCCCCCGTTGCTGTAAGCGGGATTCCTATCTCGCCATCAGCCAAGCCGTGGAATTCGCGAGGGAATACCTCGGCGTTGACATGGAACTTGGTGAGATCAAGTGTGCCCACTCGGCGCGGAACAATCAATGCATCGGTGTGAGGTGTCCGTTCAAATGAAAAAGAAGATCGCGTTTATCTGTGTCCATAACTCTTGCCGCAGTCAGATTGCGGAGGCTCTCGGAAAGCATCTGCGCGGTGATGAGTTCGATTTTTACTCGGCAGGTACGGAAACCAAACCCCGGATCAATCAGGATGCGGTGCGGCTCATGAAGGCGCTTTACGGCATCGATATGGAGTTGACACAGTACAGCAAAACCGTTGACAAAATTCCGTCCCCCGACGTTGCCATCTCAATGGGATGCGACGTTGGTTGCCCTTTTATCGGCAGAGCCTTCGATGACGATTGGGGCTTGCCCGATCCCACGGGAAAGCGTGATGAGGCGTTCTGTGAGATCATTCAGCGGATCGAGCTACATATCCGCAAGCTATAACGGTATAAACAAATTCCAAATTGCATGTAAAATGAGGTGTCTTATGAAAAAACTGAAACAAAACCGCGGGGCGAGCTTTATCGCTGTGACGCTTGTATACATAATCGCCGCGGTTGTTGGTATCGCGGTTTACAGAATGCTCGACTTGACCTGGTGGTTATCGCTGCTGATTGCCGACGTGGCGGCAACGGTTGTCACGTTTATTTTCAGCGTACTGTTCGGAAACGCGTCGGTGTACGATCCCTATTGGAGCGTACAACCGCCCGTGATTTTGGCGGTGTTTGCGATGGGAAATGAGCTGACGGCTCTTGGTATTCTGCTCCTTATCGCCGTATCGTATTGGGCAATTCGTCTGACGGCGAATTGGGCATACACGTTCGGCAATCTGAATCATCAGGATTGGCGTTATACGATGCTGAAGGAAAAGACCGGCGTATTTTATCCCATCATCAACTTCGTCGGCATACATATGGTTCCAACCCTTGTGGTGTACGGTTGCATTCTGCCTGCGGTCTATGCGGTCATTTACGAAGTGACGGCAAACGTCGGCAGCGTGCTCTTCCTCTGCGTGTCGATTGGAGCGGCTACCATGCAAGGAATAGCGGATTACGAAATGCATGCGTTCCGCAAGAACAGAAACGGGGCGTTTATACGAAACGGTCTGTGGAAATACTCGCGCCACCCGAACTACCTCGGAGAAATCCTTATGTGGTGGGGCGTAGCTCTTTCCGTAGTCTGCGCGGCACCTGACGCATGGTATCTTGCAGCGGGCGCACTGGCCAATACGGTGCTGTTCCTTGCGGTCAGCATTCCGATGGCAGACGGCAGACAGTCAAGGAAAGAGGGCTTTGCCGAATACAAAAAGGCAACCAGAATGTTGTTGCCGATCAAGAAGTGAACATATGGGAAGACGCCATGACTTTTGATCTTGGATGAGGGTTGTAATCCGTATTTGGTTTTGATAAGACAAGCAAAAACACAAAATCATAAAATCATATACATTTTCAAAAACATCCCTCATCACACGTTGCTTAAAGCGAGTAATATTTGATTTGGCTTCCTACGGGCGCTTTGTGAAGCTCCTTCGGGGCATTCGTGAATGTCCCTATAACACCGAACGAAAAAAGTTGGACACATCATGCGGGAGAACTCCTTTGTGATGTGTCCAATATTTTTATATGCAAAAAAGCGATGGGTTTTTCTACCGAAACGAAATATCACACGTTACGGTGCGGATGAGAGTTGCCCGTAACGGATGGCGAATGGCCGAAAAAGGTATAGTAATTTCGATAAAACGTAGTATAGTCGCCAAAGCCGCAGCGTTCACAGGCAAGGGTGGGCTTTGTGCCGGACTCCAGCATTTTCTGCGCCATGAGCAATCTCTTTTCCAGTATGTACTTTTTGGGCGTTTGGTGCAATTCCTTTTGAAACAGGCGGAAAAAGTAGCTCTCGCTCACAAACAGGTGATCTGCTACCTGCTCGATCCTTTGAATGGTGCACAGGTTTTCGTTGATGTATTTGAGTGCCTTGGAGATCAGGGGAGATACCGAGGAGGTGTCGGTGGATTGCGAGCCGGGGAATAGAGTAATGTTGTAAAACAGCTCGGACAGCAGATGGGGCAGGATCTTATCAAAGATTTCGGGAGAACTGCTGCGGTACAGATCGCATTTTTGGAAAATGCTTTCGATGATGCTGTTACCCTGCAGGTGAATGACCTCCAAATCGTCCGGGATCAGCGCGGCGCTCTCCACCCCGTGCTTTTCCGCGTCAAAGAGAATGTTGTAGCGCTCGTATCTTGCCTCGGCGTCGATTTGAATAAAATGATATTGCATGGGGCGGAACAAAATCAGGTCGCCCTTTTTCAGCTTGTATTTTCTGTCCTCGATGACGTGCGTGGCGTCACCGTCCATAAAATAGATCAGCTCATAGGCGTTGTGCGTATGCATGGAGAATACGTCACACGGGAGATTTTCGGAGATCTCGTGCTTGAAAAACAATTTGTCGGCTGTCTGTATATAGTTGTTTGTCATAATTGAGAAGATCCTTTTTTGAAATATTTGTGCGCTTTGATGTCTCATTATACCACGATTGTTCATAAAATGCAATACGATAATGCAGATATTACCATTTACTTTTCAAATTAATTACTTTATAATGGTATTGCCCCCAAAATATGTGTAAAGGAGTGTTTGTTATGAGAAAATTGAACGTTGCTATCATCGGACAGGGAAGAAGCGGCAAGGATATTCACGGAGTATATTATCGCAGTCAGGATAATGCGTATTATTGCGTCAAATACGTTGTGGATGCCGATGCGTTTCGCAGGCAGGTGTCAGAGCAGATTTACCCCGGTTGCAAAACGCTTGCGGAGTATACCGAGCTGTTTGCGTTTGACGATATCGATCTTGTGGTCAACGCCACCTATTCCGACATGCACTATGCCATTACCAAGGATCTGCTGTTGCACGGCTTGAACGTTTTGGTCGAAAAGCCGTTTGCGCGCTCACGCTATGAGTGTGACGAGCTGATCAAGCTGGCAGAGGAGCGGGGCGTTGTGCTGGCGGTGTTCCAGCAAACCTTTTTCGCACCCTTTTATCAGTTTATCCGCGATACCATAGCGGCGGGAACGCTTGGCGACATCAAGCAGATCAATATCCGTTACAATGGCTTTGCGCGTCGCTGGGACTGGCAAACGCTGCAGAAAAAATGCGCGGGCAGCACCTATAATACCGGTCCGCACCCCATTGGCATGGCGCTGGGCTTTTTGGATTTTGACCAACATGCGCGCGTGGTGTACAGCAAGCTGGATACCGCGCTGACAAGCGGAGATGCCGATGACTATGTAAAAATACTGCTGAGTGCACCGGGGAAGCCGCTGATTGACGTGGAAATCACTTCGATCGACGCGTATGCGAATTACAATGTAAAGGTTTTGGGAACCAAGGGAACGCTGAAGGCGACTCCGGGCGCGTATGAAATGACCTATATCAAGGACGGGGAAAACCCCGATCGCCCCGTTGTGGAGACCTTTTTGGCGAATGATGCGGGGAACCCCATGTATTGCGGCGAGAATCTGATCAAGCACGTTGAGTCGGACAAGTTTACGGGCACGGCCTTTGACGTTGGTACGGCTACGCTGTACAAGCAGCTTTACGATCGCATCACGCAAGCAAAGGAGATGACCGTGACCGCGCAAATGGCGGCTCGCATTATATCGGTCATCGAGCAGGTGCATGCCGAAAATCCCCTTCCGCTGCGGTATTAAGGAGGGGCGTTA
>JAZTWJ010000095.1:0-5983 GCA_045635785.1 Candidatus Flemingiibacterium sp.
ATTCTGAAGGATCTTTACCGTGCGGATCCCAAGTGGAATACCGCAATTTTACGTTATTTTAATCCGATCGGCGCGCATCCGTCGGGCAGGATCGGTGAGGATCCCGCAGGCATTCCAAACAATCTTATGCCTTATATCACACAGGTTGCCATCGGAAAGCTGGAGTGTCTTTCTGTCTACGGCGACGATTATTCGACGCATGACGGTACCGGTGTAAGAGACTACATTCATGTGGTGGATCTGGCGAAGGCGCATCTCGCCGCGCTCAATTGGCTTGATAAAAAGCCGGGGCATGATATTTTCAACATCGGAACCGGTCGCGGATACTCCGTTCTTGACATCGTGAAGGCATACGAAGCTGCCACGGGTGTCAAAATCAATTATAAAATCGTTGACCGTCGTCCCGGTGACATTGATGAATACTTTGCCGATCCGACCAAAGCGCGCGAGGTGCTGGGCTGGGAAGCGATGTTCGGCATCGAAGAAATGTGTCGCGATTCCGCCAACTGGCAGACGAAGAATCCGAATGGTTTCAACGTATAGCCCAAACTTGAAAGGCAAAAGTCTGAAAATTAAATTTTTCAGACTTGGTTTTGTTACTCTATTTCAGTGTTCCACTGAAATTTTGCTTAACAAACCGAGTCCCAATTCCCAAAGAAAGAAACTTTCGCTTCGCGAAAGTCATGGTTAAAAATATGATTTCTAAAGAATTATTCGGAAAAAAACCTTGCGGCAGTGAGGTTTATGCATACACACTTACAAACGCGAAAGGCGCATCGGTGACGATTCTCACTTTAGGCGGCATTCTCCAGCAGATGCAAATGCCCGACAAAAACGGCAAATTTGAGGATATACTCTGCGGCTTTGATTCCGTTGACGGCTATCTGAACGGCGGAGGCTTTCAAGGCGCGCTGATCGGTCGCTATGCCAACCGTATTGTAGATGGAAAATTCACGCTGAACGGTGTAAGCTATCAGCTTGCACAGAACTTTGACATCTCCAATCATCTGCACGGAGGTTTAGAGGGCTTTGACAAAAAGATCTGGGACGCGGTGCCTTTTGAGAAAGCAGACGAATGCGGACTGATCTTAAAGCTGACATCGGCGGATGGTGAGGAAAACTATCCGGGCAAGCTGGATGTCACCGTCACTTATACGCTCACGGATGAAAATGCGCTGAAAATTCACTATGAAGCGGTATCCGACAAGGATACCATCATCAATCTGACCAATCATGCCTACTTTAATTTGGCAGGCTATGCTTCAAGATCGGTGGTCGATCAGATCCTTTGGGTGGATGCGGATTCCATCACCGAAATCAAGGAAAACTTCATCACCACAGGAAACTACCGTTCCGTAAAGGGAACACCCTTCGATTTCACCACTCCCAGCCAAATCGGTGCGCGCGTCGATGCGGAGGATGATCAGCTGAAGTATGCAGGCGGCTATGACCACAATTTCGTATTGAATTCGGGACTTGAATTTGCAAAATTCGCCGAGCTTTATGATGAGCCATCGGGACGTTTTATGGAATGCTATACTGATCAGCCCTGTGTGCAGGTCTATTCTGCGAATATGATGAACGGCGAGATCGCATTCAAGGGCGGCGTTCCCCAGACGCCAAGAGGAGCGATCTGTCTTGAAACACAGCATGCTCCCGATTCGCCCAATCACAAGCATTTTCCGACCACAACCCTGAAGGCGGGCGAAAAATTCGAATCCACCACCGTTTACGCCTTCAGCGTAAAATAATATATGCAGCTTATTCTTCACGATCATCTGACGGAGCATGCACACGGACTTCCGAATGTTCTTCGCGAGAGTGTAGCGGAAACTGTCGCAGAGGGTTCTTTACAAGAGCTTTTGCACAATTATCTGCTTCATCCCTTTGTCCATGCGATCGAGCATTCTCTCTACATGCTTCCTATCCTGTTCATCGTATTTCTGCTCATTGCGATTATTGAAAATAAAGCGATGAGCCGCGTTCGAACGGCACTTTCTCATAAGGGCTTTGGTGTAATCGGCGCATCGCTTTTCGGATTGTTTCCCCAATGCGGCTTTTCTGTCGCCGCATCCAATCTTTATGCTGAGCGACTCATCACCGCAGGCTCGCTGGCGGCGGTATTTATCGCCACTTCAGACGAAGCTTTGCCGATCATTATGGCGGATCCTTCCAGCGCAAAATGGTTTTTGCCGCTTCTTCTCGTAAAATTGGTCTGGGCGATCGCTGTTGGTTATTTTGTTGACCGTATCTTTCACCTGACGAGACTTGACCAAATTGAGGTTGAGCCTGCGGATGTGGATGCTCCTGTGACGGAATGCGACTGCTGTGACTGTGGGTGCGAGGCTTCAAAGCAGCGCATCATTCCGCGCGTTCTCCGGCGCACGCTATCTATTTTTATGTTCATTGTTATGACCGGCTTTCTTTTGAATGTTGCCATTGAGCTTTTCGGTGAAGAGCGACTTTCGGCGATCCTCATGAACAACACCCTGCTTCAGCCGGTTATTGCCGCTTTCATTGGATTGATTCCAAACTGTGCGGCGAGCATCGTACTGTCGCGCCTGTTTGTTTCGGGCGCGCTCAGCTTCGGTTCATTGGCGGCAGGACTTTGCGCGGGTGCAGGACTCGGACTTCTCGTACTGTTTCGCGTCAATCGCAGTCATAAGCAGAACTTTGCACTGCTTGGTTGCGTATATTCCATGTCCGTACTGCTTGGCATTCTGTTAGAAATACTATTATAAAATATCAAATAAAGGATTCCATATGTTTGAAAGACTGAAAGAAACCGAAAAAAACTATGAGGCGATGTCAAAGGACCTAGAAAACCCCGAGATCGTCGTCGATCCCGAGCGTTATACTAAGCTGATGCGCGAGTATAAACGCCTCACGCCCATCATTGAAAAATATCGCGAATACTGCGCTTGTCAGCTTCAGCTTGAGGAAGCGACGGAGATGTTAGGAGATGCCGATCTGTCAGAGCTTGCTCGCGAGGAGCTTGCGGATGCAAAGGAGCGTTTGCCGCTTCTTGAAAAGGATCTGCAAATTCTGCTTTTGCCGAAGGACCCTAACGACGAAAAAAACGTAATTATCGAGATTCGAGGCGGTGCAGGCGGCGAAGAAGCCGCACTGTTTGCGTATGTTTTATACCGCATGTATAATATGTATGCCGCATCCATCGGATGGAAGACCGAGATCATTTCCGCAAACGAGACCGAGCTTGGCGGTTTCAAGGAAGTCTCCTTCATGGTGGAAGGAGACGGTGCATATTCACGATTGAAATACGAATCGGGCGTTCATCGCGTACAGCGCGTGCCTGAAACCGAGTCGCAGGGGCGGATCCAGACCTCCACCGCAACGGTTGCCGTTCTCCCCGAGGCGGAGGATGTGGTTGTAGACATCAATCCGAGCGATCTTGAAATAGAGACGATCAAATCATCGGGTGCGGGCGGGCAGCACGTCAACAAGACCGAGTCTGCCATTCGTCTGCTTCACAAGCCCACGGGAATTGTGATCGAATGTCAGGATGAGCGCTCTCAGTTCAAAAATCGTGATAAGGCGATGAAGCTGCTTCGCACCAAGCTTTATGACCTCAAGCAGGCTGAGCAGGACGCAAAGATCGCATCCGAGAGAAAGTCGCAGGTGGGTACGGGCGACCGAAGTGAGCGCATCCGCACCTACAATTATCCGCAGAGCCGCATCACCGATCATCGGATTGGACTTACCCTCCATTCGCTTGAAAATTTCCTCAACGGCAATATCGACGAAATGCTGACCGCGCTTGCCACCGCTGATACGGCGGCAAAGCTTGCAAACGCACAGTGATGGATACTATCATTGAAATAGCTTCGAGGGAAGCCTTTGAAAAAGGTGGCGAAATTCTTCGAAGTGGCGGTCTTGTCGCCTTTCCAACGGAGACGGTATATGGGCTGGGTGGCAATGCGCTGGATGCCGATGCCGCCGCAAAGATCTACGCGGCAAAGGGGCGTCCCTCCGATAATCCGCTGATCGTACATCTTGCAAAAGTTGAGGATGCAGTGAAGTATTGTCACATTGATGATGCTTTTTTGAAGCTTGCAGAGCACTTTATGCCCGGTCCGCTGACGGTGGTCCTCCCGAAAAAGGATAGTATTCCACTGACGGTTACAGGCGGGCTTGACACCGTAGCGATCCGCATTCCCGCAGACAAGAACGCTCGCGCACTTATTGAAGCCGCAGGCGTTCCCGTAGCAGCACCGAGTGCAAATGCATCGGGCAAACCAAGTCCGACCTGTGCGGCTCATGTTGCCGAGGATCTGCGCGGCCGTATTGATATGATTATTGACGGCGGCGACTGCGAGATCGGGCTTGAATCTACCATTGTTAAAATTGTAGACGGGCATCTGACCATGCTTCGTCCGGGCGGTATAACGGCAGAGATGCTTCGCGCGGTATTCGGTGAGATTACCCTCGACAAAGCCATTACCGAACAGCTTGCTGACGGAGAACGTCCGCAGGCTCCCGGCATGAAATATCGCCACTATGCGCCCGATACAAAAATTGTGATTGTAGATGCAGACGATACAGCATTTGCGGGTTTCCTTCGCAGACAAGCGAAATCCTCACGAATCGGTGCGCTGTTATTTGATGATGAGTGCGAAAAATTCAGCGGAATTTGCGCTGAAACTTTAAGTCTTGGCGTGCATTCCGAGGAAGCGGAGGCGCACAGTCTGTTCAAGAAGCTACGGGAGCTCGACACGAGAAATTGTGATATTTTTTATATCAGAATGCCAAAAAAGGAAGGCATCGGGCTTGCGGTATACAATCGTGTTATGAAAGCCGCAGGCTATGAGATCATTGTTTTAGACAGCCAAGAAGACGAAAAATAATTAAAAAGGGTAGTAGTGTGAAAAATAAATTTTTCACACCCCGAATTTTTGCCTTCGCGGCGAATCACTGCGATTTGCTGGCGCAAACCGACAAAAATTTCGATTTAAGGAAGCCTTCGCTCTCGCGAAGGCATGGTGATGAATATGGCGAGGAAAAAAATCGACTCCCAACGTATAACAACCGGTGTGACTGCAGCGATCACCAATCAGGCGATTACCGACACCATTCGAACCAACTTCATGCCCTATGCGATGTATGTCATTCGCGACCGCGCCATCCCCGAGATCGACGGTTTTAAGCCATCCCATCGCAAGCTGTTATATACCATGTATAAAATGGGCTTGCTTTCTGGCGGTTTTACAAAATCCTCCAACGTTGTCGGTCAAACCATGAAGCTGAATCCCCACGGTGATGCCGCCATCTATGAGACGATGGTACGACTTACGCGCGGTCACGAGGCGCTCTTGCATCCTTTTGTTGAATCCAAGGGTAGCTTTGGTAAGCATTACAGCCGCGACACGGTTTATGCCGCATCGCGTTATACCAATGTAAAATTAGATCCTTTTTGTGCCGAGCTTTTCCGTGGCATTGACAAAAATGCGGTGGAGATGGTGGATAACTATGATGCGACCACAAAGGAGCCTATTCTGCTGCCCACCACCTTCCCGAACGTTCTTCTTTCACCAAATCTCGGCATTGCCGTCGGTATGACAAGTAACATCTGCTCCTTCAATCTTGCTGAGCTTTGTGACGGCACGATCCAGCTTCTCCGTCGTCCCGATACTTCGGTGGAGAAGATGATGGACATTATCAAAGCCCCCGATTTCCCGGGAGGCGGCTATCTTGTATATGACAAAAACAAGCTTCGCGATATTATGCTGACAGGCAGAGGCGGCATTACGCTTCGTTCACGCTGGAGCTATGACAAAAAGGAAAATTGTATCGAGGTCACACAGATCCCGTACTCCACCTCTGTGGAGCTGATTATGAACCGTGTGACCGATCTTGTAAAGGACGGCAAATTCAAGGAGATCACCGATTTCCGCGATGAGACCGACCTTTCCGGCTTCAAGCTGACATTTGATCTGCGTCGCGGAACCGATCCGGATAAGCTGAT
>JAZTWJ010000096.1:0-8787 GCA_045635785.1 Candidatus Flemingiibacterium sp.
ACAAAACATATCCAAATCCTACGGCACAAACCTTGCCCTCTCGGGCTTCACCGCCACCCTCGACGCGGGCATCTATGCCTTGCTCGGTCCGAACGGCTCGGGCAAATCCACGCTGATGAACATCCTCACCGACAACCTCAAAGCCGATTCCGGTGAAATTTTATATGACGGCGAAAACGTCCTCGACATGGGTGTGCGCTTCCGCGAAAAGCTGGGCTTCATGCCGCAGTATCCGGGGCTGTACCCGAACTTCACCGTGGAGCGTTTCCTATGGTACATGGCGGCGCTCAAGGGCATCTCCAAAACCGAATCCCAGCGGCAGATTCCCGAAATCCTCGCCGCTGTGGAACTGGACGACGTACCGAAGCGCAAAATCGGCGCACTGTCGGGCGGTATGAAACAGCGTCTGACCCTTGCACAGGCGGTGCTGGGGAATCCCGAAATCCTCATCCTCGATGAACCGACCGCCGGACTTGACCCCAAACAGCGTATCGCCATCCGCAATTATATCTCGAAAATCGCGTTCAACAAGATCGTGCTGATCGCCACCCACGTTGTGCCGGACATTGAGTTCATCGCAAAGGACATCATCATGCTCAAAAAAGGCGTGATCGTGGACTCGGCACCCCCGCATGAGCTGGTGAAGAAAATTGACGGCGGCGTGTGGCTTGTGCCGTGCGCGGAGTCGGAGGTGCAGGCAATGCAGGATCGGTTCCGCGTAACGAATATTGCCAGAGACGAGCAGACGGGCGAAGTGCTCCTGCGTGTGCTGGCGGATACAATGCCGACGGAGCGTGCGAGAACCGTTGCGCCGACGCTGGAGGATTATTACCTTTATGTGTTTGGAGATGCTTCTGGGACGTGAGAAGGGAGATTATGTTATGAGAAAAAGCGTGGTTGCTGTGATAGGCATTATAGCGGTATGGTTCCTTTCATCTTGCTCGGCGGGCGTATCACAGCAGATGGACAGCATGTATTTTTTTACAACCGATGTAGGATCGGATATCGGCCTGCATGGGTGCGGAGTATCTATTCCGATCAGAATCAATCCTGTAGCCGGTTCCGCAGCTTCGGTATGCCTCGATCCGTTATGTCCGGAGTCTGTTTTTGAATGTCCGCTCGGGGACGCCCGGATGCGTGCTGTGGCGGGAAATTTCCTGTTCTTTGTCAAGAGATTTTTGGGGGACAGCGGTTCCCAGGATTACCCCAAACAGCTTTGCGTTTACAATATGGTAGAGGGAAGCTACAAAACGGTTGACACGTATGATAATTATCCGATCTTTGCCGGAACACACGGCGGATGGCTGTATTATTTTGAGGTTACATCCATGGACGGAGCGCCCGACACCGG
The DNA here is from genome assembly GCA_045635785.1 of Candidatus Flemingiibacterium sp. GTDB lineage: Bacteria > Bacillota > Clostridia > Oscillospirales > CAG-272 > Flemingiibacterium. The sequence continues at coordinate 1,352 of JAZTWJ010000096.1, forward strand.
ATATGCTGCTGCCGCCCGATTGTGCAGAATCCACGGTGCGTCCTTGAAAATTGAATATTTATCGGAAAATGCAGAGTATCATTCCGCCTATAGCTTCACCTATACAAATCTTCCGCAGATCATCGGATTCGGTGAGGATATTATTCTGTGGAAGTATCTGAATGCAGCGGAAGACGGTTATGAATGGTATGTTACCGATCTTCGGAACAAAAACAAAAGAATCATTCATAATACCGATAATATCCGGGCAAATGTTCAATATGCGGATGGCTGTCTGTTTTATACTGAAGCAGTTGATGGAAGGACGCATGAGTCCGGGTATCTGTCAAAAAAGCAGCAGCAGGAGAATATTCTGTATTCGCTGGATATCGAAACCGGGGATGTGCGAATGATATGCCCCTACATGGCTCAATATATTATTGTTGAAGATACCGTCTACTATACGGTCTGTCAGGATGAGATCGAGGAAATCTCATGGGAAAAGGACACAGTATACGATTGGTACGGCGGACAGCTGTATGCAGTCCGCACGGACGGCACGGATTCGAGATGGATCGGTGAAATGGAGGATATTCACTTAGCTTACTTTCTGGACGCCAAAAGAATTGACGGTTCGGATTATCTGCATTTTCAAATTTATGCCTGGAACGACAATGATTTTTATAAATCCGGGAAAGAATATGCTTTGTCGGCGAGCACCGTCGTTTTTTCCTGCGCATCCGGAGATTATACGGTCATCCGATATGATTGAATGCCTGATGCAGGGCGGCATCCACGATTAGAAAACAGCACTCGTATATTTGACAACAGCAGCTACATTATCCGATCATCCGATATGCAGTATAAAGGTGGCTATTTAATCTGTGATTACGGATCAGTCGTCGTTGAAGAATTTGACAATGGAGAATTACTGCCACGATATTACGCAAACCGAGGCGGGAAAATTGTTATTGACCTAAAAACCGGTGAATTTCAAGCATATGAGAAAACATGGTAATCGGAGGGGCATGATATGGAACTAAAAATAGCAGGCATATCCAAATCCTACGGCACAAACCTTGCCCTCTCGGGCTTCACCGCCACCCTCGACGCGGGCATCTACGCACTGCTCGGTCCCAACGGCTCTGGCAAATCCACGCTGATGAACATCCTCACCGATAACCTCAAAGCCGACGCGTGCGAGAACCGTTGCGCCGACGCTTGAGGATTATTATCTGCATGTATTTGGGGATGCGAATGAATATCATTGTCAATAAGGCACTCGGTAAATCATTCACGATCGCTATCCAAAATATAACCGCTGCACAGGCAGCGATCAAGGAAGCTATGCAATTCTGCTAAATTCGATCAATAAAACAGCGCAAATCGGCATCCCAAGTGAAGTGTAACGCTTGATTCGGGATGCCTTTTTATTTGCCGCAGATCCGATCCTTGCTTTGATACGCTGTTGAGAATGCCCGTGAATCGCATCAAATTGCTGATTTTTCGTTATTGTATTGCAATCTCATAAACAATGTGGTATAATGAATAGAGCCCCCCAAAATTCATCTTTTTGCCAAAGGAGATTACTATGATTCGCTGTCTGACTACATTTAAGGTTTCCCACGAGCTTAGCACTGTTCGTATGGCACAGTTTAATATTGCCGGTGAGCCGCACATTCTGCTCATCACATCCCAAAATCGCCATCTTGATCCCTGGCCGGAGGCGTTTGGTTATATTGATTATCCGCTGGTGATGTCGGTCTTTGACAAGAGCGGAAATCGCATCTGGGAGCGCACGTTCGGACGCGGCACGATTCCCGGTATGTGGTTCACTCCCGCACTTGCCTTCGACTTGGACTGTGACGGCGTAGATGAGATCTATTTCGTCCACAACACCGATGATACCCGTCCCTTCAGCCAGCTTTCCACCGTTTTGGAAAAGATCGATCCGCGCACGGGCGAAACGCTGGATTCCCATCATTTCCCCGCGGATAATACCATGACGGAGCAAATGTCCCACGCCTTCCGTTTCAATCTGAGTGCGGGATACGCGCACGGCAAGCCGGTGCTCGTCACCGAACAGGGCACCTACGGCGACATGTATCTGCAGGCATACACCACGGGAATGGAGCCGCTTTGGGAGCGCGTGATCCTCAAAACAGATAAGGGTGCGCGCGCGTCGCACAGCATCAATGTATTCGACTTCAACGGCGACGGTGTCGATGAGCTTTTCTATGGTGAGCGGATGATCAGCCTTGCCGACGGTCAGGATGTGCTGTGCTATGATAAGGATACCTTTGCCGGTCACTCCGACATCATTCTTCCCTTTTTCGACGATGATGGCAAGTATTACCTCTTTACCTGCCGCGAAAACGATACACAAATCGGACGCTCCCGCGTCGTGACCTTTGATGCGGAGGGAAATGCCGTTTGGCGTGCGCTTTTCACCACCGAGAAGGGGCCGCATAATCATGTCCACAGCGGCTGGGTGGCAAATGTCAAACCCAATTATCGCAAAATTGCCGCGGCGTGCAATCTTGCGGAAGTCAGAACGCACGCAACCGGCTCTGAATTTGTATTCGATGCCTGCACCGGTGAACCGACGGAGTTCCCCTTCCCAATATCGCTGGCGAACCTCCATCCGCTTGACATCAACGGTGACGGCTACCATGAATTTTTCAACAAGGGAATCATTTACGACTGCGAAGGTCAGGTGATTGCCGACATGGGAAGCGCCACCACCTTCGTCAACGCAGGAAAAATACTTGGACTTCCCGGTGAGCAGATCATGGTTTTCGCGCGCGGCTCCAATGCGGTTGAACTGTGGGGAGACGACGAGGCCGTGGATTCCCCCATCCTGCAGCGCCGTCACGCCAATGGCTTCCATGAGCTGATGTTGAAGCAGGGCACCGCAGGCTATAACGCCAATCCAACAGTCATCTGCGCGATGTAATATTCGAAAATTCGTTAACAAAATCCCCTTTTGTGGCACAATAAACGGCAAGCAAAACTCTCGCGCGGAAGCTTTTGGAGGACAAACGTATGAGCCTGATATTCTTTTTGGTAGCTTTTCTATCCAGCATCATCGGTGCCATTTGCGGCATCGGGGGCGGCGTTATCATCAAGCCGGTGCTGGATCTCTTCCAAATGGGAAGCGCGGCTACCATCAACTTTCTATCAAGCTGTACCGTTTTGTCCATGAGCTGCTACTCCGTCGGAAAATCGCTCATTCACCGTGACAGCAAGATAAGCATCGCCACCGCAACACCGCTTGCCATCGGCGCCGCCATCGGCGGACTGCTTGGCAAGGAGCTGTTCAGCTTTGTGGGTGCCGCTTTTGAAAACGGACAGACGGTCAGCGGTGTGCAAGCGGCAACGCTGGGCGTGATTACCGTGGGCACATTGGTGTATACCGTATGCAAATCCAAAATTACGGTGCAAAATCATACAAACAAATGGTTTTGTGCGGCGATCGGTTTGATTCTTGGTGTCATGTCCAGCTTTCTGGGCATTGGAGGCGGCCCCATCAATTTGGTGGTGTTAGGGTTCTTCTTTGGCATGGACAGCAAGAGTGCTGCCGCCAACAGCCTGTATATCATTTTGTTCAGCCAGCTCGCCAGCCTCATTTCCACGCTGATCGCAGGCGTTCCCGAATTCCAACCTATGGTTTTGATCCTGATGGTGGCAGGCGGCATCGGCGGCGGAATCGCCGGCCGTGTCTTTAACAAAAGCTTGGACAATCGTGCAGTGGATCGGTTGTTTGTCGTGCTCATGTGCATCATCATCGGCATCTGCGTTTATAATACCCTTCGGGTATTCTGAGCTGTAAAAAGGCTCAAATATCATAAAAGCCCGACATTTTTACATAAGAGATCATGAAGCCGCCGATTGATACGGCTGAGAGGATCGCCCGCCATTCAAAGATGAATGACGGGCGATTTTTGTTGGTTTTGTACGAATCATCGACATATTTTTTAGCGCATCAAACAACCAATAATTTCCATCTTTCTATTGACTTTCAAAATTCTGTATGATATAATTATCGCAGGAACGTTCCCATTTTTTGATGAATTTGCTTTTATATGGGTTATACCCAATTAAATGCAAATATAATTACAATTGGTAAAAACCAAAGGAGTAAAAAACAATGTATCAAAAATTTCTGCGTTTAGTCTGCATGATTCTCGTTTTTTCGATGCTTGTCATACCAATCGGTGTTTCCGCTAACACAACACCAACAGAGGTGAACGGAATTAACCATTTTGGCAAGATGGATGGAAACGCAATGACGGTTGAGGCAGAGAATGTTACCATCCATTACGTCGGAGAAGATCCCAATGCGAATTACATTTATGTAATCCAACCGAACGGCACCGATCCAAAAGGCATTCGGACCAATGTAGGCGAAAGCTCCGCTCCGGTGGATGGCGCGCAAGGTCATATGGAGTTTAGCTTTGTCACCAACAATCCCGGCGATTATACGGTTGTGGCATATGTCAGAACCCTTGCCGCTTCAGCCGGTAAAACCATGTGGGTTGCAAAAAACCGCGTGGATTATACTTTAGTTAATCTGGGCGGGGACAACACACAGTATAATGCTGTTGAAATACTGTCGTTTGAAGCAGAAGCTGACGAAACCATTACGGTCAGTGCTACTGCAAAAAATTCGTATTTTAACATCGACAAATTCGTAATTACCTGCGTCCCCGAGGCAACCCCTGAAGCGCCTCAAATCGTTGGCGGCATTCAGCATTACGGTAAGCTGGTTGACAGCGAAACAACGGTTGAAGCAGAGGATGTTACCATCAATTACGTTGGTGCGGATCCCAATGCGAATTACATTTATGTGATCGAAGCGAATTCCGTCGATCCCAAGTGCATCAGAACGACCGTCGGCGAAAGCACCGCTCCGGTGGATGGCACACAAGGTCATATGGAGTTTAGCTTTGTTACAGGTCTGACCGGCGATTATACGGTTGATATGTATGTAAGACCGCTTACCGAATCATCGGGCAAAACCATGTGGGTTGCAAAAAATCGCGTGGATTATGCCTTGGTGAATCTCGGAAAGGATTATACACAGTATAATGCTGTTGAGATTCTGTCCTTTGAAGCAGAAGCGGATGAAACCATTACGGTCAGTGCTACTGCAAAAAATTCGTATTTTAATATTGACAAATTCGTGATCACCTGCGTTCCCGAGGCAACGCCTCAGAATCCGCAAATTGTTGACGGAATCCTGCATTTTGGCGAGATTGATGACACCGCAACGACGATTCAGGCAGAGAATGTTACCATTCATGCGAACTTCGAGGTTGTAGATGTACCCACTCTGCCGTCCATGCAGGCTATCAAGTCGGATGTTGCCGCCCCCGTTCCGTCGGCAGGCACACAAGGTGATATTGAGTTTAGCTTTAACACGGGCAAAGCCGGCGATTTTGTGATTTGGATGTACGGAAGCCCCAATAGCACAACCAAATCCATTTCGGTAGCAAAAAACGGCGGATCTTATACCGAGGTTCGGATCGGAACAATCGCAAATCAGTTCCAATGGACGGAGATGCTGTCCTTTACAACTACCGGTGATGAAAAGATCAAAGTGAGTGCTACAGCCCGAAATGCTTATTTTAAGATAGACAGATTCGTAATTGCAGAAGAAGGCTTTGATCCGGAAACCATTATCACACAGCATGTATGGGATCAGGATGTGATTGATACGACTGTGGCGGAAAATTTAACAAGATTCAATCTTCCCGAATTTGATGGCTTGACGATCGTACCGAATACATGGCAAAAATACAGCATCATCAAAAGAGCGCCTGCCGTATATTTGCTTGCATTGATGGCATATGAAAATCCGAATATTGCGAGCACAAGCGGCAAGACGGTTTCTGTTCGTTTGCTTGAGCAAATCCGCAGCATACTGATCGGCGGACATGAGCCTGCGGCAAGAGGAAATACCAACGCTTGGTGTGAAGCGCAGGTCATGAATGCCTTCGCGCTGGTTAGACACACACCTGCCGTATGGAATCAGTTAACCGCTTTGGAAAAACAAAAAATGGATTTTATTGTGAAGTGTCATGCCGTATCGGGCAATTTCACCACAAACTTCCACAATCAGCCTCACAAATCCCTCTCTCAGGATATGGATTACGGAAAGAATTGGAATCCTAACTTTATTGAGAGCGATGTCGGTTTGATGCTTGCCGCTTATATGTATTTTGACGGTGCGGCAGCAGTAAACGCGCATTTGGCTGCATTTGATTATGATACCTATATAAGCACCTGTGACACCTATGGCTTCACCAACATTAAGGACACCTTCACCAGAGCAGGCAAACAGCTGATGATGTACGGCGGCACCGATAAAGGCGGCGGAACCATCAACAGTCTCGGTGTTCGCAAAGCCTACACCTATGAAAATCAAAACACGCATGAGGAGCTGCCCTACGATCCCTTCATCATCCATGAAGCTCTGTCGCAAAGAATGTACAGCCGTCAAATCGGTGACAGCAACACCTACGGTTACATCGGCAATGACGGCAACATCTATGATACTACAACAAATGCCGTAAGAGGTTATATCCTGGATGGCTCCCTGTCTCCGTGGCGAAATGAATACGGCATCTGCGCGGAATTTTTAGCAAGCGACGGCGGCAAAGCCGATGTTGCAGGCGACAATGGCATCCGCACCAGCTTAAAGTATGTCTTCGACGGCCTTAGAAACAGCATTACCACCAGAGCGACGATCCAAGCGCTGGGCTATTGGACGCCGGGAGAAGCAGCGGATTCCTTCAAGGAAAGAATGAACGTGGGTGTCAATGACTTCCTGTACAAATGCGAGCACGGTTATTCCGGCTTTATGAAGGGCGAGCCGCAGGTTATCGAGGACGGCGAAGAAGAGTTCATCATCCACGGTTATACCTATATTTTCGAAGTATGGACAAATTATCTCAGCGATGATGCTGAAATGATAGAAATCATTGATTAGGATCTTCGTTAAGCAAAATCAGTCCAATTAACGAGCATCAAAAAGCACCCCCTATGGCGGAATGAACTGCCGTAGGGGGTGCTTTGTCATATCGGGAGATTGCTTTACTTCGTTGCCTTACGCTGAATCAGCTTGACAAGCTCCACAACAGGGAGGACCAGCGCGCCAAGCGCCATTGCTGAAAGGTATTCCTTGATGCTCACGCCCACAAAGCCGAAGGCGTTTGCAAGGAACGTAACTTCGCAGACCAGCGTCGTTGCCACAAGCGAGCCGACCGCTGCAAGCCAAAGCGTTTTGTTATGCGAATGCAACGAGAACATGCTGGCTCTTTGCGAGCGCATGTTGAAGCTGTGAAAGATCTCTGCCATAGACATGGTAAGGAACGCCATGGTCATGCCATGGGCGCTGTCGGTGATCTCCCATACGCCCGATTCCATGTAGTGACCGAGAAAATAGGAAATCA
>JAZTWJ010000097.1:0-4039 GCA_045635785.1 Candidatus Flemingiibacterium sp.
GGTAGCTGGATTTTTTAATAAAGCTATCTACGCCAAGTGCGGAAGAAAACCTTGCCGTACCGTTTGTCGGAAGTACATGGTTGGGACCTGCAAAATAGTCGCCAAGCGGATCGGGTGCATGGTCGCCGAGGAAGATCGAGCCCGCATTTTCAACCAGCGAAAGCAGCTCAAAGGGATTTTCTACAGCAAGCTCAAGATGCTCGGGCGCGATTTTGTTGGAAAGCTCCACCGCAGACTTGAGATCATCCACCAAAACGATTGCACCAAAGGAAGCAAGAGAGCGATCAATGATGTCACTTCTTGTAAGGAGTGCTTTCTGCAACTCGATTTCGACAAGAACCTTGTTAGCAAGTTCTTTGGATGTCGTGATCAAAATGGATGCTGCCATGGGATCATGCTCCGCCTGACTCATCAGATCCGCCGCCACATAGGCGGGATTCGCGCGATCATCGGCGATGATCAGCACCTCGCTGGGACCTGCGATCATATCAATATCCACCGCGCCGAAAACAAGCTTTTTTGCCATTGCGACAAAGATGTTGCCGGGGCCAACGATTTTGTCCACGCGGTCGATGGATTCGGTACCGTAAGCCAGCGCCGCCACTGCCTGTGCGCCGCCAACCGAAATAATTTCCGAAATACCTGCTTTTCTTGCCGCATAGATAACGGCAGGATTGATGCCCTCTTTTTTGGGCGGTGTTACGATTTTAATGGTCTTAACGCCCGCAACCTTCGCAGGAATGGCATTCATCAAAACGGATGAAGGATAAGCGGCTGTTCCGCCGGGAACATAGAGTCCCACCTTTTCGAGCGGACGAACAAGCTGTCCCATGATCTTGCCGCCGTTGTTTGTCATCCAAGAATTCTGAAGCTGTTTGCTGTGGAAGCTGTAGATGTTTTCAGCCGCTTCGTCGATGGCTTCTTTCAGCGGATCCGGCACCTTGGCGATCAAAGCTTCCTGTTCTTCTTCGGATACGAACAGGCTTTCAAGCTTCACCTTATCGAATTTCTCGGTGTATTCGAGAAGTGCCTTGTCGCCGTTTTTGCGAACTTCGGTGATGACACTTGCCACAGTATTCATGATTTCCGGGGAAATATTTTCTGCTCTGTCTTCGAGCAGCTGCATGAGCTTACTAATTTCGCTTGTTTGATAGATTTGCATAAATGATCAAAACTTTCGCCGTTGCGAAAGCTCCCTTTCTCCCCTTATGGGGCATGGATTCCGTTTTGTATTATTTTTCAATCACAGCTGAAATTTTAGCCACAAATTCGTCGATTTCGGACTTCTTGAGCTTAATGGAGGCGGTGTTTACGATCAAACGTGTCGAAATATACGCCACATCTTCGTAAACCTCAAGACCGTTCTCTTTCAGAGTGGAACCTGTTTCCACGATATCGACAATCGCATCGGAGAGGTTCAAAATCGGTGCAAGCTCGACGGAGCCTTCGATTTTAACGATCTCAACATCGACGCCTTTATTGTTGAAGTAGTTTTTCGTGACATTGGGATATTTGGAGGCAATGATCTTGTGCGTATAGCCCTCGTAGAAATCCTTGCCCTTAATGCCCGCCAGCGCAAATTTGCACTTGCCGAAATTGAGGTCGAGGATCTCATGGAACCATTTTCCGTGCTCCATGATGGTATCTTCGCCCACGATTCCTACGTCGCAAACACCGTGCTCGATGTAGGTGATAACATCCGCGGCTTTTGCGAGGACGATCTCAATGTCGGCATTCTGAAGCTTGAAAACAAGCTTTCTGCCTTTATCCTCCAAATTACTGCAGTCATAACCCGCATTCTTTAATAATTCGATGGATTTTTTCTCAATTCTGCCTTTTGTAAGAGCGATACGGATCATTATTCTCCCTCCTTTGCGTCAGCGGTGAGATCAATGATCTCGGAAATATTCATGGATTTTGCATAATTATACGTTTCTTCGACGGAGTCGAAAACGGAAAGTTCGCAGGATTTTCCCTGCTCAACATAGGAATTCTTAATTTGGATGGCTTTAGCGAAGCACGACTTGTTATAATGTACGATTGCATCTGCATGCGCCTTTTCCGGAAGCCTTCCCGAACGGATCAGCGAATCAACAACTGCGCAAACATTGATTGCAAAGCCGGTTGCAGGAGCGTCGAAATCGAACGCAGAAAGGAGATTATCATACCGACCGCCTTTGAGTACGGGCTCTCCCGCATGGTCGATATAGCCTCTGAAAACAAGTCCTGTATAGTAATCAAATTTGTGGACGATACCCATATCAACCATGATATATTCGCTGTAACCCGCCGCGGTCAGCAGATCATACAGCTCCTTGACATAATGCAGGGCTGCAATCGCTTCCGTATTGTTGTTGGCCAGCTTTTCCGCTTCCGCAAAAACTTCCTCGTTGCCGTAAAGCAGCGGAAGCTTGCGAATGGTCTCGTTTTGGAGATTCTTATCGAACATATTCAGCGATACGAAGTTCTTGGCTTCCACAAAGCTGCGGACGGTCATCGCTTCATCATCGCTCAAATTCAGCTCGGAAAGGAGTGCATTGAAATAGCCTACATGACCGATTTCAAGCTTGAATTTGAGGTTGAGACTCTTGAGAGCTTCGAGGGCGGTCATAATGCACAGCAGATCGCTTCTTAGACCACCTGCGCCGATCAGCTCGATGCCGCTTTGCAGTATCTCGTTGCGCTTGCCGGAATTTTCGCTGTTGATTCGATAGATGTTTTGGTTATAGTAAAGCTTTTGCGGAAGCTGGGAATGACGCAGCTTTGTCGCAACTACGCGCGCGATGGGGGTGGTGTTATCGGGGCGAATCGCAAGCAAATGACCGGTGTTATCCGTCAGCTTGTATAAGCTTTCCTGTTGAATGGAGCGATTGATCGCGGCGATGAGATCGTAATTCTCGATCGCAGGGGTGTTTACGCGACAGAACCCTGCTAATTCGTAGATTTTTGTGAAATCTGCGATCACTCTCTCATAGAGATCCGCCTCAGAATATAAAAGATCGCGGGTGCCTTCGGGGATATTTTTGTTAAGCTTCGACATGATTTGTTACCTTTGCACAATATAAATTTAAAATATTTAGCATATAATTCCAAAATACTTTAATATGGTAATATGATACCACAATGCAAGCGCTTTGTCAATGGTCATATCAGCCGAAATACTTTATCATGATGGATAATTTATGTGTTATATCGTCTAAAAGAATGTCAGCTGATTGGTTTCGGAAAGACCGGAAAGTGCTCCGTTCTTGCGGAGGAGGTCGATGATCGACTTGGAAAGTCCTGCCTTCATCTGCAGTTCTTCAATGGACAGCAGATTTTCGCGGTTACGCACCTCGACGATTTTTCCCGCCGCCTTTTCGCCAAGACCTGCAAGCGAAGAAAACGGTAGGCGGATCTTTCCGTCCTCGGGTTTGAATGCGAATGCCTCCGATTTGAAAAGATCCACGGGCAGGAATTTGTATCCGCGAGCCAACATTTCTTGAACCAGCTTAAAGGTTTCGGCGGATTCTTTTTCTTTTTGCGTCGCTTCGGTCCCCTTTTTCTGCACCTCGTCCATCAGTGCGCGAATCGCGGGGCGTCCCTTCATCGCGATTTCCGCATCAAATCCACCGGGCGCGACTGTCAAGAACGCCGCATAGAACTCTAACGGATAATAAATCTTGTACCATCCGAGGCGGATCGCTGACATAACGTATGCGGCGGCATGCGCTTTGGGGAACATGTACTTGATTTTTTTGCAGGAGGCAATATACCAATCGGGCACGCCGTGCTCGATCATTGCCGCCTCGTATTCGGGCTTGAGGCCTTTGCCCTTGCGGACGTCCTCCATGATCTTGAATGCCATACCACTTTCGAGATGGTACTGCTGGATCAAAACGAGCATAATGCCGTCGCGCGTTCCGATAACTTGGGAAATATCGCATATTCCCTGCTTGATCAGATCCTGCGCATTGCCAAGCCAAACGTCGGTGCCGTGCGTTAGACCGGAAATCTGCAAGAGATCGGCAAAATTCTTCGGCTTTGCATCAACAAGAAC
>JAZTWJ010000098.1:0-7716 GCA_045635785.1 Candidatus Flemingiibacterium sp.
GACACATTTTACTCTCCCTGAAAATTCCCGCGTATTTTTTGGAAAGGAGCTTAATTATCCTTGAAGATCGAGAAAATCAAGGTTTCCGATTTGAAACCATACGAAAATAATGCAAAAATCCACACCAAAGAACAGGTGGAGCAGATCAAGAAATCTATACTTGAATTCGGATTCAATGACCCCATCGCCGTGGATGAGAACAACATGATCGTCGAAGGTCACGGCAGGCTTATGGCTGTTAAGGCGTTGGGCTATACGGAAGTTGATTGCATCCGTTTGGACGGTATGACCGACGAGCAGAAACGGGCATATATCCACGTTCATAATCAACTGACCTTGAACACCGGTTTTGATCTCGGCATCTTGGAGGCAGAGCTGAAAAGTATTGAAAATATCGATATGGGAGCCTTTGGATTTGACATGGACTTCGAAATCGATACGGACTTTGACGTTGAAGCGACCGAAGATGACTTTGAAGCGGAGCCGCCCGAAGAACCGAAGGCGAAGCTCGGCGATATATACCAGCTCGGCAGACACAGGCTGATGTGCGGTGACAGCACAAGCATCAAAGATGTGGAAAAACTGATGGGCGGCGAAAAAGCCACGATGGGATTTACAGACCCGCCGTGGAATGTTAACTACGGCGCGTTGAAAGAAGACAACGCACAAGGATATAAACCGCGCACGATTCTGAATGATTTCATGGGTACTGAAGATTTCAAGGAATTCATGAACAAGGCTTTCGCTTCCTTGAACTTCTCCATGAAAGATGGTGCTATGACCTATGTGGTTATGTCCGCGCAGGAGTGGGGCAATATGATGCTTACGCTTGCATCGAACGATTTTCACTGGTCAAGCACAATTATTTGGAACAAGGACAGCCTTGTTTTATCAAGAAAAGATTATCACACCAAATATGAGCCTATCTGGTACGGATGGAAGAACGGCTCCCGTCTGTGTCCGCTTGAAGATAGAAAACAGAGCGACGTGTGGGATATTCCGAGACCGAAAAAGAGCGAGGAACACCCAACGATGAAGCCTGTTGAGCTTGTGGCGAGAGCAATCACCAACTCCAGCAGAAAGGGTGATATTGTTATAGACCTCTTTGGCGGCAGCGGCACAACCTTGATTGCAAGTGAGCAGACAGAACGCTGTTGCAGAATGATGGAACTTGACCCCAAATATGTGGACGTAATCGTTGCACGGTGGGAGAACCTCACCGGGGAAAAGGCGGTGCTGATCAATGGTTGAAATCAATGCAGAAATCGCAAGAGTTGAAAAGGCTTTGAAGGAAACCAAGAGCCAGCATCTGCGGAATGACTACACGAAGTATCTGAAGAAACTGTACAAGCGCAGAGCAAGAGAAAAGGCGGTGCTTTTGAATGGCAATAGAACCCGGAATGAATCTTAATGAACAGGCGCAGGAGATTCTGCGAATTGCCGCACAGCACGGCGTTGAACAGAACTTCTTGTTTATTACAACATTCAAGAGGTATCAGGTTCAAATCAAAATACTGAACGATCTGGAAGCAAAGGTCAAAGAGGACGGTCCTGTCGTCACGAAGGAATATGTAAAGGGGCGGCAAAACGTCTACACAAATCCGGCGATTAGTGAGTATAACAAAACCTCCACGGCTGCAAATCAGACCGTGCAGACCCTTATGAAAATTATCACGACCATGAGAAACGATGTTGATGATGACGAGGGCGGCACCGGCGACGAGCTGATGGATTTCTTGATGGGTCGTAGAAAATGACAGGCAAGCCCGTGAATTATATCACGGCATACAATAATAAAATCAAGTCGGGTAAAATAGTCGCCGGTAAATGGGTCAAGCTGATATACGCCTATTTGGCAGACGGTATAAAGAAGAAATCCTTTTACTATGACGCGGAAAAGACCCAACTCGCAATTGATTTTATTGAGCGGTTCTGCCATCACAGCGAGGGTAGCTCCGACCGCCTAAAGCTGGAATTATGGCAGAAGGCATGTATCGCGGCAATATTTGGTATCGTAGAAAAAGACGGAACACGGGTATTTCGTGAAGTGTTCCTTGTGGTTGCCAGAAAGAACGGTAAGACGTTATTCGCCTCTGCGATCATTGCCTATGTGACCTTCTTGGACGGTGAATACGGCGCGAAGAATTTTTGCCTTGCTCCGAAACTGGAACAGGCGGCAAAGGTCTATGACGGCTATTATCAGATGATTCTGCAAGAACCCGCCCTCGCGAAGTATTTACAAAAGCGCAGAACGGACATCTATATGCCCAGCACCAACAGCAGCACGAAACCGCTTGCATTCAACGCCAAGAAGTCGGACGGTTTCAATCCGCATCTGACCGTATGCGACGAAATTGCAAGCTGGGCGGCTGAACAGGGCAGAAAACAGTATGAGGTCATGAAATCCGCTCTCGGTGCGCGTAAACAGCCGATCATTTTTAGTATCTCCACGGCGGGATATGTCAACGACGGACCTTATGACGACCTTATGACGAGATCGACCGCGTTTTTGCTTGGCAACAGCAACGAGCGACGTCTGCTCCCTATCCTGTATATCATCGACGATATTGCAAAGTGGAATGATCTCACGGAACTGCGCAAGAGCAACCCGAACATGGGCGTGAGCGTTTCGGAGGACTACTACAAAGACGAGATTGCCGTTGCAGAGTTGAGCATGAGTAAACGTGCGGAATTCCTCACGAAGTATTGCAACATCAAGCAAAGCAGTACGCAAGCATGGATGCCATACGAGGTGGTGGATGCAGTATCGGGTGGAGAATATCAGCTTGAGGACTTCCGCAGTACATACTGTGTCGGCGGTATCGACCTATCGCAGACAACAGACTTGACCGCTTGCTGCGTCGTGATCGAGAAAACCGGGAAGCTGTACACCTTTGCAAAGTTCTTCATGCCAGAGAACAAAATCGACGAGCTTCAAGAACGAGAGGGTGTGCCTTATCGGTTGTATGTCAGCATGGGGCTGATAAAGCCCAGCGGTGAGAACTATGTCGATTATAACGATTGCTTTGAGTGGTTCCGAATGTTGGTCGAGGAATACGAAATCCTTCCACTTCAGGTTGGCTATGACCGATACTCGGCGCAGTATTTGGTGCAACAGATGGAACAATATGGTTTCCACATGGACGACGTCTTTCAAGGAACCAATTTGACACCCGTGCTGCATGAGTGCGACGGTCTGCTTCGAGATAAGACATTGCAACTCGGAAACAATAATCTATTAAAGGCGCATTTTTTGAATGTCGCCATGAAACAGGACGAGGAAAGCCGAAAGATTCGCCCGGTCAAGATAGACCCGAGATGCCATATAGACGGATTTGTCTCGGTTATAGACGCGCTTACTGTGCGGCAGAAATGGGCGGACACAATAGGCGAACAATTAAGAAACGAGGAATAGGAGGAACCGGATGGGCGCATTTGATAAGCTATTCGGAAAAATCAAACTAAAAAAGCAGCTGGGCTCGTTTTTCCAGATGCTCGACGGGTATATTCCCGTCTTCACCACCTACGATGGCGGCGTTTATGAGATGGAGCTTACACGAGCCTGTATTCACTCCTTCGCTACCCATTGCAGCAAACTGCAGCCAAATGTGGAGGGTGCAGACCCTTACGGTCTCAAGGCAATCCTGGACAGCAAACCGAACCCTTTTATGCTGTCGGCTCAATTTCTGTATAAGGTCGCTACCATCTACGAAGCCCAGAACACTTGCTTCATCCTGCCGGTTTTGGATCAGTGGGACAGGATTATCGGTTATTACCCTACTGCACCGGATCAGACGGAACTGAGAGAGATGAATGGTGAGCCCTTCGTGGTCTACACCTTCGGCACCGGTGAGAAGGCAGCCGTTGAGCTGAGCCGGGTCGGTGTGGTCAATAAATACCTTTACAGAAACGATATCCTCGGCGAAAGCAATGCAGCGCTTGACCCCACCATGAAACTGCTTGACACTCAAAATCAGGGTATCGCAGAGGGCATAAAGAACAGCGCCGCCTTCCGATTCATGGCGACGGTCAACAACTTTACAAAAGGAAAAGACCTCGCAAATGAACGGAAGTCCTGGGTCGAAGATAATCTCGGCCCCGATAGTGGCGGTCTGGCGCTTTTCCCGAACACATACACCAACATTCAGCAGATCAAATCCGAGGCCAGAATTGTAGACCCGGAGCAGATGAAGCTGATTGAAGGCCGAGTATATACCTACTTTGGAAATAACGAAAAGATCCTGCTCAACCAGGCATCTGGAGATGATTGGTCCGCCTTCTACGAGGGTAAGATCGAGCCATTTGCCCTGCAGCTTTCCCAGGCCATGACTTGCATGACCTATACGGAAAATCAGCGCACCCGGAACAACGCCATTTTCTGGAGCGCCAATCGCCTGCAGTATATGACCAACAAGGATAAGCTGGCGGTCAGCAATGGCCTATTTGATAGAGGCATCCTGTGCACCAACGGTGTCATGGACATCTGGCATCTGCCCCATGTGCCGGACGGAGACAAGCGTTATATCCGTAAAGAGTATACAGAAATCAGCCAGCTTGGTTATGTATCGCAACCGCAGGACGCCAAGAACCAAATGAACGCAACCCAGAAACCGGAGCCCGAAGAGGGCACTGTAAACACGGAGGAGGGCAAAGACAATGACCCCGAATAATATGACCAAATTCAAAGACCAGGCCCAGAGCCGTGCGCTGACCGTACTGACCTCCAGCTCCGCAGAGAAGCGCATTGACTCCGAGCATTATGTGGAAGGTTTCGCTGCCCGTTATGAGCCCTATGTGCTCTATTACGACTATGACGGCCAGCCGGTATATGAACGTTTCGAACGTGGCTGCTTTGACGGTTGCGACATGAGTGACATCATCATGCAATATGACCACGCAGGCAAGGTCCTGGCCCGTAACAGCAACGGCAGCCTCATCGTGGAAGCAAATGACGAAGGCCTCTTTGTGGCCGCAGACCTTGGCAGAACCGAAGCAGCTCGCGATCTGTATGCAGACATCCAGGCCGACATGGTCACGAAGATGAGCTGGCGCTTCCGTTGCGGTAATTACTACTTCGACAAAGACACCCGCACCATTGTGCATCTGACCGTCAAGAAAATCTATGATGTTTCCGCGGTCAGCATCCCCGCAAATGACAACACCGAAATCAACGCTCGTGCATGGGTCGACGGAGAGATCGCCCAGGCAGCCCGGAGTGAGGCAGAGCTTGAAGATAGACGCAGGAAACTGCACATCAAAATCTCTAATACTTTAGGAGGACTTTAAAATGGATCGTATTACTGAAATTCAGGCCAGATTGGCCGCCATCAACACTGAGATCGACAACGCAGAAGGCGATGCCCTCACTGCGCTGGAGACAGAATCCCGCAATCTGCTGGATGAGCTTAACGGCCTGCAGATGACCGTTCAGGCAAGACAGCAGCTGCGTCAGCAGATCGCTGCTGGTGCAGGCAACCCCATGCCCGGTACACCCAACCCCACACAGCACTCCGATGAGGCGAGAGCTGCAGAAACATTCGCCAAGACCAACCGCATGACTATCGGCGCAGAGCAGTCCAGAGCCGCCCTGATTTCCAGCGGAAAACTGGCAACTCCCACCAAGGTTGATGGCATCAACGATATCGTAGGTGCAAAGGTCTCCAGCATCATCGACCTGGTCAATGTCGTTAACTGCGTGGGCATGGGCACACACCGCATCGCCTACGTTGCAACCGATGCCAGCGAGGCAGACACTCAGGTTGAAGGCCAGGATGCAGCCAATGGCGGTGCAACCTACGACTTCGTTGACATCAAGCCCGAGTCCGTGGCCGTTGTTGACTACATCTCTAAGCAGGCAAAGAAGCAGACTTCTTTGCTGTACTCCAACAAGGTCCGCGAGCAGGCCATGATTGCGCTGCGTAAGAAGGCTGCCAAGATCGTGACCACTGCCTTGACCACTTCCGAACTGGTCACCGATGCAACCGGTTCCGGCACTGCAATCGGCGCAAGCACTCTTCGTAACATCGCTCTGTCCTACGGCGGCGACGAGTCCGTTGTTGGTGGCGCTGTTCTGTTCCTTAACAAGAAGGACCTGCTGGCTTTCGGTGATGTTCGTGGCAGCAACGAAAAGAAGGCTCTCTACGAAATCATCCCCGATGCTGCCAACCCGAACACAGGTACCATCAAGGAGGGCGGCCTGTCTGTGCGCTACTGCATCAACAGCAACCTGGCACAGGGCACCATGTTCTATGGTAACCCAAGCGCTCTGGAGCTGGATCTGTTCAGCGACTACGAGATCAAGGTCTCTGAGGACTATGCTATCGTTAAGCTGATGGATACCATCGTGGGCGACGTTGAGCTGGGTGCCGGCGTGGTCGCAAAGGGTGGCTTCGTCAAGTACGCAACTGCTTAATCGTCCGGGTGGGGCGTAACAGCCCCACCACATACCCAAAGGAAGGAGGTGCCGCATGGCATCTGATACGCTTACAAAAATCAAGCTTGCCCTTCGCACAAGCCACACAAAGCTGGACGAAGATATTCAAGCGGACATCGATGCTTGCGTTGCCGATTTGGAGGTCTGCGGCATCATCCATCCGGACGAATCCGACCCGCTGATCTTCAACGCGATCAAGCTGTATTGTCGTTCCCTTTATACCGACGATACCGCAAAAGCCGCCGAATGGCTGCGCCGTTATAACGAGCTCAAATCTTGCCTCATGATGGCAGAGGGCTACGGTTACAAGGAGGCTGTCTCCGATGAATGATGTTATCACCCTTATACAGCAGATTAGAAGCGTAGACGACTACGGTGATCCTGTGATTACAGAGACCACCCGTGATGTTTTCGCAAAGCTGGGGAGCATCGGTCAGAAGGAATTCTATCAGGCTCATGCCGTTGGCTTACAGCCCGAAATCAAGTTCGTTTTAGCCGATTATCTTGACTATGACGGTGAGGAACTCGTTCAGCATAACGATCAGAGGTACCGTGTTCTGCGGACATATCGCAATGGGCAAGAGTTGGAGATCACCGTCTATCGGGAGGTGAACCCCGAATGAGTGTCCCGAAATCAGTCGTGAGATTCAGCAAGGATGGTGTCACCTATACCAGCTCGGTTGATCGTGCATCATATACGATTCTTGAGCTTACACGCGCCGCCCTGCGGGATGTCGGCAAATACATAGCCCGAACAGCAAACAGCGAAGGCATGAAGCTGAAAGGCTTGAAGAAAAGCCGCCGTGTACGCGGACGGACTTCCACCTTTCGCTACAATGTGCCGTGGGCAAAGAGCGGTCTTCCACATTTGGAGGTCGGCGTAACGCATGACACATGGTACGGCGTTGAACAGGAACTCGGCACCAGCAATCAGCCAAAGAGGCAGATTTTGCGAAACAGTACGCATGACAACATCGCACAGATCATCGAGATTGAAAGCAAATATCTCAGCGCACTTGAGGACGAGGCACGCGCACTCAGCCTTATAAGTGAGGAAGAATACAAAGGAGGAGGCGAGGATGATTGAGTAAGACGGCAGATCTGCGGAAGTTGGTCAAAGAACAGCTGCAAACTATACCGGGAGAAACTTACCACCGCGAAGCATCCAACGATGCCACATTCCCTTATAAAACCTTTACTCTCAAAAGCGTGACCTTTACGGATGCGCGGGACGACTTCGACCTCTGCGTCGATATTTGGCATCGCGGAGATTGGAAGGTAGT
>JAZTWJ010000099.1:0-21415 GCA_045635785.1 Candidatus Flemingiibacterium sp.
CGTCTTTCCTTCCGAAAGCAGAGTTTTTGCCTCTGCAAGAGAGATCCGCCTGCCTGCGATGGTTCCCCATACGGTAAATTTACAGCCTTCCCGATAGCGGTTGCAGCTATAGCCAAAGCGACTACGCACCACATCGCCGCCGCAAAGCGGACAGATACCTGCCGCATCTCCGGCAAAACCATCTGAATCCACAGCATTCGCCTTTGAAAATACGTCAGCGATCTCCGCTTCCGCAATATCCGTTGCGGCTTTTACGGTAAGCTCACCTCGATAGACACGCTTGAGAGCCTTTCCAAGCTCGGCAGTTTTGTATTTATCCATGCCGATGCCCATGCCACCGAGCGCATCTACCAAATATTCACCCGCGGGCAATATGGTATAAACATCCTTTTTCAGCTCAATATAGCCTGATTTGCGCGCGTTGTCGATGATTTGCGTGCGCGTTGCCTCGGTGCCAAGCTCCAAGCCCTCAAATACTGCCCGATATTCTTCCGCATCGTCCTCGTCATCCGATTTCGCAAGATCCTCGCGAAAAGGATTTTTCAGATAATTGTTCAGCGTTTCTATGGTGTAATGCTTTGGCGGTGAGGTTTCCTTTTCCATCGGTTCGAAGGCGATATTGACAGTATCGCCTTTTTTGAGGGGCGGCAGGACCTTATCCTTCGTGGTATAATCGTCGAACTTCGTCCATCCGGGCTCAACCATTACCATACCCTTGAGCGTGAATTCCTCGCCGTCTGTAGACGGATCTCCCACAGCAATTTTGATCTCCGTGCGGTCAACAACACAGTCAAGGGCGCAAAATACCGCCGCAAATCGGCGCATGATGGCTCCGTATACCTTCGCCTCATCGGGCGAAAGTCGCGATTTATCCGGAATTTTTGTGGTGGGCGTCAGCGCAGAATGGGCTTCAATCTTGCTGTCATCGAAAATCTTTTTTGATTCCTTGAAAACGACAGGATAGCCCACCGTCGCAACCTTTTCGATTACGCGGCGCATTTTATCCTTTTCTGCAGTTGCCAGATATTCAGAGTTGGTACGCGGGTACGTAATGTAGCCTTCCTCGTACAGCTTTTGCAATATTTCAAGGCTTTGCTTCATGGACATCTTGAACTTCTTGCCGAGAAAGCTCTGCAATTTTGAAAGCGACCATAATTTTCCGGGTGAAAGCTGGTCTTTTTTTCGTTTCAGAGCTGTGACGACCGCGCCGAGCGCGTTATAATGTTCACATACCGCCTGACATTTCGCCTGCTCATTTTTCTTATATTTCAGCTTTGAGAGAAGCTCCACCTTCTCACCGCAGGTCAGCGCCGCAGAGTGTGGCTGATAATAAATATCCGATACAAAATTTCGAATCGCCCGATCCCTTTCGCAGATGGCGCGAACGATCGGCACGATCACACGCCCAACGCGCAGCAGAGTTCCTGACTTCAGCGTGGCATAGCGCGTGAGATTGATGCCATACAGCCAGTCCATGTATGTGCGCGCAAAGCCCTCGTTTGCCAGCATATCAAAGCCGCTTTCTTCGGGCGGATCACTTGCCGCTGCCAGAATGGTCTCCGCCGTCTGATCGGGAAGCCAAAGCCTGCAAAGGCGTTTCCCTTCCACAACAAATGGCTCTGACGGTGAGAGATCGAAAGACATCATGATACACAAACGAACAATGATCTCGCCTTCCCTATCCGAGTCGCCCGCATTGATGATGGTATCCACATCCGGTCGTCGGCAGAGGGTTCGTATAATTTCAAATTGATTCTTTACACCGCTATCCGCACCGCGAAGCTCATAGTGAAATTCCGACGGGAAGCAAGGGAGCCCCTGCAAAGTCCACTTGGCGCGCGGCGTTCTGCCGGTGTAAAATTCAATGTCAGACAAAGAAAACAGATGTCCGAACGCCCAGGTGACAAGAGTATCGCCAACGCTCAGAAAACCGTTCCCCTTAACTGGTTTGCCCAGCGCAGACGCGATGGAACGCGCCAGGCTGGGCTTTTCTGCTATGATCAGCTTCATATAAGACCTACCATTCGGAGAATGAATGTGCCTAGGAACATGGTAAAGACGCTCATCAGAGTGGAAACAAGGAGGATCTGACCCGCAAGCTCGTGGTCACTTTTCATCTGCTTCGCCATGATGTAGCTGGAAACGGATGTGGGACTGCCAAATTGAATGAAAATGACTCCAAGCTCCACGCCGCGAAATCCCATCAGAATGCCGATGAGACAGCATACTGCAGGCAAGATCGCGGTTTTGATCAGCGATGCCATCATCGTCAATCCGATTCGATCCTTGAGGGAGTCCAAGCGGAAGGATGCACCGAGGCTGATCAGCGCCAGCGGTGTCGTCATACCTGCCAAATAATCAAGACTGCGTGAGGCAAGCAAGGGCAAGGTCAGTCCTGTCATCTGCCAGAGAAGCGCCAAAGCGATGGAGATGATCAAAGGATTTGTCACTACCGTTTTTGTAATGCGTACCGTCATCTGTTGAGGTGTCAGCTTTACCTCGGCAGGCGCGTAGATCGACAGAATGACGACCGCAAAGGCGTTATAAAGCGCAACAATAAACGGCAGTACCAAAGCCATTGTAGAACGTCCCTGCGCACCAAACATGTTCTCTGCCAACACAAGACCGATGATGGCAGTATTGGCACGGTAAGCGCCTTGAATGAAGGCGCCGCACTTTGCTTTGTCCTTTAAGAAGGTCGGTATGACAAGGCAAAGGACCACAAAGGATAAAACCACAGCGGCGAGGCAAAAAGCCAGCAGCTTTGGATTCGCATATTCACCGAGATCCGCCTCCGCAATATCGATAAACAGCAGACAAGGCAGACAGATTTTGAAAACCATCTTGTCTGCGGCAGATAAGAATCCTTCGTTAAGTAGTTTTTTCTTACCGAAAAGTGCGCCGAGCATGGTCAAAATAAAGATCGGAGCAACGGAGTTAAGACTGAAAAGCAGACTGTCGAGCATAGTAATTACCGTACCTTCGCGAGAGCGAGGGCTTCCTTATAAGATTCAGTTGGTTATGAATTTGGGGAGAAATTCCGGCGCGATATTATCGGTAGCATAGGACTTGATCAGAGGAAGTGTCCATGTTTTGTCCTTGCCGAAATTCGGTGTTCCGTGCAAAGCGCAGAGCTCCGCGGTGTAATTTTCGAGCAGATATACCTGAAGCCCCAACCGCTGTTTGTTGTAATGGGTAACGGTGGGATTGTAGATGGGATTTTCGATGGAGATCTCACCGGCTTTTGACTTCACAATGTCAAAGGTCACGATGCCTCCGACCAAATTGAAGTTATCATATTGTGTGGAAATAAGATTGCCGAGTGAATATATGACCAGAGTCTGACTGCCGTCAGATGCGCTCTGCCATTCCATCGGCTGGATCACATGGGGATGCATGCCGATGATCACGTCCGCTCCCGCTTCGGTGATAGCACTTGCTAAAGTTTTTTGTTCATCGCTGACCTTCCACTTGTTTTCGTCGCCCCAGTGCATGACCACAAACACAAGATCGGCAAGCTCCTTCGCCTTTTTCGTCATGCGAACGATCTCCTCTTGATCAATATAGGGGACATACATTTCGCTGTTTTTGGGCAAGAACATATTATTGGTAGAATAAGTATAGGTGATGAACGCTATGGAAACGCCCTGCTCCTCAATAACGCAGATGTTCTCGTATTCATCCTTGTTATAGTAGCCGCCGATCATGGTAATGTCGTTTTTTCGTTCTGACCAATAATCGAGGGTGCCGCGGTAACCCCTTTCGCCTCGGTCAAGGACATGATTGTTGGCGATATTGACAATGTCAAAGCCAAGATCGATCAGCGTATCGCCAAGCACCTCGGGAGTATTGAAGTTCGGGAAGCCATAGATGCCTAACTCGTCACCGCAAATGGGCGTCTCTTGATTGATAAACGCCAGATCCGCCGTAGAAACGATATTTGCGATGCCCTTGTACATATCGGCAAATTGGTAGCTCTCGCCTTCTTTGGCACGGGCTTTTGCATCGAGGAAAACATTTTCGTGGATGATATTATCCCCAGCCGCAAGGAAGCGTATGGTGGTAGAACCGTCATCTTCGGGCAGAGCTGTTGTTTCGGGATATTCAAAAGCGCTTCCGTCCTCGGTGCGAACATTTACATCCGTAGTTTCAGTGCCGACAGGCACGGAAAGATGGGTGGTGTTTTCATCGGTCGTCACCGCATCGGTGACAAGGCCCCCTTGTGAAGCGGGCGCGCCGCATCCACTGCACATTGCCGCAAGCAGAAGTGCGGCGATCATCTTGTATTTTTTCATTTTTCCGTTCGCTCCGATGCACAGGGATGCTTGAAAAACGTTTCCAGATCCGCTGTCCAAATTCCTTTCTCATTTTTCGTAAATCCGAGCCACCGAATGAATTTATCCTCGCAGTCGCCCTCAAATGTGCACGAATGCACGCCGTGCAGATCAATGAAATTCATCGTCTGCCGTCCCATGATAAACATCGCCTCAGTATCGTCCGTTCCCTTTGCTTTTGACAGGCACAGAATGTGCGCCGTTTCGCCAAGTTTGAACTGACAAATGCCGAGAAATGTGCCGTTAAATGCATTCTCCGGCTTGTCGGCAAGCCATGCGCCATAGGCGAGGCTGTCAACATCAAACGCCGTTTCGCAAGCGGCACAGAGAGATTTTTGCATATCTTTATCTTGAATTGGTTTTATGATTAGCATTTTGCCGATCCTTTTTCTTCAAATTTTTCTCAGAGGAATTTTTTAGATATTCCACCTGTGATTTGGTCAGATGCCGCCATGTGCCCTGTTTGAGATTGCCAAGCTTCACTTCTCCAATGGCAATACGCGTCAATCGCACCACCTCAAGTCCGCATTTTTCGCACATTTTGCGGATCTGTCTGTTTCGCCCTTCGTAAAGCTCCATGCGAAGGGTGGTCACATTGCGTCTGACATCGTCGGTCATCGCATGAATTTCTGTATGTACGGGCATGATCTCATACCCGTCGATGACCATAGGCGAAGACAACCTTCGAACGGTTTGCCGATCCACTTTCCCTATAACATCCACGTGATAGATCTTCGGGATCAAATGGCGCGGATGTGTCAGCTTCATGGCAAGATCGCCGTCGTTGGTCAAAAGAAGCAGACCGTCCGAATCCATGTCAAGCCGCCCAACGGGATAGACGCGCGCGCCCACTTCACTGCAAAGCTCCACCACATTTTTTCGCCCCTTTTCATCGAATGCGGTGGTAACAACGCCGCGCGGCTTGTTGAGCATGATATAAACAAAATTCTTAAAGCCTTGCTTGATGATTTTGCCCTCATATTCGATTTTGTCGATATCGGGATCAACCTTCTGCCCGATTTCGGCAGGGATGCCATTGACGAGAACCGCGCCGCGGGAGATCTCCCGCTCGGCGGCGCGGCGACTCATCAGACCTACATCTGCCAGATATTTTTGCAATCGTAATTCTTCCATAATAAACTAATGATCAAAAATTTTATCAAAAATGTTCTTCTTATACTGCACACGAGCCGCAGAAGTCTCTGCGTATAGCGGCACCTCGCCAAGTATGCGCTCTCCTTCGCGGAATACAATGCGCCCCACGATCTCACCTGCTTCGATCGGCGCCCAAAAATAGCGCGGCACCTCGATGGTGCGCTTGATCTCATGCGTACCCTTCGGCAAAACCACAGACAGCGCATCACGGTTTTTCACCGTAATATCGGGAAAATCACCGCCGATACAGGGGATGATGCAAGCAGATTCGCCCGCTTCGATCAATCTTACCGATTCAAGGGAGGAAAAACCGAGATCCAGCATCGCCGCATGATCATGCCAATCATCCGGCGCATTCAGCGTCACCGCTACAAGAGTTAATCCTTCCCTCTCCGCCGCGGAAACAAGACAGCGACCGCTTGCTTTTGTGAAGCCTGTTTTCACACCAACCGCGCCATCATACAGTCGCAGCATTTTGTTGTGATTGTGAAGCATGCGCTCTGTATCCCCTATGCGAATGCGATGTGAGGGTGATGCGGCAATGGTTCTGAAGGTTTCGTTTTGTAAAGCATGGGCTGATAACAACGCCAGCTCTCTTGCGGTGGTGTAATGATCTTCATCCGATAACCCGTGCGGATTGGTAAAGTGCGTATTTTCAAGTCCCAGCGATGCCGCTTTTTCGTTCATAAGCGCGGCAAAGCCCTCTATGGAACCGCCAAGCTCCATGGCGATCGCCGCCGCCGCATCATTCGCCGATTCCAACATCAGCGCCCATACAAGGGATTCCAGATTCAAACGATCCCCCGCCTTCAAATAGACAGAGCTTCCCTCTACACCAACCGCTTCGGGCGCAACGGTCACCTCGCGCTGTAAATCGCCCGATTCAATGGCAACCAGCGCGGTCATGATTTTAGTGGTCGATGCCATTGGTCTGCGCGTATCGGCATCGCGTTCAAACACGATCTCACCGGATTTCGCCATCACGATGGCAGATTTTGCGGAAAGCTCCAAAGCCGCCACGGGAATTTGAAGTCCAAGCAATATGACAGTCACCAGAAATATTGTCAGAATTTTTCGCATTTTTTGCCTCCTTGCGTTTGCTTAATGAAAGCATACGCAAACAGGGCATCCTTCATGCGCTGAAAGTTATTCCTTGGCTACCTCTGCAGAGGAATCGTTTGCAGAAACTGCATCGGATTTTTTATCGTCTTTTTTGAAAATCGACACGATTTTAGACAGCACATCGGGAGAACGCTCGATGAGATTTGCCACCGAGTCGATCTTGTCGCCTGCGCCCTGAGAGCCCGCCCCAACGTTGAGAAGCTGAACATTTCCATCGGGGGAAATCACCAGGAATCCCACGGGCTGTACGGTAACGCCCGTTCCGCCGCCGCCGCCAAAGTTTGAAGACAGCGACTCGGGCTTATGCGTAGCGGTTTCTGCAGCCTTTTTTGAATTTTTACCAACGTAGTCCACGCCACCCGATGCAAAGCCCACCATAACCTTGGACACAGGAATAACTGTGGTGCCGCCGGGGGTATTGATGGGTGTGCCGATGATGGTATTTGCATCGACAACGTTCTTGATTTTTTCAAGCGAGGTTTCGATAATGCCAGTAATTTTGTTTTCTGCCATGATACTGTCTCCTTTTCTATAAACAATGAAATTTTTTCAAAACATGATTGCGTCAAGCTTTTTGAAGATACCTGACACCGGAACGAACGAGAATATCAAACAACTGCCAGATTCTGAAGGAAAATGTAACATCCGCCGAAGCGACGGTTTTTTCGGCGAGGAAATCCGCTTCTACTCGAACGAACTCGGCAAGCGCACCTTTTTGCAGATGCAGATGCATGCAGTTATACAAAAGCTCCAGCAAGCACTGCACACCGCCGCATACGGCGCCGTAAAGCACCGCCGTTTTTGCGGCATCTCCCGTACCGATTATAATAACCAGCCTCTTTAGGTCAATGCGAAGATGATGCCCGAACCGTGAGAGGAAAACCTTTGTTACATCGGTCAGTTTCCCCACCAAACCGAGAATATCCCGATCGGGCTTTTGTGTATCATCGGAAGCTGGGCTTGCCTCCTTGACGGCGGCTTTTTTCTTCGATGTTTTATCTTTCTTTACAGATGCAATTTCGGATCTTTTCTGCAATTTCCGAAATCTCTTGATACGGTAATCCTTCAAGCGAGCCGTTTTCGGCTTTGACGGAAGAAGCTTGATGCGAAAGATACCAATACCCGCATAAAGCGTCATGTCATCCGCAAAGTCGACTCGCACGCTGATTTTCAAAAACAAGATCAGCGCGATGACAAGCGCGGCGATCAGCCATCCCATCGCATCCCCTCCCAACCTTATATAGCATTTCAAGAATTTTCTTCGGGTTTTATTTCCACGGTTGCGAATAATTCAACGGGCGGCAGCATATCGGGAGATGTGATGCCGAAAACCCGCAAAAATTCATCCGTCGTCCGATATAACGCAGGACGACCGGGCGCATCCAATCTGCCGCAAACCTCGATCAGCCGTTTGTCCGTAAGATTGTTGACCGAATAGGTGGAATCTATTCCGCGCACAGAGTCGATATATGAGCGCGTTACAGGCTGATGATAAGCCACGATTGCCAACGTTTCCAGCGAGCTTCGCGAAAGGTTGCCGCCAAGTCTTACGCCGAGCGCCACGCGGATCTTATCCGCGAATTGTTCCTTTGTGCAAAGCTGACAGGATTCCTCAAATTGAAGAAGTTGTATACCGCGCCCTGCATCCGCCTTGGAATATTCTTCAGCCATTTCATTTAGAAGCAGCTTCACATCTGGAATCTCGCATTCCGCCGCAACAGCCAGCTTCTCGTATTCAATGGGATAGCCTGCGGCGAACATTACCGCCTCAAGTATAGCTTTCTGCTGTATTTTCTCCATTTTCGGCAATTTTCCTTTCTTTGCTCAGTATCACTCTGAAATCCTCCGCATCGCCAAATTCGTTTTCGTCGATGGGACGAAGAACCACACGGTTTTTGCGTACCAGCTCCAAAACGGCAAGGAAGGTTGCAATCAGCTCGCTTCTCGATTTTGCCGTTAGCAAAATAGAGGTATACAGCATCTCACCGTGTCTGACAAGCTGGCGGATCACACCGTAAATTTTGCCGCTGACGGGCACGATCGGCGTTCGCAAAATGCGATCAAAGGGACGTTCCGACAGCTCGCGATTCACGCGATCCATTTCATTTTTATCAAGTCGGCGAAGCATGGACAGCATCACGCGCTTCAAAAGCTCCGCTTCATGGGGCTCTAATCTACCCGAATCGGGCTTGACTTCATCGGTGTCCTTGACAAGTCTGCCCGAAAACTGTGCATACTGTCCCGAAAGATAGCCTGCCGCCTGCTTCATATTTTGATATTCGGCAAGCATCGCCGCTAATTTTTCGCGGGGATCCTCCTCGTTTGGATCGACTTTGGGAAGCAGCATCTTCGACTTGATAAGCATCAGCTCGCTTGCCATGACGACAAACTCGCCCGCAACCTCCATATCCATCGCCTGCATCAGATCCAGATATTCCATATACTGCTCAAAAATCACGGCAATGGGAATATCGGTGATCTGCACCTTATTCTTTTCGATCAGCCGCAGAAGAAGATCCAAAGGTCCTTCAAAGGCTTCCAATTTGTAATTGATATGTTCCATAAAGCACCTTCGTCGAAATTTTCTATGATTTATCT
This sequence comes from Candidatus Flemingiibacterium sp., assembly GCA_045635785.1. Lineage (GTDB taxonomy): Bacteria > Bacillota > Clostridia > Oscillospirales > CAG-272 > Flemingiibacterium. The sequence goes on from JAZTWJ010000099.1 coordinate 9,210, forward strand.
TACTTGGTATCTCATTAAACACCAAAGAACGGAAGGATTTCCCAGATCCACTGCATACCAAAGGAAATGGCGGATGCAGCCACCGTCAACGGCTTGTCAAGAATGCCAAGCAGCAGAAGCACCATGATCGCCAGCGAAAGATATCTTTCATATTTCATCACACCGAAATAAATGCGGTCGGGCAGAATCGCCCAAAGCACCCGCGAGCCGTCCAGCGGCGGCACAGGGATGAAATTGAAAAGTGCCAGCGTAATGTTCAAATAATGGAATGAGCCTACAAATGCGATGATCGCTTCGATCAGATTCGCTGCAAAATCCGTTGTTGGGATCCAAATATCGTGATAAAGCAGTGAGATCATAATTTCGTAAGGCAAAAGGATAACAAATGCCAGCAAGAGATTTGCGATGGGCCCCGCCAAGGCGGAGATTGCCATATCGCGTTTGGGATTTTTGAAATTACGCACGTTGATGGGCACAGGCTTCGCCCATCCGAAGCGGAACAGCACCATGCAAATAAATCCGAAGAGATCCAGATGATGGATAGGATTCAGCGACAGTCTGCCGCAGGAATCGGCGGTATGATCGCCTAGCTTCTTTGCCGCCCATCCATGAGCTACCTCGTGAAAGGTCAGCGCAATGAGCACAATCACCAGACGCTGCGCCAGCTCCAGCACCGCCGCTCCGAGATTTGTGAAATCAAGACCGCCGATCATAACGCAAGAAGTGCGAGGATCTCTCGCATCGCATCGTCTCTGCCCGAGCCGTCCAGCGCAGAAAATGGGACGATGGGCGTATTCTCCGCAATGTCGGGATGGTTGCGGAGCGCATCAAGTGCCGCCATACGATCGGTTTTATTCAGCTTGTCAGCCTTTGTGGCAATGATGATATAAGGCACACCCGACTGATTTAAGAAATCGAGCATCATTTCATCATCCGCCGTCGGTCCCACCTTGAGGTCGATCAGCTGTGCAACCGCATTCATGGTACCGCTTGTAAAATAGGAGTCGGTCAGCTTTGACCATTTTGCCTTATCGGCAGGCGCGCGCTTTGCAAAGCCGTAGCCGGGCAGGTCAACCACATAAAACTTTTTGTCCACACGGTAAAAATTGATGGTGATGGTTTTACCGGGAGATCCGGACACGCGAGCAAGACTCTTTCTGCCGACAAGGCGATTCAGAAGAGAGCTTTTGCCAACATTGGATCGCCCCGAAAGGGCGATCTGCGGCAATCTGTCGGTTGGAAACTGTGTCGCAAAGCCCGCGGTCATCACAAGCTCCGTGTTGTTGAGATTGAGATTCATATTATCTTATCAAAGCCCTTTCCAGAACTTCATCCGCTGTTTTCACGCGGATAAATTCGATGTTTTCCAGCACCTCGTCGGCAACTTCCGACAGATTCGGCGCATTCTGCTCGGGGATCAGAACGGTTTTTACGCCTGCCGCATACGCCGCAAGGGTTTTTTCACGCAAGCCCCCAATGGCAAGCACATTACCGCGGAGAGTCACCTCGCCGGTCATTGCCAGATCGCGTCGCACGGGAAGTCCCGACAGCGCCGATGCAATCACCGTAACGAGAGTCACACCTGCCGATGGTCCGTCCTTTGGAACCGCACCCTCGGGAACGTGAATATGTATATCCTTATTTTTGTAAAAATCAGGGTCGATGCCGTATTCTTTGGCACGGGAACGGACATAGCTGTATGCAATGCGCGCGGATTCCTTCATTACATCGCCAAGGGAGCCTGTCAGCTCTAATTTTCCGCTACCTTCAAACACGTTGGCTTCCAAGCGAAGCATATCGCCGCCAAGCTCGGTATAAGCAAGTCCGTTGACCGCACCGATCTCATCCGTGTCGCCGATCTTATCGCGGGTGAGCTTGGGTGCGCCGAGATAATCGCTCAGATTGCTTTCATTCACTCGAATCTGTTTTACATTCGGATCCTCTGCGAACTTCGCCGCGCATTTGCGGCAGACGGAAGCAATGCATCGCTCTAAATTTCGCACACCTGCCTCTCGGGTATAGCGGTCGATGATCGCAAGAATCGCATCATCAGACATTCTCAGCACACGGCGGTTGATGCCGCAGCGTTTTGCTTGCTTTGCAAGCATATGATTTTTTGCGATCGCCAGCTTTTCAAGACGGGTGTAGGTCTTCATTTCGATGACCTCCATACGGTCGAGAAGCGGTCGAGGCACGGTATCCAGCGTGTTCGCCGTGGCAATGAATACGCACTGCGACAGATCAAAGGGCAACTCCACATAGTTATCGCGGAAGTTTTTATTCTGCTCGGGATCCAGCACCTCAAGCATCGCGGAAGCGGGATCGCCGTTTATGTTGTTGTGCGTCATTTTATCAAGCTCGTCCAACAGAATGACGGGATTTTGGGTCTTTGCCTGCATAAGTGCGGCTATGATTCTGCCGGGCATTGCGCCCACATAGGTCTTGCGATGACCGCGAATCTCCGCTTCATCCCGCACACCACCAAGAGATATACGAACATATTTGCGTCCAAGCGCTCTTGCAATGGAAGCGGCAACGGAGGTTTTGCCCACACCGGGAGCACCTACCAAAAGAAGGATCTGACCGCCCGGGTTTTCCGTCAGCTTTTTGACTGCGAGAAATTCCAGGATGCGCTCCTTTACCTTTTCGATGCCGTCATGATCCTCGTCGAGGATCTTGCGCGCACGTGCAAGATCGGTGCGATCCTTTGTGGTCTTATTCCACGGAATTTCAAGACAGGTGTCAAGATAAGTGCGGATCACGCTTCCCTCTGCGGAACCGAATTGACTCTTTCCGAGGCGATCTAATTCCTTGAGGCATTTTTCTTCCACCGCCTCGGGAAGATTTGCCGCAAGAATCTTTGCCTGATATTCCGAAATTTCGCTGTCCTCGCCCATGCCAAGCTCGTTCTGCACAACACGAAGCTGTTCCTGTAGGATCGCCTCGCGCTGACGCTTGTTCATGCGCGCCTGAACCTTGTGATGCACCTCGGATTCCAGCATTAGAAGCTGTTCCTCCTCGTAGAGCAGGCGAATGACCTCCTCCGCTCTTGCCATCGGCTCGGAAATGGACAGCACATGCAGCTTGTCCTCATAACGAATCAAAAGATGGGCGGCAATAAAATCCGCCATCGCATCGGGAGAAGTGATGGCATCCAGCGCGGCGCTTGGCTCAACGGGAAGCTTCGGCATCATTTTTGCAAGTTTTTTTGCCGCATCACGCGCTTCGCGCACCAATGCCTCGCCCTTCAAACCGCCGTTATCGGATAGCTTGCACCATTTTACAAGAAGTCCTGCAAGTTCAAGCTTGCCTACAGCTCGCATTTCCTGAATCTGCGCGCGGGTAAGGCCTTCTATGATTACACGGCGGGCGCCGTCAGTGGTTTTGATGTTCTGTTTGATCCTTCCCACCGTTCCAAAATCCGCCGGCGTCTGATCCTTTCCCTGCTTTTTCTGGGGAAGGAAGAATGCAAGACCACCGGAAGCGGAGGCGTTATCCAATGCCGCCAGAGCCGCAGGCTCTGTGGTCTCAAGGCTGATCGCGGTGCCGGGAAAAACAATAATGCCGCGAAGACGAATGACCGGAAGGTCGAGATTTTCAATTTTTTCTACATAATTTGTCATTGCTGATATTTTAATTCGGATCTCCGATTCCTTTACATTTTTATCTATAATATTATATCACATATAAATGCAGATTTCCACCACATTGTGACAATTTTTACGAAACATTAATAATTTGAACAAAAAACGAAAAAACGGCACTGCGCGCTGATAACATAAGGTTGTTATTCCGCATGGCCGTTTTTTTCATGAAAATATTAGCATACTCCCGAAGGATACTGCCTAAGCAAGGAGACTATTCGCCGCCCAGCATTCATTCACTATTTTATTATACACTTTTCGATACCATTTGTAAATATGTATAATGACGATTTTTCGACAAGTTTTTTGTCTACTTTGGCAGTTCATTTTATCGTGATAAAATGTTATCATAAAATAACCTCCGCGATCAAAATTGCTCTTGAACCAGAAGCTCCTCGGATTCCCTCGATTTTGTCGCCGCCAGCGTAAAAGCATAAACCTCCAAAGCACCGCAATCAAGCAAAACCGTCGCCGCCGCATCCATTGAGGCGCCGGTGGTAATAATATCGTCGATCATAAGGATCGCCGCATCGACAGGGACTTTTTGGGGACGAGCAGCGATGGAACGAACCGCATTTTCCTTGCGAAGCGCTCTGTCCAAATTCTTCTGCGTGCGCGAAAAACCGACACGTTTGAGCATGCGCCGCATGGGAATATTTAACTCCTCTGCCAGCGAGCGCGACACGCGGTGCATGTGGTCGAAACCGTAGTACGCGGCATTCTTATTTCCGCGCGGTATGTAGGTCAAAACGCACCGTTTTAGCAGTTGCTCGGGAATACATTCGCGTATCTGATACGCCAGCTGTTTTGCGGCAAAGTTTACAACGGAAGTATCGCCCTTTGATTTCAGCCTATATATCATCCGCGCCACCGCACCGTGTTTATCATTTTGGAAATACCCCGTCAGAAACACGCAGTTTCCTGCCCGTTCACCGTATGTGGGGTTGTAGCTGCGGACAGGCACACCGCCGCCCGAAACACGCTGTTTTTCCTTTGCCATTTCCCAATCCACTTCGCATTTCGCGCAAAGCACTTCACCCTTCGCCACCGTTTCCCCGCATATCACGCAGGTCGGCGGAAATAACAATTCAATGAACATCACAAGTGCCTCATAAGTCCCGTATAACGCATAACAAGACGGTTATTGTCAACCATGCGATATACGACCTCGGACTGTCCCACAAGAATGACCATCTTTGTCGCTCGCGTCACTGCGGTATACAGCAAATTGCGCGAAAGAAGCTGCGGCGGGCAGGATGCGTACATAGGCATGATCACCACAGGATATTCGCTTCCCTGGCTCTTATGCACCGTGATCGCCCACGCATGGTCAAGCTCATCCAATTTTGTAAAATCGTAGGTCGCAACCCTGTCGTCAAAACGGATGACCATTTGCTCCGCCGGAAGATTGATGGTTTCAATCACGCCAATGTCGCCGTTGAAAACGCCAACGCCTTCCTTGCCGTCCCTCTCCCACATCAAGTCGTAATCGTTTTTGATTTGCATCACGCGATCTCCCTCACGGAATATCACCTCACGCACCTTCTTTTCCCGCTTGCGCGAATCGGGGGGGTTGAGGGCAGCCTGAAGCATGGCGTTAAGTGTCTCCGTTCCAGCCACGCCCTTTCGTGAGGGCGTGATGACTTGGATTCCCTCGCAAAGCATATCTCCGTAAGCATTCGGCAAACGGGTTTTCCAAAGCTCCGCCACCGTCGCCGCTACATTCTTATCAAAGGAGCGATTCATGAAGAAAAAGTCGTTTTTCTTCTCATTCAGAACAGGATATTCACCGTTGTTAATGCGGTGTGCATTGGTAATGATCAAGCTCTCCTCCGCCTGTCGAAAAACCTCCGTCAGCTTCACCGTTGTAAACTGTCCGCTTGCAATAATATCATTGAGCACATTGCCGGCACCTACGGACGGAAGCTGATCCGCATCGCCGATAAGCATCAGTCTGGCACCCGGTTTGATGGCGCGCAGGAGCGAATGCATCAGCCACATATCTATCATGGATGCTTCATCAACGATGATAACATCCTCGTCGAGAAGCTCCGTTTCATCTCTCTTGAAGCGAGGCGTATCCTCCTCGGAATAATCCATTTCAAGCAGACGATGGATGGTTTTCGCCTCACAGCGCGTCGCCTCGCTCATGCGCTTCGCTGCGCGTCCCGTGGGAGCCGCAAGTGCAATTTTGAGATCCATAAAGTCAAAAATGCGGATCACCGCGCGAATGACCGTGGTTTTTCCTGTACCTGGACCTCCCGTCAGAACCATAACACCGTTATTTACCGCATTGCGAATGGCGAGTTGCTGCAGCTTTGCGTAATGCTTGTTTTCCTCCACCTCGATGCGCTCGATATGGCGCTCCACATCCCGCGCGTCCATGCGCGGACAAATGCGATCAAGGAGTGTCAGTTTTTCGCAAATTTCATGTTCACAACCATACGCCTTGCGCTCGTAGATCGCATCAAGCCCCTCGATTTCCGTGCGAATGAGGCGCCCGTCTTTTATCATATTTTCCATGCAGGTTTTTACTTGAGAGACCTCAACGCCAAGCTTCATGGCGGCGGCTTGTGCGAGTTTTTCATAGGGTAGAAACGCATGACCGTTCGTGCGGGAATTATCAATTAAAACGTATCGGATACCGCTCTCCACGCGAAAGTCCGAATCATCAGCGATGCCCATGCCTTTTGCAAGCTTGTCCACTCGCTCAAAGCCGATGCCCGAAAAATCCTCGCACAGGCGGTAAGGATTCGCCTTGATACGATCCAGCGCGGCACCGCCCCACTTTTTATAGATGCGCACAGACATGGACATCGAAAGAAATTCCCTGCAGAACATCATAAGCGTGCGAACGCCGAACTGCTCGCGAAAATTCTCGGAAATATCCCTGGCCTTTGATGCGGAGATGCCGGGGATCTTCGCAAGCCAATCCGGATGATTTTCCAAAACATCAAAGGTGTCCTCGCCGTAGATCTCCACGATTTTAGTCGCAGTCTTGGGACCGATGCCTTTGATGGCACGCGAGGATAGATACCGAAGGATCTCGTTGGCGGTGGCAGGCAGACTTTTTTCATAGTATGCGACCTTGAATTGTCTTCCGTAATTCGGATGAATAGCCCAGCCGCCCATAAGCTTTAATTTATCGCCCACCACCGTTCCCGGCATGATGCCGCAGGCTGTGATAATATCATTATCAGTTTCTGACGAAATGTCAAAAACCGTGTATCCGTTTTCCCGATTTTCGTAGATGATCGCTTCCACCGTCCCTTGAAAGGTTTCAAGCTCGGCTTCGTTTGTGATTTCATTGATCAGCACAGTCAGAATCCTTATCTTCATCTTTATTTGCCGCTTCAAAGGATGCGGCAAGTTCTTCTGCTTCCATTATATCATTTTCCGATAAAATAATCAACGGTTCCGAAGAAATTTTCTTTTCATTCTGCAAATAGCGCGCGTATTCCTCCGCTTCATCGCAGGAAAACGTAAGCGCAGCACGTACCATCCGTCTGATTCTAATGGGAAAGACCACCCATTCCCGTATGTCGCCAATGATTCTGTAAGTCCCGTAAACCGCCAATACCGCCGCGAAAATTTCCATCAAATCGTTCACCCTTCTCACCTCATTATATTGTATGCGATCCTCGAATATTCGTCCTTCTCGCAAGACGGCTGAAAAGATGCCTTTTGTTTTCCCTCCATGTGCTGTATAAGTTGACAAAAAGTTGCGAATAATGAACCTATGAAATACCGATTTTGGTCAAAGCGGTGATTTTGCCCAAAATAAAGAAAATTTCGTCAAAAACCACTTGACAACAGGTGGATTCCGTGGTATAATTTAATATGTCTTGATATGTTTTGCGGCATGTAAAAACGGGAGTTCCCGTTAAGACAAAAACAAATCTATTTTTTCGAAGGAGGTGCGCTATGCCAACCTTTAACCAGCTTGTTAAGCAGGGTCGCGCAAAGAGCGTTTACAAATCGAAGTCACCTGTGCTTCAGCACGGCTTCAACTCGCTCATCGACTCCCAGACTGATGCAAGCTCTCCTCAGAAGAGAGGCGTATGCACAAAAGTCACCACGACCACCCCGAAGAAGCCTAACTCGGCACTCCGTAAGATTGCCCGTGTAAGACTAACCAACGGCCTCGAGGCGACTGTTTATATTCCCGGCATCGGACACAACCTGCAGGAGCACTCCGTAGTGCTTATCCGCGGCGGACGTGTTCGTGACCTGCCCGGTGTGCGTTACCACATCATTCGCGGTACCCTTGATACGCAGGGTGTTGCAAACCGCAACCAGAGCCGTTCCAAGTACGGCGCAAAGAGACCGAAAGCTAAATAATTCGTTCTCAAGCACGAGAGTCCTCTGCTCTTAAGTGAGGAAACGTAAAGGTATAAAGTACCCCAAGCTAAATCTTGATAACAGACGAAAATAAGAGATTTGTTCCGGTCCGCAAAACGGCAACGGTCTTCCGACGTTTCGAAAACAAGCATTTACGGGAGTAATCTTTCGAGTACCTATGATATCATAATTTATATGAAGGAGGGAAGTACAGTGCCGAGAAGAGGTCAAATTTCAAAAAGAGACGTTTTACCGGATCCGTTGTACAATTCTAAGCTTGTTACCAAGCTTATCAACAACATTATGTATGATGGCAAGAAGGGTGTTGCACAGAAAATCGTTTACGATGCATTCGCAATCGTAGAGGCAAAGCTGGGCAGAAATCCCCTCGAAGCTTTCAACGAAGCACTCGAAAACATCATGCCTGTATTAGAGGTTAAGGCTCGCCGTGTAGGCGGTTCGACCTATCAGGTGCCGATGGAGGTCAGAGCTGAAAGACGTCAGACTCTTGGTCTTCGTTGGATCGTTTCTTATTCGAGAACCCGCGGTGAAAAGACGATGGCAGAAAGACTCGCCAACGAGATCCTCGATGCTCTCAATTCTATGGGCGGCGCCTTCAAAAAGAAGGAAGAAACCCACAGAATGGCAGAAGCCAACAAGGCTTTCGCTCACTACAGATATTAATTTCCGCGTTTTCTTGAAAGGAGAAATCATTTATTATGCCAAGAGAATTCCCGCTTGATCGAACCCGTAACATAGGTATTATGGCTCACATCGACGCCGGTAAAACGACTACGACCGAGCGTATCCTGTTCTACACGGGCGTAAACTACAAGATGGGCGAGACACACGACGGCGGCGCGACCATGGACTGGATGGCTCAGGAGCAGGAGCGCGGTATTACCATTACCTCTGCTGCTACCACCTGCCACTGGAACAATAATCGTATCAACATCATTGATACCCCCGGCCACGTTGACTTTACCGTTGAAGTTGAGCGCTCTCTGCGCGTACTTGACGGCTCTGTAACGGTTCTCTGCGCAAAAGGCGGCGTTGAGCCCCAGTCAGAAACTGTTTGGCGTCAGGCTGATAAGTATCGCGTTCCGCGTATGTGCTATGTCAACAAGATGGACATCATGGGCGCCGATTTCTATCGCGTTGTCCAGATGCTTAAGGATCGCCTGAAGGCGAATGCTGTGCCGATCCAGCTTCCGATCGGTGCCGAGGATACGTTCAAGGGTATCATCGACCTCATGGAAATGAAGGCTGACGTATACTATGATGACCTCGGTAAAGACATGCGTGTGGAAGAAATTCCCGCTGACATGCTTGAAAAAGCTGAAGAGTATCACACTGCTATGATCGAGTCGATCTGCGAGACCGACGAGGATCTGTTCATGCGCTACTGCGAGGGTGAGGAGATCACCATCGACGAGCTCAAGGCTGCTCTGCGTAAGGCAACCATCGAAAACAAGATCGTTCCCGTTGTATGTGGTACTTCTTATAAAAATAAGGGCGTTCAGAAGCTGCTCGACGCTACCGTCGATTTCATGCCTTCTCCGCTCGACATTCCCGCAATTAAGGGTGTCATTCCCGGAACAGAGGAAGAGGACGAGCGTCCTGCGGACGATAAAGCTCCCTTCTCTGCTCTCGCGTTCAAGATCATGACTGACCCCTTTGTAGGTAAGCTCTGCTACTTCCGCGTGTACTCCGGTACCGTACAGTCCGGCACAGCTGTCTACAACTCCACCAAGGATTCCAAAGAGCGCTTCGGCCGCATCCTGCAGATGCATGCAAATGACCGTAAGGACATTGACACCTGCTACTCCGGCGATATCGCTGCTGTTATCGGCGTAAAGAATACCACCACCGGTGATACCTTCTGCGACGAAAACAATCCGATCATCCTTGAATCTATGGAGTTCCCCGAGCCTGTTATCCGTGTTGCCATCGAGCCCAAGACCAAAGCCGGTCAGGAAAAGATGGGTATTGCGCTTTCCAAGCTCGCTGAAGAAGACCCCACCTTCCGCACCTACACTGATGACGAGACCGGTCAGACCATCATCGCCGGCATGGGTGAGCTTCACCTGGAAGTTATCGTTGACCGTCTGCTCCGCGAATTCAAGGTCGAAGCAAACGTAGGTAAACCTCAAGTTGCTTATAAGGAGACCATCCGCAAGAAGGTCGACCACGAGCACAAGTATGCACGTCAGTCCGGTGGTAAGGGTCAGTACGGTCACTGTAAGATCATTGTTGAACCCAACGAGCCCGGTGCAGGCTACCTGTTCGAGAACAAGGTCGTCGGCGGTGCAATTCCGAAGGAATATATCGAACCTGTTAACCAGGGTATCCAGGCTGCTATGCAGCAGGGTGTCCTCGCCGGCTACAACGTAGTTGACGTTAAGGTTACTCTTTACGATGGTTCCTACCACGAGGTTGACTCCTCCGAAATGGCGTTCAAGATCGCAGGTTCCATGTGCTTCAAGGAAGCTATGAAGATGGCAGATCCGGTTATTACCGAGCCTATGATGAAGGTTGTAGTTATTACTCCCGACGATTATTTGGGCGACGTAATCGGTGACGTAAACTCCCGCCGCGGTCAGATCCAGTCCATGGACGCTGAAAATGGCGCAACGCAGGTCAACTGCTTTGTTCCGCTGGGCGAAATGTTCGGTTATGCAACCGATCTTCGTTCCAGAACGCAGGGTCGCGGTATGTACTCCATGGAGCCCAGCCACTTTGCAGAGGTTCCGAAGTCCATTCAGGAAAAGATCATTGTCGAAAGAGGCAAGAAGGCGTAACCCTTACGCTTAATTCGGTTTTTTACCATGGGAAGGGTCTTCCCTTCCCGTGGTTTTAACACAAAAAATAATAAAACTTAATTTCAAGGAGGAAATTAAAAATGGCAAAGGCTAAATTCGAAAGAACGAAACCCCATGTAAACATTGGTACCATCGGTCACGTTGACCATGGTAAGACCACCCTTACTGCTGCTATCACCAAGACTCTCTCCCTTGCAAACGGCAAGAACGAGTTCATGGCTTACGACCAGATCGATAACGCGCCCGAAGAAAAGGCACGTGGTATCACAATCAACACCCGTCACGTTGAGTACGAGACCGAAAATCGTCACTACGCACACGTTGACTGCCCCGGCCATGCTGACTACGTTAAGAACATGATCACCGGTGCTGCTCAGATGGACGGCGCTATCCTCGTTGTTGCAGGTACTGACGGTCCTCTCCAGCAGACCCGCGAGCACGTTCTTCTTGCTCGCCAGGTAGGCGTTCCCGCAATCGTTGTATACATGAACAAGTGCGACATCGTTGACGACGTTGAGCTTCTCGACCTCGTTGATATGGAAATTCGTGACCTGCTCAATGAGTACGACTTCCCGGGTGATGATACTCCCATCGTACGCGGTTCCGCTCGTGAGGCTCTTCTCTCCGAAAGCACCGATACTTCCGCTCCGGAATATGCTTCCATCATCGAGCTCATGAAGACCGTTGATGAGTACATTCCTACTCCCGCAAGAAACGATGACCTTCCCTTCCTTATGCCTGTTGAGGACGTATTCTCCATTTCCGGTCGTGGTACTGTTGCTACCGGTCGTGTTGAGCGCGGTGTCATCAAGCTGAACGAAGAAGTTGAAATTATCGGTCTTACCGACGAGCGCAGAAAGACTGTTGTAACCGGTATCGAAATGTTCCACAAGCTCCTCGACTCTGCTGAAGCAGGCGACAACATCGGCGCACTGCTCCGCGGCGTTCAGAAGAACGAGATCGAGCGCGGCCAGGTTCTCTGCAAGCCCGGCTCCGTTAACCCCCACACCAAGTTCACCGCTCAGGTTTACGTTCTGACCGAAAAAGAAGGTGGCCGTCAGAAGCCCTTCTTCTCTGGCTACCGTCCTCAGTTCTACTTCAGAACTACTGACGTTACCGGCATCATCAACCTCCCCGAGGGCGTTGAAATGTGCAAGCCTGGCGACAACGTTGACATGAAGGTTGAGCTCATCACCCCCATCGCTATCGAGAAGGGTCTGCGTCTCGCTATTCGTGAAGGCGGCCGTACCGTTGGTTCCGGCGTCGTTGCTGAAATCGAGGAATAATTTCGATTCCTACAGCTTATGCTGAATTTGTATGGGGAATGGTTTCCATTCCCCATACATACTATTTTCTTCAGGGATAGGTGAAAATCCTTACCGGCGGTACAGTCCGCGAC
>JAZTWJ010000100.1:0-49134 GCA_045635785.1 Candidatus Flemingiibacterium sp.
CGTGCGGAAGCAAAGGCGCGCGCCCGGGCAGCGTCTGCCAAGGAACGCCAGCGTAGGCACCTTCTCGCGCACCTCGGCGGGGACGCGCTCCAAAATGCCGTTCTCATGGAAAAACGGCAGTCCGTGAACTTCAATGGGTGCATCAGAATATTTGTAGATCTTCATGATGGATACCACGCCTTCACAAGAATGAAGGCTTCCCTTTTCTTTTTTATTTTTCAGATTCGCAGGTGGAAAGGATCTCGCGAACAGCTTCGGGGATGGCGCGGACCGTATCGCCCGCAATCATCGAAGCGGTGGGAACCGTGCGTGACGCGATCTCTCCCGCAAGACCGTTCAAATATGCCCCCGCCGCCACGCCAAGCAACAGATCCTCGTCCGAAACAAATCCACAGATGCCCGCAAGAATACCCGAAAGCACATCTCCGCTGCCGGCTGTTGCCATGCCCGAGCATCCGCGATCCGCCAAATACACGGTTTTACCGTCGGTGACGACGGTGGTCGGTCCCTTGAGCAGAACGATCGCACCGACGGATGCGGCATAATCTTTTGCCGCGCTTATGAGATCCTCGCGGAATTCCTCGATCTTTTTGCCGCAGAGACGCGCAAACTCTCCCGGGTGGGGTGTGAGGATCCTCTGGCAAGATGTGTTTTTGAAACTGCCCGCATCCATTTCCGCGAGCGCATTCAGACCGTCCGCGTCGATAACAAGACGGCCGCTGTATGAACAAAAGAGATGTTCTAATAGTCGGCATACTTCCACAGAGCGTCCCATGCCCATCCCCACAGCCGCCGCGGCGGTGTGATGCATCAGCCGATCCATCGTTTCGCTGTGAAAGCGATAGTCGCCGTCCGCATCGTCTAACGGAAATAGGGTGGATTCGAGCAAATACGGAAGTACAGAGGGAGCAATGCCGCGCGGCACCGCCAGCTTTGCCACGCCTGCGCCTGCGCGCAGAGCAGAAAGGGACAAATTGGCAAGCTTCGCCGCACCGCTGTATTCCAAAGAGCCGCCCACAAGAGCAACATAGCCGTAATCGCCTTTGTTGGAGTTGTGGAGGCGACCGTCGAACAAACGGCGAATATCGGCGGCTTCGATGAGGTAGGCTGGTTCATCGAGCAGCTTGATGCCGATATCGCAATTGATTTTATTTTGAATGACATCTTTCGCGGAATTGAGAAACAATCCGCTTTTGAAATTGCCGAGGGAAACGGTCAGATCCGAACGTACACAGCAGTCCGAAAGTCCGCTGTCTCCGCCGAGTCCGCTGTTAATATCCACGGAAACCACATAGGCACCCGAGGCATTGATACGCTCGATGGCGGTGCGGTATGGCTCTTTCACCTCACCCTTGAAGCCGGTGCCGAAGATGCAATCAAGCACCGTTTTATAGCCTGTGAGGGACATTTCATCAAGTCCGCGTTTGACGGGAATGCCCGTTGCCAGACACCGTTCGAAATAATGTTTCCCATCGGAGGAGAAGCGCTCCGAAAGCAAAAACAGCGTGCACCCAATGCCCGCCTCATGGAGCAATTCTGCCACGACAAAGCCGTCGGCGGCATTGTTGCCCGAGCCGCAGACGATGGCAACGGGCGGCTTCCATTCCACAGACCCGAAAATGGCGCGTCCGGCGCGCGCGATCAGCTCACGGTAGGACGATGAGGTGACAGCGGTATGCGCATCACTGCGTTTCATGTTGTCAACCGAAACGACCTTGATCATGGAAATTCTCCTTTTTGTTTGCATGGATAATTCCGACTTTCGCAGAACTATCAGCCATATCCATTATACAGGATGACGGCAGAAATTGCAAGGGGGTTTTGCGTAAAATGCAATTGAAAAAATTTTCAAATTACATTCATAAACGCAATATTTTGTAAAATCCTCCGCTCCGGTTGACAGGAGCTGTTTCTTTGTGATATAATTACAGAAAGAAATAAAGCCGAAAAAGGAAGATCTATCATGATGCAAGCAGAAAAAAGAATGCCGGAGCTGCTGTCTCCGGCAGGAAATTTTGATAAAATGAAGGCGGCGATCCGATACGGCGCCAACGCAGTCTATTTGGCAGGCGATGATTTCGGCATGCGGGCGGCGGCGGACAATTTTACGACGGAGGAGCTTTTTGCGGCGGTGGAATATGCCCATGCACGGAATGTGCGCGTGCATCTGACGCTCAATACCATGCCGCATACCGATGAATATCCAAAGCTGGAGGCGTTTGTAAAAGGTCTGCGCGGCGCAGGCATCGACGCGGTCATTGCCGCTGACATCGGCGTGATGGCACTGGTGAAGGAGCATCTGCCCGAAGCGGAGTTGCATGTATCCACCCAAATGAGCACCGTCAGCGCGGCGGCATGCTGTCAGTGGCATAAGTTTGGCGCAAAGCGCGTGGTTTTGGCGCGCGAGCTGACACTTGCCGAAATCAAGGAAATCCGTGCGAATACACCTTCCACGCTGGAGCTGGAATCGTTCATCCACGGTTCCATGTGCGTATCCTACAGCGGACGCTGTCTGCTTTCCCAGCATTTCGTAGGGCGAGATGCCAATCGAGGCAAATGCGCACAGCCCTGCCGCTGGAATATGACCTTTGCGCCGTCCTCCTATGCGGACGATGAGGGCAATGCGATGTATGAAATCACCGAGGAAAAGCGTCCCGACAATCGTTTGCCTGTGATGGAAACCGAACGCGGCACCTTCTTTCTCTCCTCAAAGGATATGTGCATGATCGAGCATATCCCCGAACTGATGGAGGCGGGCATCGACAGCTTCAAGATCGAGGGCAGAATGAAAAGCGAGTATTACGCTGCCGTCGTCACCAACACCTATCGCATGGCAATGGACCGTTATGCGTCGGATCCGGCAAAGTATACTTACGATCCCGCATGGCTGCGCGAGTTAAGCTCGGTCAGCCATCGTGAATACAGTACCGGCTATTATTTTGCAAAGCCGATGGAGGACGCAAATTCCGCAAAGCAGCCCGGCTATATAAAGGAAAAAGCATATCTCTGCCTTGTTACGGCATACGATGAAGCGACGGGCATCGCCACTTTTATGCAGCGCAACAAGGTGTTTGCGCATTCGGATGCAGAGATCATCACCCCCGGAAATATCGGAAAAGATCTGCATTTCGGCGCACTTTTCAACGATGAGGGCACCGAGATTGAATCCGCGCCGCATCCTTATATGACATTCACGGCTAAGGTACCCTTTGCCGTGACGCCCGGAGATATTGTTCGAGCAAAATAGGAGATCGTATGGAACTTTTAATTGAAATTCTGAAATCGCTGTTTTTCGGCATCGTGGAGGGCATCACCGAATGGCTTCCCATTTCATCCACGGGACATTTGATTCTGCTTGGCGAATTTGTCCGCATGGATGTTTCGGACGAATTCATGAGCGTGTTTGAGGTGGTCATCCAGTTAGGCGCAATTTTGGCGGTGGCGGTCATCTTCTGGAACAAAATCCAGCCTTTCTCGAAAAAAGGCGAAATATGCGGCATCATCAGCCGCGACAAATTCATGCTCTGGCTGAAAATTGCCGTCGCATGTCTGCCTGCCGCTGTGGTTGGGCTGCTTTTTGACGACCTCATTGACGCGCTGTTTTATAACAGCGTAACCGTGGGGATCATGCTGATTCTCGTAGGTGTGGTTTTCATTATTGTCGAAAGCCGCAACAAAAACAGGACGGCGGCTGTAGCCTCGCTTGACGAACTCACCTTCCGACACGCGCTTGGAATCGGACTTTTTCAGCTGATCGCGGCAATTTTTCCCGGCACTTCCCGTTCGGGCGCAACCATCCTCGGCGGCTTGATGCTCGGTGTCAATCGTACCATTTCCGCGGAATTCACCTTTTTTCTCGGCATTCCCGTCATGTTCGGTGCTTCACTGCTTAAGCTGGTCAAGTATGGATTTGACTTTAAGGCATCGGAAGCAATTATTCTGCTTGTTGGCATGGTGAGCGCCTTTGCGGTGTCGATGGTGTGCATCCGATTCTTGATGGATTACATCAAAAAACACGATTTTAAGGTGTTCGGACGGTATCGAATCGTGCTCGGTATCATTGTGCTCGTTTATTTCGCGGCAAAGGCATTTATCTGACGAAAACCATGTCAAAATGCCCACTTGGCAGACCATGAACGGAAAATTTTTGTCATAAATCGAAAAATTTCTTAAATTGATGATTATTTCACAAATTTCTGTTGATATAATGAAAAGAATGTGATAAAATATTGATAGTTCAGATTTCAAAACCACAGTTTCGTTATTTTTTCATAAGGCGAAAAGATCGAAAGAGAAATCTTTCCGTCGGGCATTTGTGGCTCCAATAAGGTCACAGGCCACGGTTTTGCTGCGTAAATCAAGCCCCAAAAGGGGAGAAAGGTAGCTTTCACTGCGGTGAAAGCAATGGTCATAAGTATGTATAACAAGAAATCCGTAGAAGATATCGCGGTTTCCGGCAAGAGAGTTCTCTGCCGCTGCGATTTCAACGTCCCCGTGAAGGATGGCGTGATTACCGATGACAAGCGTATCGTCGGCGCAATGAAGACCATCCAATATCTCATTGCCAACGGCGCAAAAGTCATCCTCTGCTCCCACATGGGCAGACCTCACAATGTTTTAGACGCTGAGATTAAATTAGACAAGAAGGAAAAGGCAAAGATTGCAGCACTTCCCGAAAATGAGCAGGCAGCAGCTACTGCGGCAGCTCTCGAAAAGGCGAAGGGCGACATTACCAAGCTTTCTCTGAAGATCGTTGCCGATGACCTCATCAAGAAGGGAATCAATGTTACTCTCGCCAAGGACGTAATCGGTCCCGATGCAAAGGCTAAGGCAGCTGCTCTGAAGGACGGCGAGGTTCTGCTTCTCGAAAACGTGCGCTTCCATGCAGCAGAAGAAAAGAACGATCCTGCATTCGCTAAGGAAATGGCAAGTCTTGCTGACATTTATGTCAACGACGCTTTCGGCACCGCTCACCGTGCACATGCTTCCACCGCAGGTGTGGCCGACTACCTTGAAACAGCTGTTTGCGGTTATCTGATTCAGAAAGAAATCGAAATTATGGGCAAGGCTCTTGACGAGCCGGTTCGTCCCTTCGTTGCTATCTTGGGCGGTGCAAAGGTTTCCGATAAGATCGGCGTCATCAACAATCTCCTTGAAAAGTGCGACACCATCATCATCGGCGGCGGTATGGCTTATACCTTCTTCAAAGCAATGGGCAATCCCATCGGCATCTCCATCTGCGAGAATGACAAGCTCGATCTCGCAAAGGATCTGATGGTAAGAGCTGCTGAAAAGGGCGTAAACTTCCTGCTTCCCGTTGACAATATCATCGCTCGTGAGTATAAGGAAGATGCAACCTTCATGCGTATTTACTCCGATTCCATTCCGGATGGCTGGATGGGTCTTGACATCGGCGAAAAGACACAAGAGCTTTACGCCAAGTCTCTCGTCGGTGCAGGCACCGTAATTTGGAACGGCCCGATGGGCGTTTCCGAATGGGAGAATTTTGCAAGCGGCACCAAGGAAGTTGCAAAGGCAATCGCAGAGTCCGGCGCCATCTCCATCATCGGCGGCGGCGACTCCGCAGCAGCGGTTGAAACTCTGGGCTACGCTGAAAAGATGACTCATGTTTCCACCGGTGGCGGCGCATCTCTCGAATTCCTCGAGGGTCTGGAGCTTCCCGGCATCGCATGCCTCAACGAAAAGGAATAATAACCGAGCGATCTATCGTTTGGCGCATCTAAATGTAATATTCGCGGAAGGCGAAGGTTCTGCCTTTGCTTTCCGCATTTGAATTTTCCTGTCAAAAATCGAAAGGAACATAAATATGAATAAAGCTACCCGCAGAACCGTTATCGCAGGCAACTGGAAAATGAACATGACTCCATCCGAAACCTCCGCATTCATGAAAGAACTTGCTCCGATGGTTGCAGGCAAAGATGGATGTGACATCGTTCTCTGCGTTCCCGCAGTTGACATCGCCGCTGCTGTTGAAGCAACAAAGGGCACAAACATCAAGATTGGTGCAGAAAACGTACATTTCAAGGAATCCGGTGCTTACACCGGTGAAATTTCCGCGAAGATGCTCAATGAGTGCGGTGTGAAATACGTCGTTATCGGTCACTCCGAGCGCCGTCAGTATTTCGGCGAGACTGACCAAACCGTCAATCTCCGCACGCTCGCAGCTGTCAATGCCGGTCTTACCGCAATCGTCTGCGTCGGCGAAACGCTGGAGCAGAGAGAACTCGGCTACACCGAAACTCTCCTAAAGTTCCAGACTAAAATGGCGCTCACGAATGTTAAGCCGGAACAGCTCCAGAACATCATCATCGCTTACGAACCTGTATGGGCAATCGGCACGGGTGTAACCGCGACCGCTGATCAGGCAGACGAGGGCAATGGCTTCGTCCGTGCCGCTGTTGCGGAAATGTTCGGCGCAGATGCGGCTGAGGCTGTAACCGTTCAGTACGGCGGCTCCATGAACGCAAAGAATGCGGCAGAACTGCTCGCAAAGGTGCATGTGGACGGCGGTCTGATCGGCGGCGCATCCCTCAGAGCCGCAGATTTTACCGTTATTGTTGACGCGGCGCAGTAAGAGAACCGTATTTCTGAGAAACAATCAAAAAAGTTCCCGCAAGGGAACTTTTTTGCCTAATCACAGGAGGAACAGCTTTGAATCGCATACTGATAGCCATGAGCGGCGGTGTGGACAGCTCGGTTGCCGCATATCTGATAAAAAAGCAGGAGCTTGATGCCCTCGGCGTAACGCTCAGACTTTATTCACCGGATGTGGAGCTTGGCGAAGAATCCGCCTGCGGTTCCCTCTCCGATGCAGAGGATGCTCGCATCGTGGCGGAGCGTCTCGGTATCGAGCATCATCTGCTCAACTTCGGCGCGCACTTCAGGGAGCATGTCATCGACCGTTTTGTCGCCACCTATGAAGCGGGCGGAACGCCAAATCCCTGCATTGACTGCAACCGCCTCATCAAATGGCGGCAGGTTCTTTCCACTGCCGATGAAATGGGCTGTACCCATATCGCCACGGGACATTATGCCCGCGTGGAAAAAGACAGCGTATCCGGCAGAATGCTGCTCCGACGCGCCGCCGATGAGAAAAAGGATCAGACCTATGTTCTATGGGCGCTCTCGCAAACACAGCTCTCGCGCACAATGTTCCCCCTTGGCGGCATGAGCAAGGATGCAGTGCGTCAGATTGCAGAAGCGCAGGGCTTTCTCAATGCCGACAAGCCGGACAGCCAAGATATTTGCTTTGTTCCCGACGGCGATTACGCCTCCTTTATCGAGCGATATACGGGAAGAATTCCGCGTGAGGGCAATTTCATTGACGAGGACGGCAATATTCTCGGCAAGCATCGCGGCATCATCCGCTATACCGTCGGACAGCGAAAGGGACTTGGCATCGCCATGGGGCGTCCCGTTTTTGTCAGCCGCATTGATCCCTTTGCAAATACCGTTACGCTGGGCGATGAGCCTGCCCTCTTTTCCAAGTCTCTTGATGCCGAGGACATCAATCTCATTGCTGTTGACAAGCTCCAAACCCCTCTGCGCGTGATGGCAAAACCGCGCTACGGAAAAAAAGATGCCCCTGCCACCGTATGGCAAACGGGCGAAAATTCACTGCATGTGGAATTTGATGAGCCGCAGCGTGCGCTCACTAGGGGACAGTCCGTGGTGCTGTATGACGGCGACCTTGTCATCGGCGGCGGCATTATTACGGGCTGCGGTAAATAGCCTTTCGCAATCCTCGGATTTTTGTCAATTTTTAGAGGTTTCCTATTGCAAAATGTGTTGGGGTTTGATATAATAATAATATGCCGCAGACAAACGGTAAAAACGAGGTGCTGATGCCAATATGAACAATCAAATCAAGCTTGTGATCTCCGACATGGACGGCACCCTCATCGACTCCGAAGGTGCCCTCGCGAGAGCTTCCGCAGAAGCGCTTGTCAAGTGGGGGATTCATGCACATCCAAAGGAATTTAAGCCCTTCACCGGACTTGGCGATAACAGATTCATCGCGGGCGTGGCGCAGAAATACGGTAAGCCGTACACCTACGATATGAATTTGCGGACATATGAAATATATGAAAAGCATATTGACGAGTGGGTGGTTGTCTTTCCGTGGTCATCAGAGCTTTTGCGGACGGTGAAAAAGGCGGGGCTGAAAATTGCCATTGCATCGGCTGCCGATCGCATCCGCGTGGTTTTGAATCTGAAACGGCTCGGATTCGATGCGGATTTCTTTGATGCGGTGATCTCTGCCAACGATGTAAAAAAGCAAAAGCCCGATCCCGATGTATTTTTATGCGCCGCCGATCGTGTAGGCATCGACCCCCAAAATGCGCTGGTGCTTGAGGATGCGACCATGGGCGTGCAGGCGGCAAAGACCGCGGGCGCACGATGTATGGCTGTGACCACCTCCTATCCCGAGACGGAGCTGATCAAATTCGGCGCAGATGCCGTGACGGCGGATTTTCACGAGCTTTCCGCTTACATTGTCCAAATGAATTCAGAAATACTATCATAAAGGAAGAAACAAAAATGGGAGCACAACTTACAAAAAACGATAAGCGTACCTGCTACTGTGCAGAGCTTTCCGCAAAAAACATCGGCGAAACGGTCTGCCTCATGGGATGGGTACAGCGTCAGCGCGATTTGGGCGGTCTGATCTTCATTGATCTGCGCGACCGTACCGGCATCGTACAGCTTGCCTTTGACGACAACACCGACAAGGCTGTATTTGACACCGCTTTCACCCTGCGCTCGGAATATTCTGTCTGCGCCCATGGCGTGGTACGCGCACGCGGAGAGGGTGCTGTCAACAAGAATATTCCCACCGGTGAAGTGGAGATCGCCGTCACCGAGCTGAAGGTCTTCTCCGCCTCCCAGACACCCCCCTTCGAAATCGTTGAAAATTCCGATGTCAAGCCTGAGCTGCGTCTCAAGCACCGTTACCTTGACCTGCGCCGCCCCGACCTGGCATCCAACATCATCGCGCGTTCCAAAATTGCGCAGATCGTGCGCAGGTATTATACCGAAAACAATTTCCTCGAAATCGAAACTCCTTGTCTGATCAAGCCCACGCCCGAGGGTGCGCGCGATTATCTCGTACCCAGCCGTGTGCATCCCGGCAAATTCTACGCGCTTCCCCAATCGCCGCAGCTTTATAAGCAGCTTCTCATGCTGTCCGGTTTTGACCGCTATATTCAGATCGCACGCTGCTTCCGCGACGAGGATCTGCGCGCAGACCGCCAGCCCGAATTTACCCAGATCGACCTTGAAATGTCCTATGTTACCGAGGAAGATGTCATGGAGCTTAACGAAAAGTTCCTTGTCAAGCTTTGGAAGGAATTCAAGGGTATCGACCTTCCCACGCCGTTCCTTCGTCTGACGTGGCATGAGGCAATGGAGCGTTTCGGCTCCGACAAGCCGGATATGCGCTTTGGCTTTGAGCTGCGCGACATCTCCGATGTGCTTGCAAATTGCGGCTTCAAGGTATTCGCCGATACCATTGCAAACGGTGGCTCCGTCCGTGCCATTGTCATCGACGGCGCGGCGGCAAAGTTCTCCCGCAAGGAGATCGACGCCCTCACCAATTACGTCAAGTCCTACAAGGCAAAGGGCCTTGCATGGTATAAAAATGTAAACGGCGAGATTTCCTCCTCCTATGCAAAATTCCTGGCCGAGGAAGAAAATGCGGCAGTTCTTGCAAAGCTCGGCGCAGGCGAAAACGACATCATCTTCATCGTTGCAGATAAGAATAAGGTCGTCTTTGATTCGTTGGGCGCACTCCGCTGTGAGATCGCGCGCCGTTTGGGACTTTGCGATCCCATGGACTTCAAGTTCCTGTGGGTCACCGAATTCCCCCTGCTCGAATACGACGAGGAGGACGGACGCTATTATGCGATGCACCATCCCTTCACCATGCCCATGGAGGAGGATCTGCAATATATCAACTCCGATCCCGGCAAAATCCGCGCAAAGGCATACGACATCGTGCTCAACGGCTATGAGATGGGCGGCGGCTCCGTGCGAATTCACGATGCCGAGGTTCAGGCGCAGATGTTTGAACTGCTCGGCTTAACCAAAGAAGAAGCAAATGAAAAGTTCGGCTTCCTTCTCGAAGCCTTCAAGTACGGCGTTCCGCCGCACGCGGGTATGGCATTCGGCTTCGACCGCCTTGTCATGCTGGCGTTGGGACTCGACGACATTCGCGATGTCATCGCCTTCCCGAAGGTGCAGAATGCATCCGAGCTGATGACTAACTGCCCTGCTCTGCCCGATCTTAAGGCGCTCGACGAGCTTTCCATCGCTGTCAAGCAGCCCGAAAAGGCAGAAAATACCGAAGAATAATCGCTCATTGAAAACAGGGATGCTCTGTGCTGACGGGGTATCCCTGCGGCATTTTTACCGTCTTGCGCCACAAATGTTTACATACGAAGGAGATCGTCGCCATGGATATTTCAAAACGCAACTCCGCGCTGGATATTACACGCATTTTTGCAATGTTCAGCGTGATTTCCATTCACTTTTTCCTAAATAACGGCTTTTATCATGAGGTGGTGAACGGCAAGCGGATGTTTGTCATGACCACCATGCGAACCGCTTTCACGGTCTGCGTGCCTCTGTTTATTCTGCTGACGGGCTGCCTTATGTGCAAAAAGACGCTTTCGAAAAGCTATTATCGCGGCATCGTCAAAACACTTGGCATCTATGTCATTGCCAGCATTGCCTGCATCATCTATAAAAGGTTTGTACTTGGATTTGAATTTTCTATTGGCACGGCGATGTGGAGTGTTCTCAATTACAGCGGCGCTAACTACGCCTGGTATATTGAGATGTACATCGGACTATTTTTGCTGGCACCTTTTCTGAATGTGATGTACGGCGGTCTTCCGTCACAAAAAGCGAAGCTTGTCCTTCTTGGAACGCTGATCCTTCTCACCACGCTTCCCAGCGCGGTGAACATCTTCAATTTTTACACAGAGGAGTGGTGGCAGCGCCCCTATCTTTCCACCGAATATCAGCAGTTTTTGCCCGATTGGTGGACGGTGCTGTATCCCGTCACATATTATTGCATCGGTGCATATCTGCGGGAATTCCCCGTGAAAATGAAAAAGTGGTTGAATTTGCTGCTGCTTTTGGCGGCAGTGCTGTTTTTCGGCTGGTTCAATTTTTACCGCAGCCGCTTCGGCCCCTTCGCATGGGGAAAATACTGCGATTGGTATGGTTTTCCTACCCTTATTTTGACCACACTGACCTTCATACTCCTCTCCACTATCCGCACCGATCGCTGGCATGTGGGTGTCAAAAAGGTGCTGATGCATCTTTCAGACTGGTGCCTTGGCGCATATCTGCTGTCATTCATTTTCGATAACCTCATCTACGCGGAGCTGAACCGTCATGTACCTGCAATGACCGCTCGTCTGAATTGGTATTTGCCCGTGGTGCTATCGGTGACGGTGCTTTCGCTGGCGGCATCTTGCGCGGCGAATTTGCTTTGGCTCGGTCTGTCGAAATTGGCAGAATGCATATTTATCCATATCAAGCGTCAGATGCGGATGTCAAGACCCGTACCCGTATTGGAAACCGAACGTCTGATTCTGCGCCCGTGGGAAAGAAGCGATGCATCGGATCTGTTTACCTACGCATCCGATCCCGAGGTGGGATCGAACGCGGGATGGGCACCGCATAAAACGATCGAGGACAGCCTTTTGGCAATCGAGCGCTTCCGCTCGACAAAATACGGACTGATATGGGCGATTGAACACAAGGAAACGGGAAAGGTCATCGGCTCTGTCGGATTGCACCGCCGCCGTTACATAGGCATTACGGGGGATCGCATGTTGGGCTATTCCCTCTCGCGGGCATATTGGGGGCAAGGTCTGATGACCGAGGCAGCGCGCACGGTGGTCGCTTTTGCATTTGAAACGCTGGAGCTTCCGATTTTGGCAGTCTCTCATTTCGACGGCAATGATCGCTCGCGTCGGGTGATTGAGAAGTTAAACTTCACATTTGTGCGCCACTTTGAAAACTGCTGGCAGAATTGGGACGGCGAAATGAAGAGCGAAAACGTCTATACCTTGCGATGCGAAGATACAAAGGCATCCCTGCTGAATAAAGTTCCCGCAAACGGAAATAATCTTTCACGCATGACTTGATTTGTTCAAGATTTTGTGGTATAATAATAGAACCGATCATGGAAGGAGATGACGACATGGCGGAAAAATCCGGGACAAAGCTGATCGCTCCCAATAAAAAAGCGCGCCATGATTATTTCGTCATGGAGAGCTATGAAGCCGGTATTGAGCTGTTCGGCACGGAGGTCAAATCCATCCGACGCGGACAGGTCAATCTCAAGGATTCTTACTGCTTTATCGACAAGGGCGAGCTGTTTGCCACAGGCATTCATATCAGCCCCTATGAGCAAGGCAATATTTTCAACAAGGATCCGCTTCGCATCAAACGTCTTTTGATGCACAAAAAGGAAATCAATAAACTGCTTGGACTTGTGACACAGCAAGGACTCACACTCGTTCCGCTGTCCATGTATTTCAAAGGCTCCCGCGTGAAGCTTGAAATCGGACTTTGCAAGGGTAAAAAGCTGTATGACAAGCGTGATTCCGAAGCGAAAAAGCAAGCAGGCCGCGATATTGAGCGTGCCATGAAATCTCGTGGCAGAGACGATTATTAGTTTTTTAATCAAATGCAGTTTAACAACTGCATTCCCATGGGGGCGTAAAGGTTTCGACGGGGATTTTGAACTACAGTAAGCGGGTAGAGACGCCTGATCTCTAAAAAATTGGCAAATTAAAATTAAACGCTAATCATACTGAATTAGCTGCTGCCTAAGTGCAGCTGTCCGCCGGAGGAGTATCGCGGCCTCCGCTCGGGCATCATTTAGCGGTGAACGTGAGTAGCCCTTTCGCACTTGAAGCTACCATGCACTAAAGTGCTGCCTTGCATCTGAGCCTGCCCTTCGGCGCAGACGCGAGGGAGATTCAAAGGATGGGATGCACCCGGAGAAAGCTGTATGGATAGGTTTTCGGACAGGGGTTCGATTCCCCTCGCCTCCACCACGTAGTGCATACAAAAAAGATGCACACCGAAAAACGCAGGTATTCCTGCGTTTTTCTCTTAATTATGATTGGAAATGGGGGCATTGGATATGGACTTTGAGAAGAAGTTTAGTTATTTCGATTGGAAAAACGAGTTGAAAGAAACATTCGATTGGTTTGAGCATCTATACGAAAACACTTGGATAAGTTGGGAAGAGTTGATTGCCGAGTTCGAAGAAGAGTATTTAGGGATCAACTCGGAATTTCAAGAAGATGAGCGCATGGCGACTTGTATCATATTACCATTAACACAATTTGAAATACATAACAATGCACTAACGCCAGAATTGCTGGAAGTTTTTGAATCATATTATGATGCCTATACAGAAGATCTTTTAGAAGACCTGTTTAAGCCGTCTGAATATGTAGTTGTTCGTGCTGATTTTATCCAGTGTAATAGCTATAAAAATAAAGAATATCCCAAGAATGATAGGAGAATGTACAAATACAAGCTTTCAAGAAAAGCGACCCAAAAGAAAAGTATTCAGAAAACATTCTCTGAAATTCCATTAAACACACACTATTGTTCGCTTAAGAAAGAATTTTTTGAGCGCTGTAATCAGCATTTACAGCGGCAGAAATCCTTACAAGAGTTTAAAAACAAAAGTCACAGAAATGAAAATGTCCTTGCTCGTGTATCTGAAGATGTACTTAATTTTTACAACTGTAAAATTTCAGAAAATGGAATGGAACGTCTGGCATTAACAATATCTGCATGCTTGTACGAGCTGTCTCATAAGATAATAACTCGTGCCACATTACAGCCTATTGTTTGGATGGTAGAATCATTTGAGAACGAACGGTACAGTCGTTTACTAAAAAAGCAAGATTATATTGCAATCAGAAAAGACATTGATGAAATAAGAAGAAGTTTAACGTTATTAACAAATGTTTCGACTTTAGAAGAACTATATAAAAAAATGTGTGGATTCAATCAAACCGAGGAAATTAAATTTATCGAGTTCAAATAAACAATTTGCTTTTAAGATTCCAATGCAAAGGCATCTGCATCTTTTTTGTACGGTGTAGCCATTCATTCTCACGTAAAGTGGGAAATCACAACAATACGCCACTTAGCAAGCTTTGACTTGCCAGGTGGCGTATTGCGTTTTGGGTTGCCCGTGAGCGTGACCGGGTAAAATTACGGAAAACGGTGGATTTTGCGTGGGACCCTCTACCGAACCCACGGAAACGTCGCCTAAGGGACGGAAGCAAACGCGGGATACCAAGGCAAGCGAGGGCGAAACATGGACAGGCAAATACCTCGCAAATGCAAGGACACGGCGAGGCGTTATCCGTTATCATTACGGCATTGTGACAGTATGCTTTACGGTTCTACTGGCGGTTTCTGCAATCAATTGTAAAGTGAAATGCAATACTTGCTTATGTAATTTATAAAATTAAGTTATAAATTATTAGTTAAGGCAGGTGTTGCATTTTGTATTGCAACAACAAAGCCTCCGGTGATTAAGCAGCGCTGCCATAGTTTTATCTTATTTTGCTATTTGATTTCGAAAACTGTGCGATTACGCTTTTGCCTTGTGTAACAAGGCTTTTTTTGTGCTGAAAGTATGCGATTTGCTGAAATGATTACTTTTGAGGATGTTGGAGTTCACTTCAATTTCAGTGCACTGTTCTATCTCGCTTATATAAAAATATATTGCGTTATGCAGAAATCACATATCAAAGGCATGGGATTCGTTCAAATTGGAGAATGAATTGTCTTGTGAAAAATGTGGACAATTATGTTGACAAAAAATGGTCTTGATGATATAATTAAAGAGGTATGGCATACGCTACTTTACTCGAACTTTTTACCGAATAAAGCACAAATTGCTATGACTAGTTTATATGTCCGTGATGTTATGCCGTGGGGTGGTACGGCAGCGAGGGCGAAAGGAGAAAATTTATGAAAAAAAGAATAGCAGCTATGATTCTGTCAATTCTTATGGTCGTATCGCTCATCCCGATATCGGCTGTGCCTGTGTCGGCTGATACCCCGGCTGCACTTGCGACGAATGTGATGCAGAATACCAATCTGAGTGACGGCATAGTTATGTCCAAATATGCACAGCCGCACCTTGTTGACGGTGTCCCCGACGGAACCGTGGATATCACCATAGAGGCGCACACCACGGGCGTTGTCAAGCAGACTCAGACTGTAACACCAACCGATATCGTGCTGGTGCTTGACCTCTCGGGAAGTATGAATGACCGTCAAAGCTCTACCACAGTAACCACATATACTGAGATATACGCAACCGAGACTCATTACAATTGGGGCATATTCGGCGATTACTACCACGCAGGACTTGGCGTCAATGCAACTCGTTACGTCAAGGTCGGCAGCGAGTATGTCACTGCCACACGTTCAAATGACGATGCGAACGGTCATGAGGTGTGGTACTACACTTCGAACAACGGACGCGTATACATTTATCCTGCATTTGAAAACCCGAACGCTTCGCTTGTTAACGAGCGTGAACACAATTATGCCGTTGTACAGTTCTATAACAGAACGACCTCCACTGTTCAGGGCGAGCAGAAGATAACTCTTATGAAGAATGCGGTTGATGAATTTATCAACAGCACCGAAGCATATAACGAGTCTGTTGATGTCACCGATATGCACCGTATAGCTATTGTAAAGTTCGGAACAGCGGCGTATTATAACAATTCCAATCTTATCGCAGAGGGCGACAACCAAAATAACAGAGGTTACAACTATACCCAGGTTGTAAAAGGCTTCACGACTGTTGATGAGGATGGTGCCGCCGAACTTATAGACGATGTTGATGACCTTACGCCCGGCGGTGCAACTGCGGTTGACTACGGTATGAACCTTGCACGTCTTCTTTATGCAAATCAAGATGAAGAAGATGTCCAGGGCAGAAAGAAAGTCGTTATAGTTTTGACCGACGGCTCGCCGACACATAACAGCAACTACGAGGCAAGCGTTGCAGGCTCTGCAATTAATCACGCTCTCGAGCTTAAAGAAGAGGGCGTTACCATCTATACCATCAGCGTTGAAGAGGACGCTGACGCAACCGAGCTTGGCAGCGATAACACCAACCAATTCATGCACTATCTGTCGAGCAACTATCCGAGCGCTTCTTATGCTAACAACAGAATCACCGTCGGTACCGGCAGTCCCACAGCAGGATATTATCTCACGCCGGACGGAACTCAGAGCCTTGACATGATATTTGACAAGATCAGTCAGGAGGTTGGCACTCCCACCATCACTCTGGGTGACGAGGCTATTCTTGTTGACGAGATATCCGAATATTTCACTATCACAGACGATATCAACAGTGTTAAGGTTGAAACTCTCGAAAGAATTTCCCCGACAGCTTGGGGAATACCCGTTGATGTTACCGATACCATGCCTCCTACAGTTATGGACGGAACTGTCACCGTCAGAGGCTTCGATTTTGACTCCAACTACATTTCAAACGAGCCCCGTATCGTTGACGGCAAGGAATTCTACGGCAAAATGCTCGTGCTCACCATCAACGTTACTCCAGATTACCAAAAGATCGACACTCACGCAGATGAGATCGCGGCTGACGGCGGATTTGTTCCAACCAACTACGGTGTCGCCGAGGTTATGAGCGGGACAACTCCCGTTGCAAAGGTTGAGTCACCGACGATTCAGGCTAATACAGTCACATATGAGGTTGACGGTGGAGAGTACGCAACCTATTATCGCTTCCCTGGCAGCAATCAGACGCTTATTGATGAGCCAACACTGAAGGGACACACCTTCGGCGGCTGGTCAACCACCGATGTAAGCATTGAAAACAACGGATTCGTGATGCCTGCCGATGACATAACGATCGTCGGTGAGTTCACTCCCGTCACCCGTACGGTATCCTATCAGTACGTCGGTCTTGAAATTCCAAACAGACCAGCTCTCCCTGATTCGCACGATGAGGTTTACGGTGCGACCGTAAAGGTTGCCGATCAGCCTGCGAAGATTGACGGCTATACCTTCATCGGCTGGTATCCGCAGGATGAGGTGCTCGGTACTTCAAGCCTTACTTCCTTTACGATGCCCGACCACGATGTGGTTCTTCTCGGACGCTTTACCCCCGCAAACACCACTTATAAGGTGGAGCATTACACCGAAAATCTTAACGGAACGTTCAAGCTTGAGGAATCTGAAACTCTCTCTGAGCTTACAGGCGATAACGTAAGTGCGGTGATAAAGAATTACGAGGGCTTCACCTTCGACGAGGACTATGATGACGGCAAGGGCAACAAGACCGTTGCTTCGGGCGTTGTCGCTGCAGACGGCAGTCTTGTTCTCACTCTTTACTACATAAGAAACGAATACGAGGTAACCTACGAGTACGTCGGTACGGTTCCCGCGGCTGCAGAGCCCTCCGAGTCGGAGCTTGCGACCTACGCCGATACTTATAAGTATGGCGAAACAGTTACCATAGAGGACGACGCATCCGCGCTTGGTTATATCTTTACAGGCTGGTACAGCACCGGCGGAACGGTAACTCCCACCACTCAAAGCTTCACGATGCCAAATCACGCGGTTACTCTTCGTGGATATTTCACTGCGAGAACCGATGTTGAATATAAGGTTGAGCATTACTTTGAGGACGAAAACGGCGATTATATCATCGACACGACCAAGACTGAAACCTTTGAGGGTACGACCGGCGAGACAATTACCGCACAGCCTCTTAACATAGCCGGCTATACCAACAATCAAAATCACGCAGATGCTCTTCTCACAGGCGAAGTCACTGTTGATGATCCCAATACTCAGGAAGATGAGACTCTCATTCTTAAGCTTTACTACGAGAGAATAGCCTATAAGGTAACCTACGGCTACGAGGGATATGTTCCCGGAACGGCAGATCCAGATGCTGTCGGACTTGCGGATTATACCGAGTACGTTAAGTGGGGTACATGGCTTACGGTGAAAGCACCTGCAGAGGACAGCGCAAACGACTATGAGTTTGTCGGCTGGTACCGCAACAACAGCGCCGGCAAGATACCCACGACCGGCTTTGAGATGCCCATGCACAATGTTGAGCTTCTTGGACATTTTGAGCACGAGGGCGACCACGAATACAAGATCCATCATTATTTTGAAAACGAGAATGGCGAGTATGTGGAAAACACCGCTGAGCTTGAAACTCTGCAGGCTCCCGAGGGTGCCGCAGTCAACACAGTTCCGCTTAATGCAGAATATTATACCTTCAAGGCAGATCATGCCGATAACAAGCTTACCGGAAATGTGATCGACAACGATGAGGGACTTCTTGAGCTCCACGTTTACTACGAGAGAACGTCGTACACCGTAACATATCTGTATGACGGTACCGTACCCTCTGATGCTGACAGGCTTCCCGAAAAGCAGACCTACAAGTGGGGGCAGGATGTTGATATAGCTGATGCGGCTGAAGCTGACGGTTACACGTTCATCGGCTGGTACCGCAACAACGACGGTACAAAGACCGTAATAACCGAGCTTGATATGCCGAAGTACAACATTGAGCTTGCCGGCATATTTATGGCAAACACCGATACACCGTATACGGTAAAGCACTACCTCGAAACGGCAGTTGACGGCGTATATGAAACCACTCCCTACGAAACGGAGAGCTTCACCGGTACGACCGATACAGAGGTAACCGCAGCACCTATCGGAATCCCGAGTTACACTTATAACCCCATCAAGAGCCTGGCTACCCGTACCGCGAAGATCGCAGGCGACGGCTCGACAGTGCTTGAGCTTTACTACGACAGAAACGAATACAGCGTAACTTACGTTTATACAGTTGCTCCCGAAGGTGCGATACTTCCCGTTGATAACGATGCTCACGCTCACGGAACAACGGTGACGGTTAAGAATGCCGACGATCTTAGCGGCTACACCTTCAGCGGCTGGAGTGCGGTAGGCGTTACCGTAACCGGCGGTACCAACCTTGGCGGAGGTGCGTTTACAATGCCGGAACACAACGTGATTTTCACAGGTCATTACGTTGCAAATAATGCTGCATATGCAGTTGAGCATTGGGTAGAGGACGGCGACACATATGTGCTTCACGGTACGAGTGATATACGCATTGGTGAAATCGGAGAAAAGGTAACCGCGGTAAATCATGTTATTCACGGTTATTCCTATTCTGCCGACGTAACAGAGAGCAAGATTCCTGCAGGCAGCGGTATCGTATTTGTAAATCCCGCGAGAACCGTGCTTGAGGGTACTGTCAGTGCAAATGAGATGCTCACCCTGAAGTTCTACTATACGGCAGACGAATATGGCGTTACTTACGTTATAGACGGTGCAGTACATCCTGCGGATGCCATCGTTCCCGGTGCGGCTGCTTATAAGTACGGTACCGAGGTCGAGGTTCATGAGGGATACGATATCCCCGGTTATATCTTCAGTGGCTGGTTGACCACAGATGTGACCGTCTCTGGCGATAAGTTTGATATGCCTGCAAACGATGTTGCCTTCAGAGGCAGCTTCACCGCGGACACCGTCAACTACAAGATCAAGTATTGGCAGCAGGTGCTTGAGGGTACCGGCACCAAGGAGCACAACGGTAAATACTACGATGAGGTTACCGAAGATGAGCTTACGCTGAGTGCCACCACAGGCCATTTGGTAAGTGCATATCCCGATTACATCAATACCTATGAGGGCTTTACCGCCACTCCGGAGGATAACGATGAATTTTACGGATATGTAACGGCTGACGATCCCGCAACACCCGAGGACGAAACTCTTGTACTCAACCTGTACTACGATCGCCTGACCTACAACGTGACTTACGTTTACTCGGGCGTTGCTCCCGAGGGCGTGGAGATCCCCGATTCTTACAACAAGACCGGCGTAGTATACGGCACGGCCGTTAAGGTTGAGAATAAGCTTGACGCATATGACGGCTTTGAGTTTGACGGCTGGCACTCTACCGAGGTCAACATCACAGGCGGAGCTGAAAGCTTCACGATGCCGGCAAAGAATGTTATCATCTACGGCTTCCACAACGGCGAATATGAGGTCAGATACTACGTTGATGATGAGCTTTATGAAACCTACACCGTGAGCGTCGGTGCAGTACATGATGTTATTGAAGAGCCCGACGGAATGACAGCCTTCCTTGGCTGGGAAAATCCGCTCAATGTAAAAGAGAACAAGTTCTTCGAAGCTATAGATAACGAGTTTGTTATGCCTTGGTCCGACGTTGAGATATACGGTGAATTTGATACTGTGATTCCTCCCGTTGTTCTGTTCGGCAAGCTTACGATAAGTAAAGAGGTCGTTGCTCCCGATGACTTTACTGCACCCGAAGAGTACACATTTGACGTTTACAAGGTAAAAGGCGATGAGCTTGAACTTAAAGATACTGTCGTTCTGAAGGTAGGCGAGAGCGTATCGTTAAAGCTTTCTCCCGGTGACTACCGTGTATCTGAAAGAAAAGCAGATGTTGAGGGCTATACACTCACCACCGTTTGCAGCGATGAAGACGCTGTTGTTTCCGTAAGAAACATGGAAGAAACCTCAATAAGCTTCACCAACACCTACACCGAGATAATGCTTGAAAAGGACGATCACTTTGCTTACATCGTCGGTTATCCCGACGGCACCGTTCGTCCTGAGGCGAACATTACCCGTGCGGAGGTTGTAACGATCTTCTTCCGTATGCTCACGGACGCCGCGCGTAACCACTATTGGGCGCAGACCAATAAATTTATCGACGTTGTAGCGACCGACTGGTATAACACTGCGATCTCTACATTGGCAAATGCAGGCGTGCTTGACGGCTACGACGACGGTACGTTCAAACCGAACGATGCTATCACCAGAGCAGAGCTTATCAAGATCGCGGCCTCGTTCTACGATACAACCGCAGGCAAGGAAAGCGAGTTCTCCGATATCGAAAACCATTGGGCAGAGACGTTTATCGAGGAAGCGTATAATCTTGGCTTTGTTGATGGTTACGGTGATGGTACATTCCTCCCAGATCAGCCGATTACCAGAGCGGAGACGATGAAGATAGTCAACCGCACGCTCGACCGTGTGCCGCATAAGGATTATTTGCTTGATTCGATGATCAAATGGCCCGACAACATGGATACGGAGAAATGGTATTACGCCGAGATTCAGGAGGCTACCAATTCTCACGATTATACACATGATGATGCACATGAGGTTTGGACAGCTATTCTTCCCGTGCGCGATTGGCCGGCGCTTGAAAGTACATGGAAAGAAGAACATGACGGTGAATGATCCGTCTTGAGTATCTTTTCTGAATTGAATACCCTGCTACGATTCGAACCCCTGTGGGTTGTAAAGTAGCAGGGTATTATCATTTTATCCAGTAATTATGGGGCTTTTTTGAGGAATTTATTTTTACGCAAATCGGACAACGAAAACAAAAATGCAAAAAAACTCTGACAAAACGCAAAAATATCTGACCATTTTCGAACCCTCGTGTCTAATGGTCAGGCCTCCTTCAATGAAAAATAAGCGTTTTCAATTGTATTCGGAGCCTTATTCCCAAGTGCGAAATCGGGACGACTGTTGTTGTACATATCAATGTATTTTGCAAGAGATTCTTTTAAGTCTTTTACAGATCGGTAATTAGTTCTGTATAGTTCCTCTTTCTTCAACGTGGAGAAAAATGATTCCATCATTGCATTGTCGTGCGGTGTATGTGAACGAGAATAATTGATTATGTCATAAGCGCTTAAAAGACACGGTTGTGGTCATCCACAGCCGTGCCTTTTTATTGCAAAACAACACATTATATGTATAAATAACAATAAATACTCCTGCACTTAAGCGTTGGGTAAAATTACTCTTACAAGTCATGGTTATTCGCGGTTTCTTTTATTTCAGTTGGTACAATATATATTTAGAACTATTATGGAGGAAACACACATGGAAAATAAAATATATGGTTATATCCGTGTCAGCACACGGGAACAAAATGAAGACAGGCAGGTTCGAGCAATGGAAGAATTCGGAGTTCCATCTGCCAATTTGATCTGCGACAAGCAATCCGGTAAAGATTTTGAACGTCCCGGATATAAGCGGCTGATCAAAAAAATAAAGCCGGGCGACACTCTTGTGATCAAAAGTATCGATCGACTTGGACGAAATTATGATGAAATATTAGAACAATGGAGAATTCTTACAAAAGAAAAGCGAGCTGATGTAAAAATGGGTTACCAAGGATCTGGAAATTACTGATGACATCACTTTAGCTAAAATTGTTTAAGCACAATATCTCACATCTATAAACAACGTCAAATGTTAACTAAAGCACACCTTTGTTTCCGCCTAAATATTGACAAAAATATGTAATTATGATACAATATATTATGTATATCTATATGATAAAATCGTTATGGCTGTAGGGTTTCTTTTAATTATGAGTACGTTAACAAAGGTGTACCTTTGTTAACGCCTAAATATTGTATATGATTTTTCTATCAAGTTAAAGACAAAAGAAATGGAGGAGTTATAAATTGTTAAAAAGAATTTTACAACTATTCATCAATTGATGTTAGTGCCGCTACTGATGGGATATACACATTCTCAATATCAAACGGAGAGGCAACGATTACTGACGTTTACAAACATGCCTTTGGAAACATTGTAATTCCTCAAACTTCAGGTGGAAATGTTGTGACGAGTATTGGTGATTACGCATTTCGTTCTTGCGAAAGTTTGACGAACATATATATAAACGATATTACATCATGGTTCAATATCGTTTATGCAAATGGGGCATCCAATCCGCTGTATTATGCTGATAATCTTTTTTGAACAACAGTCGTGTAATCGATTTAGTGATACCAGATGATGTAATGGTTGTTCCTATGTATGCATTTTCGGGTGCGGATCTGACACATGTAACAATCCTTGATAGTGTAACGAATATTGAGGATTATGCATTCTATAACTGTTCAAGCCTTTCAAGTGTGATTATAGGAAAAAACGTAACGAGCATTGGTAGCGCTGCGTTTAATGGGTGTGAGAAAATAACGAATATTACAATCCCAGATGGCGTAACGAAAATTGGTAACAAAGCGTTCGCAAGTTGAACAAGCCTTACGAACATAACTATCCCCTACGGTCGAACACCGATCTATAAAGTAACAAAAAAAGATGATGACATTATCAATATTTTGGTTCTTGGAACGGATTCACGTAATGTTGTACAGAATCGCGGCAGAAGCGATACGATGAGCGTTGTTTCGTACAACAAAAAGCAGGCGAGATCAAGATGGTATCTCTGCTTCGTGATATGCTGTTCCGAATGAGTGCTATGATTGGAATAGAATAAATACTGCGTATTTCTTTGACGGTGGTGGCTTGGCCATCAATACGGTCAATCAGCTTTTCGGTCTCGATATTCAGCAATTTGTTGTCATTGATCTGAACGGAGCGAGAGATTTTATTGATCACATTGGTGCAGTTGAGCTGTCATTGAACCAATCAGAAGCAAGGGTAATTGGAATACAGTATTCAGAAGACCCGATTCTTCTTGATGGAGCTACCGCGCTTCTTCATATGCGCAACCGAAGCGGCGGCAGCGATTTTGAGCGTACCGAACGTCAGCGAGAAATGATTATGGCTATCTTCAATAAGATTATTTTCGAAAAATCGCTGACAGAGATTCTTGATATTACAAAATATGCGATGGGAATGGCAAGAGCCAACATCTCCGCAACGACTCTGACTTCTCTTGCCACATCTATTATTGCCAATGCCTGTAATCTCTCTATAAGAATCGCAAAGTTTGCCCTACTCAGATGCTTATCAATTTGCATGGTACAAAAAATGGCCATCTTATCCTTTGATATCCAGAGTACCGCAGAACGAATGCTTGAATTCCTGTATGAATGAACCACCTTTCTTTTCAAGTGATATCATCCATGATTTATATATTACTCACATTGTGAAGTAA
The DNA here is from genome assembly GCA_045635785.1 of Candidatus Flemingiibacterium sp. GTDB lineage: Bacteria > Bacillota > Clostridia > Oscillospirales > CAG-272 > Flemingiibacterium. Next base: position 24,092 of record JAZTWJ010000100.1, read on the forward strand.
TATAGCAAATCGACGTCCAACACGAAGACTTGCATGGTCAGAAAAGAAAGGATTACCTACCATGAAATGCCTGATTCTGAAAAAGGACAGAGGACCTCCGAGACATCCTGCTCTCAGAAAACAAAACAAAAATTTTTTGAAAGGAGTTTCAATGCACATGAAACTTAATTTTAAGCGTCTTATGGCGATGTTTCTCAGCATCATGATGGTTGTCGGTATGCTGCCGACCATGGTGTTTGCTGAAGATGGAGTTGCGACGATTAATGAGTCTGATGTTGCTGCTAGCGCAGTTGTCAAAAGCGACACATGGGGCGGTATCGACTGGACTCTGACCGAGGACGGTACGCTCACCATTGCTCCTACAAAAGGAACACCTACTACCGACAATAGCGGTAAGTGGACCTATGAAGTCGGCCAGTGGCCCGAAGCTGTTATTTACAAACAAACCGGTGAAGCTGACGATATCGGCGGTTGGCCGTACAAATTGGATGCTATTAAGATCAAGAGTCTTGTTATAGAGGAAGGTGTTACCTCTATTGGCTCTTTTGCATTCAATGGAAAATACAGTTTGGATTTAAGTAATTTTGAAGGCGAAGTGGTTATTCCTTCTACCGTTACCTACATCGGTCAGGAAGCTTTCCAAGGCGTCCCCATGTCCAAACTTACCTTTGCTAAGGGCGGCACCGAGGAACTCTGCATCGCGCAGGGTGCATTCAAGAACCTGATCATCACAGAGCTTGCTTTGCCCGATGATCGCCCCGTACATTTCCACGCTTGGCTGATGCTTAACTCCACAAAGCTGGAGAACGTAACAATCCCTGCTACCTTGACCGGTGTTACCGGTACAAACCACGTGGATTACAACCATAATCCCAATGCGCAGACAGATGGCAAATCTTGGTATAGTGAGGTTCTGAATACTACAAATTCCGGCCTTAAGACCATCGCCTTCGGCAGTGCAGATGCTGCGAATTTGTTCTTTAATAGCGACAATGGGAATGCCAAGACTGAAGTTGGTGCTGCGACTGTTGCAAATGAGGCCGGAGCTATCACTTACTGTGAGTCTTTGGCTGTTGCTGCTGAGATCGCAAAGTCCGGCGATACCATCACCCTGCTGAAGAATACCAGCGAAGAAGTTGAGATTCCTGCTGGTGTAACTTTGGACAAGGGTGAATTCACCGCGGACGGCGTAACCGAAGAAAAGAACTACGTTGCACAGGTTGGCGATGACAAGTTCACAGACATCCAGGAAGCAATCAAGGCTGCTGCTCAAATCGGTGGCACTGTAACTCTCCTTACTGATATCGCCGTTGACACCGAGACGTATACCATTGCTGATGGGGAATCCATTACGCTGGATATGAATAGCAAAAAGATTACCGTTACAGATAATGCAGCGGCAAACTATGAGCTGTTCTATATCTATGGCGAAATGACCGTAATCGGCAACGGTACAATCGAATTGACCTCCACACACAACCGTGCTTGGAATGCAATGTCCGCTATTTTCCACAACCGCGGCGGTGTGCTGACTATTCAGGACGGTACGTTTAAGAACCTCGGTGGCACCGACATGGCTTGGGTTGTTGACAATAGCGGCAACTACTATGGCGATGCTATCACTAACATTAAAGGCGGTACTCTTAGCTCTACTTATACCGCCATCCGTAACCGTATGGAGCAGAACAGCCACGGCGCAAGCGGCAAGGCTATTCTGAACATCTCCGGCGGTAAGATTGAAGGTACTACCAGTGCTGTATGGGCACAGGCTGCCAGTGAATCCGTGACTGCTCCTGCTACCGGCGAAATCAACGTAACCGGTGGTCAAGTAGGTTTGATCAATACTGCACGCAGTGCAGGTGCAGAGTGCCTGACCACCATCTCCGGCGGTACTGTAGATAGCTTCAAGGGTGAAGTTGGCGAGCTAAAAGTTACAAGCACGGGTGAGGCTCCTGCAAATATTACTCTCCTTACAGCTGATGGTGAAGAAGTTAAAAACTATGTAGTTGACGAAAATGGCGTTTACGTTGAAGCTCCTGCAGTACCTGTACTGTCCGGCTCCGGTACTGAGGCAGATCCTTATCAGATCGGATCTGTTGAAGACCTGATCCTGTTCCGCAATAGCGTCAATGCTGGCGAAACCAAGTATAACGCTCCCGGCGTATATGTAGCTCTTACTGCTGACATTGATCTCGGCGCTATTGATAACTGGGCACCTATCGGTACCTTTGATTATTCCTTCGATGGAAACTTCAATGGTAACGACAAAGTTATCAAGAATCTGAAGATCTCCGACAACACTGCTACTAATGGTGAAGCATACCTCGGCTTCTTCGGCATTACCGCAAATAACGTTGTCGAGAACTTCGTAATCGAAAACGTTACCATTTCCAGCAACGGCCAGATCGTGGCTGCTGCAATCGCATATCCTTATTACACTACCGTGCGCAACATCACGGTACGCGGCGATATCGCTATCAAGGGTGGCAATTACACCGCCGGTGTTCTTGCTTACACCAGACTTTGCACCGATGCAAGCAACCTGACCGTTTCCGGTAATGCTAGTTCTTACATCACCGGCGCAAAGACTGTTGGCGGCGTGATCGCTGACATTCAGATGAACCATGGTCTGACCGCAAACTACTCCAACTTCAGCGTTTCCGGTGTGAATATCACCGGTGAGATGAGTGTTGGTGGTATTTCCGGCATTATTGCTGCGCAGGCCATCAATGGCGCTACTGTTAAGAACGTTACTTTGGTTTGCGGCGATGCTCGCGTGGGTGTTGTAGCAGGCTCTTTGGGCGGCGCTTCTACCATTTCCAATGTAACCGTTGAAAACGTAACCGGCGCAGCTGCTATCGTTGGTGCTGATTTTGACACCGGCGCAGTTGTTGAGGCCAAGATCGGCGACAAGTATTACACCACCCTTGAGGCTGCTCTGGCTGCTGAGGTTGCGGGCGATGTAATTCTGCTTACTCCCTATGTGGTTGAAGCAGGCAACCCTGTTGTTCTTGACCTCCTGGGTAAGACTATTGTTGGTACAGACAATGCTACTGGCAACTACGGTCTGATCAATATTCAGCCCGGTGCTGACCTGACAATCAATGACAGCGTTGGCGGCGGTAAGATCACTCTTGAAGCTACCAACGATCGTGAATTTAACGCTTACTCCTCCGTAATCTCTAACCAGCGCGGTAAGCTGACTGTAAACGGTGGTACCATCGAGCACCTCGGCGGCACCGATATGGCTTACGGTATTGATAACCTGACCAATGGCAAGGGCACTTATGCTGAAACCGTTATCAACGGCGGTACCATTAAGTCCACCTATCGTGCGATCCGTCAGTTCCTCAACGGTACTGAAGCTCAGAATATCCTCACCGTCAACGGCGGTACCATCGAGGGCGCTAACAAGTCCATCTGGGCTCAGAACGCGAACGTATCTAATAACCCCGGTACGCTGACTGTAACTGCAGCTGCAGCTTTGTCCGGCGATGTTCTCCTGTCCGGATCCGGCGTTGACGAATGGACGCTCAGCCTTGCGGTTGCATCCGAGGCACTCAATGATGGATTTACTGTTACCCTGAGCAATGCTGCTACGTATGTTCTTAAGGAAGTTAACGGCACATGGGGTATTGCTGAAAATCCTGCAATCGGCGCTGTCGCTAAGATCGGCGATCAGTACTATGAAAGTGTTTCTGCGGCTCTTGATGCGGCTTACAACGCAGGCATGAAGGATGTTGTTATCACCCTGACCGGTGAAACTAACTCCAACACAACAGATAGTGTTGACCTTTATAGCAAGTACGGCAATGGAACTGCATTTAACACCATCACCTTCAAGCAGGAAGATGCTTCCAAGACTTACTATCTGTATCTTCTTTACACTGGATGGACAACCGGTAAGGTCGTCTTTGAAGGTGTAAACATTGTTGTTACTGGTCAGCTTTACGCAATCGGTAAGGTTGAGCTGATCAACAATTCCACAATCACTTGTTCCAGCGATACTGCCAACTTTGTATTCTATGGCGATATGGTCATCGAGCCCGGCTCCAAGTTTGTAAGCTTGGCTGACCGTATCAGCTCCGGCAGCTCCCTGACCGTTGACGGCGGCAGAACGGATGGTGCTTACAACACCACAGCAGACTACAAGACTGTTTGGCTGTATGTTGAAGCGGGCAACACCATGACCATCAAGAACGGTGCTTATGTTGTCGCAAGCAACTACGAATTTGCCAAGCTGGATGTCAGCGGTACTGTTGACGTACAGGACTCCAGACTTGATGTATTCACTGAAATCATAATCGGTGCGAACGGTGTGTTCAAGGTAGACGGCGGCAGTGATATTAATACCAAAAGCATTACCGGTTCCGGTAAGATCGTTATCGATGTAGCCGGTATGACCGAAGGTACTGTTAAGGCATTCGAGAATGTCAACTTGTCCGGCTTCACCGGTACGGTTGAAGTGGCAAACGGCAATGGCTTGAAAGCCAAGATCGTTGGCGGCAAGCTGACTCTGGTTAAGGCTGATGATCCTGTTGTAGCACAGATCGGCACCGTAAACTACGCATCCATTCAGGCAGCTGTAAACGCAGCTGCAGATGGTGATGTCATCACCGTAATCGCTGACATCGATCTTGCCAAGACCGAGCTTCAGCTTCTCGACGGCAGCTACGACACGTACTTCCTCGTGGAAGGCAAGACTGTCACCATCGACCTCAACGGCAAGACCATCTCCGGCGCATATACCGGTTCTTCCATGCTGGTCGGCGTATTCTCCACTAATAATGGCGGTCACCTGACTCTCACCGGCAACGGTACTGTAGACGTAACCGCAACAAATAAGGTTTACAGTCTGATCAGCAACTACACCGACGGCTGCTCGATCACCATCGAGAACGGTACCTACAAACTGGATACGGCTGCGAATTGCCTGATCCATACCTCTCCTTCTGCCAATGAAGGCGTAGGCAATGTAGGTGTTGTCATCAAGGGCGGTAACTTCTACCTGGGCAACGTTGGCACAGGTACAAACGGACAGCCCTGGATCGTCAATGCCAACGAGTCGAACGCGAGACACGCCTGGGTCACCGGCGGTACCTACAACGCGAACGTCTTTAATCAGCATTGGATTCATGAAGTTCAGTGCGGCGGCAAATACGCTGCAAGAGACAACGGCGACGGTACCTGGACCGTAGTTCCCGCTGCTGCATACGTTGTTAAAACTGTTAGTACTTACAGTTACTTAGTCGGCTACGAAACCATCAATGAAGCAATCGCGGCTGCAAAAGCTGGCGAAAAAGTATTCATTTTCGGATTTGATTCCAATGGTTATCAGACCAGCTACAATAAGGATCTGATTATCGACAAGGCAATCACTGTTGAAGGCGAGACTCTTGATGATGGCTACCAGCTCGTTACTGTTAACGGCCAGTTGAGAATCACTGCGGACGGTGCGACCGTAAAGGGTCTGTATGTCTACGATGACGATACCGCAGCTTATATCAATGCGAAAGACGTGCTGATTGAAGGCTGTGAACTGGTTGGCGCAAGTTGGGCAGGTCTCTATCAGAGCTACACTACCGGCACTGTAACCTTCAAGGACAGCAAAATCGTAGGTGCTACTTACGGTATCCACTTTGATGGTTATGACGGCGGCAATATCGTAATCGACAACTGTGTAATTCAGGGCTGGACCAGCTTTGCTTCCACAATCGACAAGGTTACGATTTCCGATTCTGAATTCTCTGACGAAGCTTACTACAAACTGCTCCGCTTCTATCAGGATGCAGAAGTGACCAACACCACCTTCCCCGCAGGTATGCGTATCGACTCCGGCGATGGTGGAACAGGTATGGACGGTATTGACCTGACGTTCGACGGCTGTAAGATGGCTGACGGCTCCGACTTCGCGGATGTATTCCCGGATGATGTACTCGCAAAGTCTGCTGTTTATGTGGACGGCAAACAGTTGAAGCCTGCTGTAGCAAAGATCGGAGACGTTGAGTACACTGACCTTTCCGCTGCAGTCAAAGCTGCAACGACTGGGCAAACCGTTACCCTGCTCCGTGATATCAATCTCGGCACGGAATCAATTACCATCGGCGGCAAAGCATCCAATGTGACTATCGACGGTGATGGTCATACTATCACCTTTAATGATGTTACGGATAATTGGTATGACGCAGCAATTAACCCCGGTGGACCCAGTGCATTCACAGTAAAGAATGTTACAATCGAACTGAAGAATGCAGCTCCTAATTTTGCAGCATTCGATATGAAGCGCGGCGGCACTCTGGAAAACGTTACCGTTAACGGTAAGTTTGGAAAGTGCGTAATTACATCCGGATCAACTCCTGTTACTGTAACAGGATGTACCTTCAATGGTGCTGACTGGGGTATTTATGCAGACGGTGCGTTCACCAATGTAAACGTAACCGGTACTACCTTCAACACCACCGGCGCAGCACTTCTTAACGGTAACACTGTATTTACCGGCAACATTATTGCTGCTAACAGCTATGTTGAATCCACTGCAGCTATTGACGTTTCCGCAAACTTCTGGAACGGCGATAATGCAACCGGTAATGCTCCTACCGCAGATCAGCTGAAGGGCGAAAAGATCATCTGCGATACTTACTACGCAACCAACACTAACGGCAAGCTTGATGACCTTACCGAATGTGGTGAGCCTGAAGAACCCGTTATCAAGGTTGTAGTTGGCAACGAGACCTATGAATACGGTCTCAGCAAGCTGGCTCTCCTGAGCAAGCTTATTGGCTCTGAAGCTAATGGTGATACAAAGATTACTCTTTTGGATAATGTAACTCTTGAAAACGGTATCCAGGTAGCTGCTTATTGGGATTCTGATGCATTTGCGGCTGTTTCCAAGGCAGTTGAAATTGATCTGAACGGCAAGACGCTGAACGGCTTCATCCAGATCAACGGCAATGTTACGGCAACCATCAAGAACGGTACTGTTAACAACACCAGCAACTATCCTGCAATTGATGTTGGCGGCACTGCTACTCTTGAAGACATGACTGTAATATCTACAGACAAGGCATTCCGAACTGCTGACGGTGCTAAGCTCACTGTTAAGAAGGGTACCTACAGCTCTGATCCTACTGCTTATGTAGCGGATAAATACATTGCAGTAAACAACGGCAACGGTACGTACAGCGTTGAAGTAGGCGGCACTTGGGGCGGTATCGACTGGATTCTGACCGACGATGGCACGCTCACTATTGCACCTACCAAGGGTACTCCTGTTCCGGATAAAAACGCTCCTACCAAGAGAACTTACGAGGTAGGTGAGTGGAGAGAAGCAGTTATCTACAAGAGCAACGGTAGCGCTTCCGCGATCGGCGGCTACCCCTACGATGTTAAAGCTGTTAAGACGCTTATAATTGAAGAGGGCGTAACCACCATCGGTTCCTTTACCGCACAGTTCCCGAACCTTACCGGTAAGGTTGTAATTCCTTCTACCGTAACTTACATCGGCCAGGAGGCATTCCATAAGGCACCGATCACAGAGCTTATCTTTGCTGCTGACGGCACAGAGGGACTTTGTATTGCAAACGGTGCATTTAAGAAGATTCTTATCGAAGAAATTGCATTCCCGACTGACCGTGAATATATCCACATTCACCACTGGGCGTTTGGCGATTGTCCCCATCTCAAGGAAGCTTACATCCCCGGAGAAATCACTAAGGTTTGGGGCGGTGAGCATGTCGATTACTTTGACAACTTTAATGCTCAGAGTAACGTAACTTGGGCTGATTACAGTTCAATCTTTACCGGTTGTACTGCAATGGAGACCATTGCCTTTGAGACTGAGGATGCAAGAAATATGTTCTTTGCAAATAATCGCCAGAGTACCGATAAAGACTATATCGTAGCATATGTTGGTTTGACTGCGTATAATTCATTGGATAAAGCATTTGAAGTGGCTCAGAATGGCGAGACTGTCAAGCTGATTAAGACCGTTAATGATAATAAGACTGTAAAAGTTCCCGAAGGCGCAACTGTTGTTCTCGATCTCAACGGTAAGACTTTGAACGGCAGCATTCTTGCTCCCAATGCAAATCTGACTGTTCAGAACGGTAAGATCGTGAACAAAGATACCAGCGTCAGCGCAATCGAAATCAACGCTGGTAAACTTACTCTGACCAATGTTGAAATCGAATCTGCACGTCATGCAGTACGTATCGACGGTGCAGTTGAAGCAACCATCAACGGCGGTAAGTACAAGGGCGGTATCGGCGGTACTGCTACTCTGCATGCAGTGAATGCTTCCGGCGGTGCCAAAGTCACCATCGAGTCCGGTGAATTCTACGGACCCAAGGGCGCTACTGCTGACAGCGGTGCTGCAGTAATGGTACAGGCGAATACCACCGTCATCATTAATGGTGGTAACTTCTCCAATGGCAAGAACAACACTCTGGTTGCTAAGACGGATGCTGTTCTGACTATTTACGGCGGTACGTTCGACCAGGATCCCAGTGCTTATGTGGCTGATGGCTATGAAGCAGTAAAGGGCGCAGATAGCCTCTATACTGTAGTTAAGAGCAAAGCTAAGGTTGCACAGATCGGTGATAACTCCTTTGATACCCTCGCTGACGCAATCAAAGCGGCACAGCCTGGCGATACCATTGAGCTTCTTGCTGAGGTAAACGAAAACGTAACCATCGACAAGAACCTCACCATCGACGGTGCAGACAAGAACTACACCGGCACGATGACTGTTAACGCAAAACTGAATGTTACCATTCAGAACGTGAACTTTGTTAAAGGCTGCATCAATGATCCTGGTGACGCTCACGGTTACCTGACTGTTAAGGATTGTGATTTCGACGGTGTCGATAAGTCCATCGGTTATGCAATCACTGTTCGCGGTGGTGACAAAGTTGTCATCGAAAACAGCACTGCAACGAATTACAGCACCGGTATGCTCTACATTCCTTCTTCTGTAGCAACTATCAGCGTGAAGGATGTTGAAGTTAGCAACGTTGCTGCAGCATTCAACATTTCTTACTCCGGCAACGGTACTTTCGAAAATGTTGAGCTGACCAATGTTACTTACGGTCTCCATGTTCAGAACCACGGTACAAGAACCTTTACTTTGAAGGGCTGGGATGCTGATATTCAGTACCCCATCTACGTTCAGGTTAAGGGGACTGCAACTGTAAACTTCGCATTTGAAGGCGCAAACGACTTCGGTGGTGGAACTGTTGCTCTTAACAACTATGGTATGCTCGTACTCGCTGCAACTGATGCAACTCTTACTGCTGTCGAAGGCCTCAATATCAATATGGTAGCAGAGCTTGCTGAAGATTATGAAGTAGAGTATGGTGAAGGCGTTTATAAGGCAGTTAAGATTGAGAAAGTCGAGCTGTTTAGTTTGACCAGTGCAAATCTCAAACTTGGTTCCAGCTTGACTATGAACTTCAACATTAACACTTCGTATCTGGTATCCGATATGAATCATTATGCTGAAATCGTTCGGATTGGTGCTGATGGTTCTACTGATACAGTAAAGATCGCCCAGAAAGATTGGGAGGCTCGTGAGGATTTGGGTGCGACATTCTTCCGTTTTGGATATGAAAACCTCATGGCATATATGATGAATGATACGCTTCAAGTTACAATCTACAACGATAAAGATGTAGCGGTTAGTGAAGTATGGATAGACAGTGTGCTCAATTATGCGGAACGTCTCTATGCCGCATATCCCTCCTACGGTACACTTCTCGTTGATATGCTCAACTACGGTGCAGACTGCCAGGTTTACTTTGAGTACGCAACTGACAAGCTTGTGAATAGTAATATTTCGGATGAGTGGAAGAACATAGCATCTGAAATCCCCACTCTGACCAATAATCAGATAAAGGGTGAGAATTACAGAAGCACATCGCTTGTTTGCCAAAGCACGCTGATTTTGACCTTCTACTTTGAACATCTGACTCCTGACATGATCGCAAAGATTACCTATACCGATGCGTATGGTGAGAATCAGAGTTTGACTGTGGATGGTTCCGAATTCTACTATAACGATTCGATAGGATGCTATGGTGTTGATGTACCTGTAAATGCCTACGATGCACAGCAGCTTATCAAATGCCAAGTATATAGCGGAGACTCCGTATTTGCTGAAGCATCTGATAGCGTTGAAAGCTATCTCTGCAGAGCTATTGCGGCATACCCCAATACTGCTGTATTTAAGAGTGTTGCAAAGTATGTATTCTCAGCAAAGAAGGCTCTGATCGATTAAAGGCAACTCCAAAATCTAACATTAATGGCGAAAGCTGTTTTTGTAAAAAATTCAAGAAAGGAATACCAAAATGAAAAAAACATTTGAAACTCCCGAAGTAAATGTGGTGCCCTTCACTGTTGAGGACATCATTACTACTAGTGGAACAGATCGTCCTGGCGAACTTCCTGACGTATAAGACATGTCAGTGAAGGCAACTCTTTCGTGGTGAGACCACATAAAACCGGAAGGTCAGAGCACACCATTGTGCTCTGACCTATTGGAATGCCTACAGAGAATTGGATAATCAAAATCGGACTGTCCAATTTTCTGTAGGCATTTTTCATTTATAAATTTCAGCCTCTTTATATTCCGCTTCCACTTGATTTGACGTCATAAATCTAAGGCGTTGATGTGAGCGATAATAGTTGTAGTAGTCGATGTACTTGTCCACCGCTTCTTTGAATTCTTCTTCCGTCTGATACTACGTACGTCGGAAATCCTCCTTCTTAATTGTTGAAAAAAACGATTCGGCAACAGCGTTATCATGCGGGGCACCCAGGGCTGAGAAGGACCGTGAAACATTGTAGTCTTTGAGAAGCATACCAAATTCAAGAGATGTTACATGACGGAACCATCATGTGACCGGAAACTAAAAATGCATATTGATCTCATTTTAATTCCACACAACAAAATGCCCACAGAACGTTGGACAGTCCGATTTTGATCGTCCAACTATCTGTGGGCCTACGAATTAGTTGCTGTGGAATGCGATCGCAGTATATCCTGCGATCCTTTTGCCAAGGTCATCTGTTACATCGACCGTATAATGCCCAAGGGTGCGACCTTCTTTATCTGTCGTGCAGGTGGCAATCAGCTTTGTTCCTTTTGCAGCTGAATAATATCTGATATTACACTCGATCGCTACAGACGGGATCCCCGCATAATTTGACGCGACGGCAAAAGCAAAATCCGCAAGTGTGAAGATTGCTCCTCCCATCACACCGCCATGAGCATTTAACAAGTCTTTTGTGATTTTCATTTCACAAACGACCTTGTCAGCATTCGCTTCAAGAATAACACAGCCTGCATTTGTGGCAAATCGGTCATTTTTGTATTCATCCTGAAGCTTTTTTAATTGTTGATCCATTTATAAAAACCCTTTATAACTTGTTGATTTCCTCTTGACTTACAAGCATAATGTCATTTTTGCCAAGTAATGCTGCAATATCTTCCTTTTCCATATTATCCGCTTTAAGGCGAAGCACCATCAATGCCTTGTTGCCGATAATATAGTTCAGGGAATACATATATTCAATGGAAATGTTATTATCTTCAATAGCAGCCAACGCCTTATCAAGACCTGCGGGCTGATTGGGGACTGCAACGCAAATGACATGGTTGGTTTTTGCCATAAAGCCGTTTTCGCGGAGCGCGGCAATAGCAGGCTCAATGTCACATCCTCTTACTACGATACGAACGATACCGAAATGCATCGTGTCCGCAATAGAGAGCGCAAGCATATCAATGTTGCGGTCAGCGAGGGCTTTGGTCAGAGAACGAAGTGTTCCGTTACTGTTTTCAAGATACACTGAAATTTGAGTAATTAACATGATGATCGTTTCCTTTCTTTATTTTGTAAGGCCTCTGTTATCAATAATGCGCTTTGCCTTTCCTTCCGAGCGAGGGATCGTCTTCGGAGGAACAAGCTTGACGATTGCCGCCACACCTACAACAGACTTAATTTGTTCTGTAATTGCATTTCTGATCTTTTCGATGTCCGCAACCGTATCGGAGAAGATCTCATCTGTCAATTCAACCTGTACTTCAAGCCTGTCGGTAGAATTGATTCGGTCAACCACGAGCATATAGTGAGAAGAAACACCGGGGATGCGGAGCAAGACCTCCTCGATCTGGCTCGGGAACACGTTTACACCGCGAATGATCAGCATATCATCGGTTCTACCTGTGATGCGGCTCATTCTGACATGGGTTCTGCCGCAAGCGCACGGAGCTGCATCAAGCGTGCAAATATCGTGTGTGCGATAACGGATCATCGGCATGCCTGTTTTGGTAATGGTTGTGAACACCAGCTCGCCGCTCTCTCCATAGGGCAAAGGCTCGCCCGTCTTAGGATCAACGATTTCTGCAATCACATGGTCTTCATTGACATGCATGCCGTTCTTGGCTGTACACTCAAAAGCAACGCCGGGGCCGGCGATTTCTGTAAGACCGTAAATGTTGTAAGCGTTAATATCAAAAAGGGCTTCCAGCTTGTCTCTCATTTCCTCTGTCCAAGGCTCTGCACCGAAGCAGCCGGATTTCAGCTTGAACTCTTTCAGATCATAGCCCATTTCTTTCAGGGACTCACCGAGGAAGATCGCATACGACGGTGTGCAGCAGAGCATCGTTGCACCAAGGTCGTGCATCATCATAAGCTGTCTTTGTGTGTTTCCGCTTGACATCGGCACGACCATCGCGCCGACTGCCGAAGCTCCCTGATGTGCGCCAAGACCACCTGTGAACAAGCCGTAACCGTAAGTTATCTGAATGATATCGTCCTTGCCGGCACCTGCGGCGGCAAGCGAACGAGCGACCATTTCCGTCCAAACATTCACGTCGTTTTGCGTGTATCCCGAAACAATCGGCTTGCCTGTTGTTCCCGATGAGCCCTGAATTCTGACGATTTCGGATTTATCTACCGCAAGCAGTCCGTAAGGGAACTCATCACGCAGGTCTGTTTTATTGGTAAAGGGAAGAAGGCGAAGATCATCCACGCTCTTAATATCTTCGGGCTTTACGCCTGCTTCATCCATTCTGGCGCGGTACAAAGGCACATTTTTGTAAACATGAGCGACCGTTTCGGCAAGTCGCTTGCTCTGAATGTCACGGATGCTTTCTCTGTCCATGCATTCAATTTCAGGGTTATAAATCTTATTTTCTGTAATTTTCATGATGATCAATCCTTTCGATTATAGTTGTTGATGTATTTAAATCCGTTACTCTTTGTGTTTTACAACACAAAGGTACAGAATGCAAATCCGGCAGTACACATATTCTTTTTAGGGCATGCATCGCTGCTTTTTATCTTCATTCTGATATAACACCTCCTTTTAGATGATGCTTGTAAAACAAAATGCCCGTATGGATTTGACTTTCATCAAATATCCATGCGGACTTTCTTGCGCTTTTATCACTGTTGTTCAACATCAAACCGACGACAAAGGAGCCATCGAGTCAATGTTTTTCAGCAAGGGCAGAAAAACCGCATGGATGGCTAAAGTAAAATCGCTCATTGAAATTATTGCGAATATATACCATGGCAATTCTCCTTTCCCCGCTTATTATATGCATTCTTTACTTACGTATATTGTACACCTAATTTGTCAAGTTGTCAAGAGTTTTTTGAGAAAAATAGGATGTTGCAAAATTAAACTGCAATTTCAAGTTAGAAATTAGATGGCGGAGGCGCGGCGCGGGCGAAAAAGGGTGATGATCGGGGCGATTTGCTCGCCCATACCGAAGAAAATCACGGGAACTCTGAAAAGAGGAGCCCGTGACTTTTTTGTCCTTGACAGCATTCTTTAACTATGCTATAATAATGATAAGATATAAAAGAGTGTGCACAAGCGAAACCGATGCAGGTAGTATAACAAATTATATGCAACGAATGTTGCGATAGATGGCAGAATACGCCAGAGGGGGAGAGATTAAAGATGAATGATTTAGAACTGTTTTCCATGTACATGAAACTTTGCGATGTTCCGACCATCGAACCGGAACACGGACCGGATCCTCTGCTTGAGGGTAAGCGCGTCGGATTTGTAAACGGCGGCGCATGGATTCAACTTTGGTCGTATTATTTCGGAAGACGCTATCTCCCGGGTGTTAAACTTGTCAACGTAAGCAACGAAGCGGTTCAGCTTAATTTCATGACGGCGCATCATAAAGGTGAACCGTGTCCGCCTCAAAGCAATATCGATCTTTTTGCGCAATATGCAAAACAACTTGTTGAGCTTGCTCACGTAGATGCGGTTATGGTCACTTGTTCGACGATGAACAGAAGCTTTGATGTCGTTAAAAAGGCTCTCGAACCATATGGCGTGCCGGCGGTGCAGATCGATGAGCCGATGATGGAGACGTCTGTGAACAGAGGCGGAAAAACGCTTGTTATAGCAACGCATGGACCTACGGTTAAGAGTACACAGGCACTCCTTCTTGAAACTGCCGCGAAGCTTGGAAAACCCGAGCCGCAATTTGTGGGTGCAACGGTTGAAACCGCGTTTGAAAAACTCGGGCGTGGTGACGTGCTCGGACATAATGACGAGCTGGCGCAGTGCATTGACCGCAGCGTGAAGGAAGACGGCATCAATCAGGTCGTGTTGGCACAGCTTTCCATGAGCGTGATGGCGGTGCAGTATCCGGATCTGGAGGCGCGGTTTAGCGTGCCGGTTTATACCAGCGGCGTGCAGGGATTTGAACGGCTTCGGGATATTCTCAGAAGCAAAAAGTAATATTGATATTTAAGGTGATTAATATGAAAGAATATGATTTCGCCAAAATGGAAGATTTGGCTTATCAAATCCGGCAAAACGCCCTAACGATGATCATTTCAAGTCAGTGGGGGCATCCGGGCGGATCGCTGTCATGTGCAGACATCCTTGCCGCGCTTTATGGCGGCGTCATGAAATATGATCCGAAACAGCCTCTTGCCGAAAACCGTGATCGGCTTGTTATGAGCAAAGCGCACTCGTCCCCTGCGCTCTATGGCGCATTGGCGGCGGTGGGATATATTAGCGAAAAAGATCTTGAACAATACTGTCTGATCGGCGGTTTAGACGGACATCTTGACTGCCGTGCGACGCCCGGTGTCGATATGAGCGGCGGCTCCTTGGGCTGCGGCTTGTCGACAGCGGTTGGCATGGCGTGGGCACTCAAGAAAAAGGAGCAGTTCGCGCGTCGCGTATACTGCATTGTGGGCGACGGAGAACTGAGCGAAGGTCAGAATTGGGAAGCGGGTATGACAGCTGCACAGTATAGGCTGGACAATCTTACGATGCTTATTGACTACAATAAAGTCATGGCAAAAGGTGCTGTATACACGGAGGTCACCTTGGAACCGCTGAAGGATAAGCTTACCGCATTTGGTTACAGCGTGTACGAATGTGACGGACACGATGTGAGGGATATCGTAAAAACATTGGATACAGCCAAGAAACGGCAGTTTATCGGCAAACCAACGGCTATCATCTGCCATACTGTCAAAGGATGGGGCGTGGATGACTTTGAGTATGACTACAATTGGCATACGCATGCACCGCACGGACCGGAGGCGGAGGAATACAGAAAAGAATTGGCGCAGCGGTTTGGTAAACCGTTCCCGAAGCCGGTTGAGCAGCGAAAGGACGTGAATCATATCAGAAGCTTTCTTGGGGAGGTGTAGTTGTTTTGAGGATAGATGCGTTGAATCAGAGAGAGGTCTTCGGCTTAACTCTCGTAGAGCTTGGTCAGAAATATAAAAATCTTGTTGTGCTGGATGCGGATTTGAATACGTCGACCAGAACCGTGCTTTTTAAGGAAGCCTTCCCGGATCGCTTTATTCAGTGCGGAATTGCAGAAAGCAATATGATGGGGATGGCGGCAGGTCTGGCAAAAGAAGGATTTATTCCCATGCCCAGTACGTTTGCCTCTTTTGCGGCACACAAAGCGCTTGATCAGGTATATATGAATGTTTGCCTGCCCAAACTGAATGTGAAAATCCCCGGAAGCTATGTGGGAGTGACAGCCGGCGAGTGCGGCGCTTCCCATAACTGCGCAGACGATTTGGCAATTATGCGCTCCATGCCGTTTACAAAAGTTGCAGCGCCCGGCGACAACGCTGAGCTTGCCGCTTGTATGCGCGCGATGATGGAAACAGACGGACCTGTGTATTTCCGTGTCCCGAGAATCGAGGGCGCGACTTTGTTCTCGGATGGTCATGAGTTTGTGTGGGGTAAGGGTCATGTGCTGGAGGAAGGATCGGATGCGGCACTTCTCGGCACCGGTTTTATGACGGGAATTCTGCTCCGGGCGGCAGAGTTGCTGAAAAAAGACGGGATCCACTGCACGGTGGCTCATTTTGGAAGCATCAAGCCGCTTGACGAAGAACTTGTGAAAATCATCGCCAAGAGCGTTCCGCTGATGGTTACGTTGGAAAATGGCAGGATCTTCGGTGGATTCGGCGGTGCCGTGGCAGAAACCGTGGCGGAATGCGGCGGAGCCAAGGTTCTGCGAATGGGACTTGGCGATGATGTCTTCCACAGCGATATGATCGAACGGATCCTGCGCCATTGCAAACTTACTCCTGAAGATGTTGCCCAAAAGGTAAAGGAGAATTTACAGCGATGAATGAGCTGCGGCCGGTGACGGTTGTGATCGACGATGATCCAACCGGTATACAGACAGTAAAAGATGTGCTTGTGTTTATGGATTGGAGCGAAGAAACGATCGCCGATGCATATAAAAGCGAATGCGGTTTCTTCATCCAGACCAACGCCAGAGCGATGAGTCAGGACGAGGCATATAGGATCAATTATGAAATTGCTGTAACGCTCTGCCGTCTGCGCGCTGTTACGGGAAGAGATTTTTTGATCTGTTCACGTTCGGACTCAACCCTTCGTGGGCATTATCCGACTGAGACCGATGCATTGGCAGACGCGCTGAAAGCAAATGATCTGCCGACACAAGGCGTTTTGCTCTGCTTTTTCTTCGATGAAGGAGGACGGCTTACCGTCGATGGCGTGCATTATGTGAAGGATGGCGAAAAACGTGTCCCTGCGGCACAAACCGAATCGGCGCGAGATCGGACCTTTGGATACCGTTCCTCGCGGTTGGATGAATATGTGCAGGAGAAAACAGCGGGCGCAATCTCGGCAAGTGAGGTTCGATTGCTGACGTTGGACACGATCCGAAACGGTGACATCCGTAGTGCGCTTGACTGTGACGTGCCTGTTGTTGCGTGTGACGGCGAGAGCATGAGTGATATGGAACTGTTGGCAGAGGCGGTTTTGGCATCGGCAAAGGATGGAAATCGCCGCATGATACGGTGCGCAGCTTCGATCGTGCGCGCCTTGCTTGGGCAAAAAGCAAGTGCACCGCTGGCTCCGGAATCGCTCAAAAGCGATTCGCCTTACGGTGGGCTCATCGTGGTGGGATCACATACGGCGAGAACGACGGCACAGCTGGATATGCTACGGGATTTCAAGGTGAAATGGTACGAGCTGGATGTGTCGACAGATCTTTCGTCACAGATCCCCTCGCTTGCTCAAAATTGTGAGAACGCGCTTCGAAACGGTGAAACGGTGGTTCTTTACACCTCCAGAAAGCTTCTTTCTTTTGATGATCCTGCAAAGAGTCTTGCGTTTTCGGTGTCGGTTTCTGCGGCACTGACGGAAGTTGTGCGCCAAATTACGTTGATGCCGAAGTTTGTGATCGCCAAGGGTGGAATTACATCGTATGATATCGGCGTGAAAGGGCTTGCTGTGCGAAAAGCACGCGCTATCGGGCAGGCGCTTCCCGGAGTGCCGGTTTGGCGTCCGTTGGACGGTCGTTTCCCAGGCATGCCGTATATTATATTCCCCGGTAATGTGGGCGAAAAAAACGCTCTGGCTGATCTGGTAAAATCTTTAAGTAAAGGATAATCGTTGTGCATTCACTGACAAAAAATTGACGGTTCCCGATACAAAACTGCTTTTAGACGGGAAAGATTTTCAGCATCAGAGTTTGAGTTTTTTAACGCGCCGCTTCATCAAGCGTTCAACGCCAGCGATGATTCAGTAAAAGAATATGCATTCAAGGATGGATTGAAATTATTAGGACAACAAATCAGAATTTGTTGGTGAAAGTTTGCGGAAATATATTTCAAATATTTATGCATGCGATAATTTTATCCCGCCACCTTCGAAGGGGGCAGGATCGCTTGTGAACGATGCGTAAAAAGGAAAACATCATGAACAATAACATAAAACTGAATTGGAAAAAGATTCTGACCGCCGTCCTTGCGGCACTGCTGATTCTTGCGCTGTTCCGTATCGCATCCCTTTCAAGCGAGATGGATACGCTGAAAAACAGCCTCAACAACCTGCATTCCGAGATCAATATTATCCGAAACAACGTCAGCAGCATCTATAACACCGTGGATGAACGGCTGAAAAAGGAAGCAAGCCTCCTCGCCTCGGTGGAGACCGGCTATGGCGTATTGAATCACGATACCCATGAAGTAAGCGTTGAGCTATCAATCGTCCCAAAGACGGTCACGGACGATATGGAGCTGTACGTCACGATCGGAGATACCGAGCATAAATGCGAACGGTCAAATACAACCTTTACCGCATCCGTTCCGGTGTATCTTTTCCTTGATTATGACGAGCATCTGACGCTGACCATCAAATCTCAAGCAGGCACGCAGACGGAGATCTTGGAGGATGTCCGCATCGGCAGCCTGTATTCCTCCTATCTGCCGCAGATCTATGCAAGTCTTGAAAACAACACCAATCTGAAGTACGGCAAGCTGAAAATCTACGGCAGTCTCCATGTGGACTATAAACCCACACCGTCGGGCGTGGATGTTGTAAGATCCGAGCTTATCACCGAGGTGAACGGCGTGGAAACCGATCGCCGTGTGCTGACGGGAGATTTGACGAAAAATCATTTCACCGAGCAGGTTGAAATGACCGTGGATGCCACGTTCGATGATCACGTGGTGATCTATCTGCTCTCCAAGGATTCGCTTGGTTATATCCACAAAAATATTGTGGAAGAATGGTATGAAACAAATGGGTCTGTATCCAAGTGGGATGAAACAGCCGCAGTTGCCCCCGAACCTCATGCACCCATGGTTGATGCGATTTACGATAAGAATGGAAATCTGCTGAACGAGGAATGAGAGAAATACACAAAAAATTACAGTGATATGATTTTGGGGGAATATAAACATGAAACGGCTATGACCGTTTCTGCAGAGCTTGATCGGATGGTCATGGAGAAGATCGATCAAGTGAAAAAATAAGCGAAGTTCAGTCCACGAGAAACAAAATCTTGTGGGCTGATTTGCTCTATAATTCGGTCATCTCATATCATATTCGTTCCATTTTTTGCAATGAACGCAGATTTTTTGCGAGATATATAGGTGAAGAGCTCTACCATCATCCGAGGGAGGTGCAAGCATGGGAAAATCGAATCAAACTCCTGATGACCGCATCGTGGAATTATACTGGGCGCGGTCGGAGGACGCCATCCGCGAAACTGCCGCCAAATACGGCGAATACTGCCACTATATTGCTTACAATATTCTCTATAACCGCGAGGATGCCGAGGAAAGCGTGAACGACACCTATCTTGACGCATGGGAAAGTATGCCGCCGCACAAGCCGTCAATTCTCTCCACATTCCTTGGAAAGATCACGCGGCGTATCTCCATCGACCGATGGCGCAAAAAGCACGCAGGCAAACGAGGTGGCAGACAGATGGACTTGATTTTGGACGAGCTTGAGGACTGCGTGACAGCTTCATACGATGTGGAAACAGTGATCGAGCAGAAAGAAACGGCACGGATTATCGAAGAATTTCTTGATAGTCTTCCCGCTACCGAACGCCGTGTGTTCCTCAGACGCTATTGGTACATGGATTCCATAGCAAAAATTGCACTGGATTATGACTTCACCGAGAGCAAAACCGCATCCATGCTACACCGCACGAGAAAGAAACTGCGTGACAAATTAGAAATGGAGGGGTGCCTATGAAAAAAGAACAGATCGTTGATATGATCGGGGAGGCTCCCGACAAATTCGTAAAGGATGCAAAGGAATACAAAAAACGACCCATTCCTCGATGGTCGAAGTGGGTTGGCAGCATTGCTGCGGTGCTTGCGATTATGATTCTTGTAAACAATATGCCTTCAGTCCCGCTCGCCATTTCGGCAAATGCGGTCAGCGTGGCTTCGGAATCAAGGAAGCTGGAACGCCCAAGAAACGGCAGTGATTCCGATTTGTTCAATGATTGGATAGCACAGCGTGACGCTCGTGAAGATGTGGTAGAATCCGCACGGAGTCCCATTTCCGATTTTGCCGGATTGGTCTCGGGCGGTGTGCTTTCCGGCGTGGATGACACCAACCGTGTGTGGTCGCCCATCAATGCCTATATCGCCCTTGCCATGACCGCTGAGCTGACGGGCGGCGAAACACAGGCAGAGCTGCTGGAGCTTCTCGGTGCAGAAGATCTCTCCGAGCTTCGCAGTCGGATCAGCGCGGTGTGGGAGGAGATCTACGAGGACAACGGCAAGGAGATCAGCGTGCTCGCCAACTCCCTGTGGCTTGACAAAGATGTGGAATATGTGCAGGAGAAAATGGACTCCATTGCCTACGATTACTACGCATCGGTGTATCAAGGGGATCTCGGCAGCGAGAAAACCAACCGTGCCATGACAAACTGGATGCGGAATCAGACCGGCGGACTCCTGAAAGACAGGACGCAGAATTTGCAGCTTGAACCCAAAGATCAGGTGCTTGCCATTGTTTCTACGATCTATTTTCAGTCCCAGTGGAAGGATGAGTTTAGTAAAGCAAGCAATAAGCAGGCAATATTCCATGCGGTCAGCGGAGATGTGGAGTGTACCTTCATGAACAAGAAGGAATATCACATGAACTACTTCTGGGGCGAGGATTACGGTGCCGTGCAGATGGTACTTGAAAACGGTTCGTATATGTGGTTCATTCTCCCCGACGAAGATAAGACCGTGGACGATGTGCTGGCGAGCGATGAATACATGAAAATGATCACGCAAGAATATCTTCGCTCCGGTGAGGAAGCCAACCGCAAGTGGATGAAGGTCAACCTCTCCGTCCCGCAGTTTGACGTTTCGGGCAGTACCGATCTGAAAAACGCACTGCAGAACGCAGGGCTTAATAAGATCTTTGAGCTGTACGGCAATGATTTCTCGCCCTCCATCATCAAGATAAATGAAAAGAATGATCCCGCCTACCTTGACAGCATCAACCAGGACACCCGCGTGAAGATTGATGAAAAGGGTGTCGCCGCCGCAAGCTACATTGAACTGAACCTCGGTGCCGGTGCCGCCATGCCGCCCGATGAGATTATTGATTTCGTCCTCGACAGACCGTTCGTGTTTGCCGTTACAAAAAGTCAGATCCCGTTGTTCGTGGGCACGGTGAATATGCCGTAACAATACAGAATCTCCCCGTGAAGCGATCGAAGCTTACGGGGAGATTTTTAATTTAGATTTACGGATATATCTTGTCATTCACCTTCCCGTCACCAGTCGCTGTAGCGGAATTCAATTCGGTTTTCATCCTCAAAAATCAAGACGAAGCTCCATTCGCCGTGGTTGTAACCGCCGTCCCAAAACAGCATATAGCGGACGGCATCCGTTTCGCCGCTTGACCAATTCAATTCATTATGCCAATCCGCATCACTACCGATCCATACTGCTTTTTCGGAAAGCACTTCCGACCAAATTTCCAGCTCGTTTTCGCTTGTCTCAAAGGACAGCTTGAATTCTTCACCGCCCTGCAAAAACTGCGGAAGGTAGGAAAACTGCACGTTCTCCACGCCATTCGGTATAGCAGACGGAAAGATGTTATCAACTCCGTCTTCGTCCTTGATCTTGGAAAATGCTCTGCCGTAATAGCGGATATCGGTTACTTCAAATGTGACGTGCTGAAAAAAGAGAATAAACGCATAGAATGCCGAAGCAAAAAACAAAACGACAGAAAGAATGACGGTGAGGACTGTTGTGGCTTTTGCGGACATGATTTTCGTATATGCCAAAATTGAAACGGCAAGCAAGATCAGCGTGGGTAAGAGCAGTAATGCGATTTTCAGATACAACGGCTGAACAAAGCTGCCAAAAAGTAAGGCTGCAAGCAAAAAACACAGAAATGCAATTCCTGCCATGATAAGCGGGAACTTGATACACGGTCGAGCCATCGTTATCCCTCCACATCCATCATCGTGCCGATGAAGAACGGGATGTTATTTTCGCAGTCGATGAGCATATACACAAACGGGCGATCTAGGATGACTTCCTTTTGATCAATGGGTTCCATTGCCCCTTCGGTCTTCATCTCCACCACAGTCGCCGCACCTGCCTTTGTTCCTTTTTCGTCTACGGAAATGAAGGTCTTGTGCAGTACACGGCTGATGGAGATATTGCCATCGATAGAGGTGCCGAGCTTTGTGAAATCTGCGGCAGATCCGTCAAACGCATCGGTCATGCCCATGGATTTGAGGATATCTCCCATTTCGATGTTATATTCACTCTCAAACTTGGGTATGCCGGTATAGACAGGAGTGCTTTCTGCACCTGCAAGCAGTTTCGTCAACTTTTCGCCGTCAAGGGATTCCACATACTCTGTAACCGACACGTTTTTATCAGGCAGAAGTGCCGCGAATGCGTATTTGCGGTCGGCGTAATATTTGATAAATCCGGTGGCGTTCTTATCCTCCAGATATTTGCTCTCGGTGGAGTACATCATATCGACCGAACGGTTTGTGCCGTCCTCTGTGATGAAGTTGTTCTTTCTCACTTCATCGGTTTTGTAGATGTTCTGCCACTCTGCATCAAAGGCAAGGGCATTGACGAGATACATGACCGCATCGGCAGAAATCTCGTCGAGGATGTTTTTGATCATGCCGTCGGTCTCATCCTCTACCCATGCGTTGATGGCATCAAGCGTCGTCTTGTCAAAGGGAACGCCGTACAGATTTGCATCATAATAATCCTTGTTCTTCTGCAGAAAATCCTTGCTCACAGTAAGGCGTCCGTCGTCGATGAACCATATCGAATTGGCAAGGTGAAGCTTGTACTTTTCCTCGTCAGGCAGATCGTTCATGTAGCTGAGCGCCCATAGATTCAGCTCATCTACGGGCATACCCAGCACCGCTTCCATCTGCGAAAGCGTGTTTCCATCAGCGCCGTTTGCTGTCATGGACAGTGCCACAAGGACCGACAGTGGAGAGATCAGTATATTGGCACTTTCCGAGGAAAGTGCGCCTTCCTCAACGCTTTCCTTGATCAGCCGCACAGCAAAATCGGTCACTGCGTTATTCCTGTCAAGCTTTGAGTCTACGACGACCTTGTTCCCCTTGATGCCGTCCATCAGATCGGTGGCGTTGTTGTTACCGCAGCTGAAAAGTGCGGTTGTAAGGATGATGATCGTTAGTGCGAGTGCGATAAGTCTTTTCATGTGCGTTCCTCCTTAGTCGTAGAAAAATTCATAATCGGGCGAAGCTGTCCATTCCTCTGTGGCGGCGAGAATGCGTTGGATGCTTCGTCTTACTCTATATCTCGTTATATTTTTGCGTTGGTTTTATCCTGTAGATATATTATACCATACATTTTTGAAATTATCTTGAACAACGCAAAAAGACTGCCGATTTTGGCGGCAGCCTTTCGTATGATTTATGATTCCTGACCCGAATAAATCGGATGAAAACCAATAAAATCGCCGAGTGAGAGCTTGCTGCACTTCCCGATGTCCGTTCCAAGTTACCGATTTATCATTTGTCGACACATAGCGAAATGTTTTCTTGGCGCTATCAAACCATGTCATTTCTCTTCCCAATTCGAGAACCTTGAGTTTCCCTTCATTCAAATACATTTTGTTAATATCTATAATTTCCAATTCGCCGCGTTGAGATGGTTTTAAGTTTTTTGCTCTATCAACAACGGTATCATCAAAAAATACAGCCCCGGAATAGCAAAATTACTTTTTGGCTTTTTCGGTTTTTCTTCTATGGAGATTATCCTCTCATTATCAAACTCTATAACACCAAATCGAGACGGCGACTTAACCAGCAAGTAAAAAGCCTTAAAACACTAGGTTTTTAAGGCTTTCATTTGGCTCCCCCGTGGAGTTCATATCCGAAATTATGCCTGATTCTTCAAGTTCGGCAAAGGTGACTGTTTTTGTTCCGTTTTTGTAATTGAATGTGATCACCAATTTATCCTCATAGAGGAAAATCGCATTGACAAAGGCATCTATGAATTTTCTTCTGTGCTCAAATATGTTTGTATCAAAGGTGCGGAACTTGTGGAACCAAAACACAATGATTTCTCTTGAAACCATCGGCTTTCCAATCTCTTTTTTGGCAATTTGGATTTGCAGCTCGCTTTTCCGTGCCTCAAGCTCCGCCATCTTATTCCTGGTGGACTCGCCGCAGATACCCATCATGATCGCATTCAGAAGGTTTTCGATTCCCTTTTCAACCTCGGCAAGCTGATTTTGAGAACAGGAACAACTGTGTTTTCTGCCTCCTGCAATTTCATCACATCGTCGGCAAGCTGCTCAATCAGCGCATCGTCGTACACAATTTTCTTGATTTCAGCAATTACCAAATCCTCAATCCACGATTTTCTCACCGTTTTCTTGTCGCAGCCGAGCTTGCGTTTTACACCCGAACATTTATAATAGCGATAAACAGTATCATCACGGCGCTTTCCGCTCTCCCCTGCCATCATTCGCTGACATTTGCCGCAGAATAATTTTGTGGAAAGCAGATATTCTTCCTCTGCTTTGTGCCGTGCCGGAGCCTTCTTATTGGATTCCATCCGCCTCTGCACCGCATCAAACAGCTCTTCCGGAACGATAGTCGGAATCCCTTTTGGAATGACCGTATCGCGAAAACGGTATTCGCCAAGATATCTTCTGTTTCGCAGAATGTTCGACACAACATTTTCGGAAATCACCGCGCCTTTGCGGTTACGAATCCCTCTCGCTTGCAGATCATCCACAAT
>JAZTWJ010000101.1:0-6307 GCA_045635785.1 Candidatus Flemingiibacterium sp.
CAGTATAGTAACCCCAATACAAAAAAGCCGAAGTTCATCCCCTCGGCTTTTCCTTTATCCCGCCGCATTCAGCATATTCTCAATAAAAATCCCGTATCCTTAGGTCGGATCGTTGATCAGAACGTGCGTCACCGCACCGATGAGCCTGCCGTTTTGGATGATGGGGGAGCCGCTCATCCCCTGTACAATGCCGCCTGTGCGGGCAAGCAAGGTGGGATCCGTCACCGTGACAACAAAGTTTTTCACCTTGCGTCCGGTGCGGTCAATGTTGGACAGCATCACCTTGTAGAATCCCACGCCGCCCTCGTCTGTGGTGCAAAGGATCTCCGCCTCGCCCGGTTGGATCTCGTCCGCCAGCGCAATGGGGATCGCCTCGTCCCGACATCCAACGGGAAGCTCCGCAAACACCCCGTAAACGCCGCACTCCTTGTTGTCAAGCAGTGTGCCGATCTTCCCCGAGCTGAAATATCCCTTCAATTCTCCGGGGAAGCCTGCCTGCCCCTTGATCACTCCATTGATCGCTACATTAACGATCGTTCCCCTCGTCAGCGCCACCAGATCTCCCGTATCACCGTCGCAGATGCCGTGCCCAAGTCCCGCAAAACCGTATGTGTCGGGATCAATATATGTCACGGTTCCGATGCCCGCCGTGCTGTCTCTGATCCAAAGCCCTGCCTTATATTTTCCATCCGCGGAGGAGCGCACGGGAGTCACCTCAAAATTCATCGTATTTCCCTGTCTTGCCACCGTCAAATGAAGCACCTCGCCCGCTCCGCTATTGACGAGACGGATGATCTCCTCCGTGGTATGCACCGCATTGCCATTGATGGCAAGGATCACATCCCTTGCCAAAATGCCCGCATCCTTCGCAGGGCTGCAGGAGCCGCCATCGCAGGGTACCTTTCCCGTCCCCGTGACGATGACACCCTCCGCATACAGCTTCACGCCAAAGGGCATGCCGCCGGGAATCAGTTCCACATTCCGATAAACGGAAACCTCCACCGATTTGATCGGCAAAAGTCCAAACAGCTTTGCGTCGCAGAGAACAGTGAAGCTTTCACGCCCCGACTCCGCAAGTCCCGCGGCGGTAGCTTCCTCGCCGCCGAGTGCGCGGATGATCGCGGCGGCTTTTTCGGGACGGACGGCAATACGGTCCGGCACCGCAAAATCCAGCGCACCGCAGAGCATCGCCGCAGCGCAAAGGAAGCCAAGCAGGATCCGCGGCGCCGTTTTCATTTTCTTTTTCATGATTTGACTAACGCTTTCGCCGCGGCGAAAGCTGCCTTTCTGCCCTTTTGGAGGACTGTTTTTTTCGACAAAACATTGGCATTTGCCAAAAGCAATGCCGGCAGATTTAATTTGCACATCGCGCCGTCAAATATGAGTTGCAATTTTTATCGGCGCTTCCTTACCGCAGAAAACAACACTATTTTCGGGAAATCCGCGAGAATTTACACATTCGTAACACCAAATGCCCCGTTTTGATTTATAATGGAAGTACAAAAACGAAACGGGAACATTTCCCGTTTATTTTTCGTCAAAAAGATAAAAAGCGAAAAATATTTCTAAATTTGGAGGCACATAAAACATGAAGCCTGATTCGGGCAACCGTTTTTTGCGCTTATTGCGAAGAAAAGCGGTGTGCATCCCACTTGCCGTTTTGATCCTTCTTGCGGCATTCTATTTGCTGTTTGTATTTTCAAATATTCCTTTTATCGCATATTGGCGAGGCATTTACATCGAGACCGCCATGACCACCGCCGACCATCAATGGCTGGCAACCGCGTTTATTCCGGAGTCCGTGATTGAAAAAGTCATGGGCAATAAAACGGATACGGGCGAAATTATAGGCGGCGAAGAGCACTTATCCGAGACGACCGCGCCGAGCGTAACCTCCGCGCCGGAAGAAACTTCCGCGCCGGAAGAAACTTCCGCGCCATCCGAAACCACCGCGGAGATTCAAACGCCCCCCGAAATTCCCGAAGTCACCGACATTCTCGGGCAGGAAAATCTGCAGGTGGGTGATATGGATTACGCAGGATATGAGGTGCTGATCAACGATAAGGAGCAGGGCATTGTTGTCTCCGAAATCGTCGGCTCCGGTTATCGCGGCAAGGTCATGCTCATTGACGATCCATCCCGCGTATATCTGGGCACGACCACCATGAAAAACAAAGAGGGACTTCGCATCAAAGCCATGATGTCCCATTACGGCGCCATTGCGGGCATCAATGCCAGCGGCTTTGCGGACCCGAATGATGCGGGGCATGGCGGCGATGTGATCGGTCTTTCCTATGCGGACGGAGAATTTTGGGGCTCGCCTGTGAATTATTACGGCGCGGTGCTGATGACGTCCGATAACAAGCTCGTTGTCGGAAACGTGAAGGACTGGGAAAAATACGACATCCGTGCGGGCATCCAATTCGGTCCCGTTTTAATCGCCGACGGTCAAAAGGCGATTTCCGGATCGGGCGGCTACGGCATTCAGCCCCGTACTGCCATCGGTCAGCGCAAGGATGGTGTGATAGTTTTTCTCATCATCGACGGCAGACAGCCTACTTGGAGCATCGGCTGCACCATGGGGGATCTCATTGACATTTTAATAAAATATGATGTGGAAAACGCCGCCTGCTGTGACGGCGGCTCCAGCAGCGTGCTTGCATACAAAGGCGAGGTCATCAACAAAAACAGCTCTGCCAATCCAAGCTACGGACGCAGACTTCCAAACGCATGGCTGGTAGCGCCAAAGGAGACGGAAAATGACTGAAAACACATCATCGGAACGTGACATCCGCTTCATGCGGCGTGCGCTGGAGCTGGCGGAAGAAGCCGCCGCCCTGGGCGAGGTTCCCGTGGGAGCGGTGGTGGTCATGGGCGATGAAATTATCGCCGAAGCATACAACAGACGAGAGCTTGACAAAAACGCTTTGGCGCATGCAGAAGTGCTTGCCATTGACAAAGCGTGCAAGATGCTTGGCGGCTGGCGACTGCATAAATGCGAGCTGTATGTGACCTTGGAGCCCTGCCCCATGTGCGCGGGTGCTATCGTCAACGCCCGCATCAAGCGCGTCATCGTCGGCGCAAAGGATGCAAAGGCGGGTGCCATGGGAAGCTTGCTCAACGTGAATTTTTATCCGCTCAATCATCATCCCCTGGTGAAATTCGGCACATGCGAGAGCGAATGCGCCGCGCTGATGCGAAAGTTCTTCCTGCGTCTGCGCGAAAAAAGAAAAAAAGATTAAGACATTCGGGTAGGACACAGTTCTATTTTGCGCGAAATTTTCGATTCCGCGCGGATTTTTTACGAAAGGTCTTGTGAACAGAGAAAATTTGTGATATAATATACAGAGGCGCCGTGTAAATTTGCGCGATGCGGTATTTTCTGTCACCAATAAGATTTTTTGCAAAACCAAGCCCCACAAGGGGAGAAAGGTCGCTTTCACCGCTGTGAAAGCAGTTGTCATAAATTATGAAATATCTCGTTTTACTCTGTGACGGCATGGCTGACTACAAGCTTGCCGAGCTTGATAACCGCACACCCATGATGGCGGCGAATAAGCCCATGATGGACGCTTTGGCGAAAAAATCCCTCTGCGGCACCGTTTCCAACGTGCCCGAGGGCATGGTTCCGGAAAGCGACACCGCCAATATCTCTGTGCTTTCCTATGATCCCAAGATCTACTCCAAGGGACGCTCGCCGCTGGAGGCAGTCTCCATGGGACTTTCCATGCGCCCCGAGGATACGGCGTACCGCTGTAATGTGGTCACCGTCAGCGAGGAGGAGGCGGATTACGACGACAAGGTCATGATCGACCACTCCGCCGACGAGATCACCACCGCTGAGGCAAGCGAGCTCATCAAAGCGGTGGAAGAAAAGCTCGGCACCGAGTTTCGCCACTTCTACACAGGCGTCAGCTACCGTCATTGCATGATCTGGTACAATACGCCAAGCGAATACAACTTCATGCGCCCGCATGACATTCTCGGTCAGAAGATCAAAGAACATCTTCCCGCAGGAGCGGCAGGCAAACCATTCTACGAGCTGATGCGCGCTTCTTATGATATTCTCAATCATCATCCCATCAACGAAGCGCGTCGTGCGCGCGGTCTTCGCCCCGCCAACTCCATTTGGCTGTGGAGCCCCGGCAAAAAGCCTGCGCTTCCCAACTTCTACGAAAAATGGGGGCTGCGTGGAGCGGTCATTTCCGCCGTTGACCTGATCAAGGGCATCGGTCTGTGCGCCGGCATGCAGTCCATCGACGTGGACGGCGCGACGGGAAATGTGCATACCAACTGGTCGGGCAAGGCAGATGCCGCCATCGAAGCCTTCGAAAACGAGCGCGACTTCGTCTACATTCATGTGGAAGCGCCCGACGAATGCGGTCATCGCGCAGAGCTTGAAAACAAGGTTCTCTCCATCGAGAAGATCGACGAGCTGATCCTCAAGCCCTTGTACGAATACCTCGTATCCACGGGCGAGGATTTCAAGATCATGGTGCTGCCCGATCATCCCACGCCGATCGTCATGCGCACTCATTCGATGGATCCCGTACCCTTTATGATCTATTCCTCGAAGGAGGAAAAGGACGGTGTGGACTGCTTCACCGAGGATGCCTGCGCCGCATGCGGCTTGTATCTTGAGCACGGCTACGATCTGCTGTCCCACATGATCGAAAAATAACGGAAGGACTAAGTATGAACAATACTCCAAGGGAAAACGAAAAACTTGCCGACGAAGCTTCCGAAGTGGAGGTCTCAGAAAATTCAAGCGGTGGCGAAAGCGCCCTGAATGCCAAAAAGATTGCTCGCGAATGCTACGATTGGGTGGAGATTTTTGTCTGCACTATATTAGGCATTCTGCTTGTTTTCACATTTTTCATCCGCATCGGCTATGTGGACGGTCCGTCCATGAACGAGACGTTGCATGACGGCGAAACCCTTGCGGTCAGCAACTTCTTCTATACTCCGAAAAATAATGATATCGTGGTCTTTCAGTCCCCCGACAGCGGCATTCGCGGCGGCATTGTCAAGCGCATCATCGCCACAGAAGGTCAGACAGTGGATATCGACTTCGACACCTGGACTGTTACGGTAGACGGCGTTGCGCTGGACGAGGATTACGTCAACTTTGAAGACGGACTTTCCATGCGACGCTATGATGTGGAGTTCCCCATCACGGTGGGAAAGGGCAAGGTTTTCGTCATGGGCGACAACCGCAACCATTCCAATGACAGCCGCGGCTCCCAGATCGGACAGGTGGATACGCGCTTTATTTTCGGGCGCGTGCTGTTCCGTATCACACCGTTTAGCAAATTCGGTGTCATCCATTAAAATCAAACCATGACAAGGTTCGCGGCTGTCTGAGCATATGGAGCAGAGAGCCGCGAATCGTCTCATAACTTACAGAAACAAGGAAGCCTTTGCTTCGCAAAGGTATGGTGATCAATATGCCATCACAAACAATACAGTGGTTTCCCGGTCACATGGCGAAAACACGCCGCCTCATTACCGAATGTCTGCCGCTTGTGGACATCGTCATCGAGGTCTTGGATGCGCGCATTCCAAACAGCTCCAAAAATCCGGAGCTTGCCCGTCTGATCGGCACAAAACCGCGGCTGACGGTTCTTTCCAAGGCCGGGCTTGCCGATCCCGCCGTCAGCAAGATCTGGCGGGAGTATTACAAATCGAAGGACGAGGATGCCATATTCTACGATTGCCGCGACGGCGAAAACATGAATGCCATCGCTCCCGCCGTGCGTGAAATTTTGGTAAACAAGTTAGAAAAATACGAGGAAAAGGGCATGACGGGGCGCCGTCTCAAGGCGATGATCGTCGGCATCCCCAACGTGGGTAAATCCTCGCTCATCAATGCGCTGTCGGGGCACAGCAAGGCAAAGGTGGAAAACCGTCCCGGTGTGACGGTAAACAAGCAGTGGATCCCCACCACCGTGGGCATTGATCTTTTGGATATGCCCGGTGTTCTCTGGCCGAAATTCGAGGATCAGACCGTGGGTGAAAATCTTGCCATCACAGGCGCGATCAAGGATGACGTGCTGGACATCGAGCACATTGCCATTCTGCTTGTGGGACGTCTGCGCCAAACCGCCGCGAAACAGCTTTCCGAGCGATATAAGCTCGGCGACATGGCACAGTATGAAGATCTCGAAAATTGGGAGCTGTTTGAGGTCATCGGCAAAAAACGAGGCTTCCTCATTTCGGGCGGCGAGATCAATTATGAGCGCACCGCAAACATGCTGCTCGACGAATTCCGCGCGGCAAAAATCGGCAGGATCACTTTGGAACTGCC
>JAZTWJ010000102.1:0-25413 GCA_045635785.1 Candidatus Flemingiibacterium sp.
TATGCAAATCGCCGTCGTATTCGAGCATGCCGGCGTAAACCACCTTCGGGAAGCGCACGCGGTCAAATTTGTTGAGGTTTACATCTTCGAACGCTTTGGAAATCTCGATGGAGCGGTCGCCACGGAAGTTGAAGAAGATCATGCTGTCGCCGTCATTGACGGTGCCGACGGGCTTACCGTCCTCGGCAATAACAAAGGGCGGGAGATCCTGGTCGATAACATGCAGCTCGTCGCGATACGCCTTGACGGCATCCGCGGCGCATGCGAACTGTCTGCCCTCGCCGAGAACATGGGTTTTCCAGCCCAGCTCAACCATGTCCCAGTTTGCTTCGTAACGGTCCATCGTGATCTGCATGCGGCCGCCGCCGGATGCAATCTTGATATCGAAGGAATCGTCGCGCAGATCGGCGATGAATGCTTCAAAGGGCTCGATATATTCAAGGGCAGAGGTTTCGCCCACATCGCGTCCGTCGATGAGAATGTGGATGCGAACGGTCTTGACCGCTTCCTTCTTTGCCTGAATGAGCATTGCCTTGAGATGGTCGATGTGCGAATGCACGTTGCCATCGGAAAACAGACCGAGAAAGTGCAGGGTAGAAGCGTTGTTCTTGACATTCGCGATCAGCTGCTGCCATGTGGAAGAAGCGAACATCTTACCGGATTCGATGGATTGAGAGACCAGCTTTGCACCCTGCGCAAAAACCTGACCGGCGCCGAGGGCATTGTGACCGACCTCAGAGTTACCCATGTCGTCATCGGAGGGCAGACCAACTGCGGTTCCGTGTGCCTTGAGTGTTACCATGGGATAGTTTGCCGTCAGCTTGTCCAGCGTGGGGGTGTATGCCGAAGCGACTGCATTCGCCGCACCTGCGGGAGCGACACCGATACCGTCCATGACAATGGTCACTACGGGACCATTGATGCCCGCAAAGGAAGCGAGCTTTGTGAGTTTCTTATCCATGATTTCCTCCATTGTTAAATGAAATGATATTTGACAATTAAATATTATTATACCATATTATTATACACCTAAATTATGAATAAACCATGTAGATTTCAAACATTAAAAATTTTCGTAAGATTTGTAAAAAGGGGTTCTGTTTTTGAGCGGAATATGGTATAATATTCGAAAAATTAAATTTAATTTTACAGCTGATCGTCGATCAAAAACAAATGAATGTCGAAAAACGTTTGACGGTTCTATATAATTATAGAAGAAAACTATTTGATCTCGATGTCTATACCGTTCACGCTCACATCGTCATCGGCGCGCACGAGAATATATTTGACGCCATCAATGACGCGAGTTTCCAACAGATCGCCTCGCTCCGGATTGACCTTGATGACCACGTCGGGGGTTTTCAGCTCCATCTTTCTCGGATTCATGAGATTGCGGGGGAGAAGATCGGCGAGGTCGCCGTATTCGCTGTCACAGCGCGCCTTGAAATCGGAGATCTTTTCTTCGGATACATCACAGCTTTCCAAAACCGAAGCGATCTCCGTGCGGGTTATGGTCAGCGGCTCGGGGATTGCAAGCGCTTTGTGCTCCTCGATGCGTGTGGCGATGTCATCATGCAGTGCCTGCACCACCTCAAGAGTGCATTCATTGCCAAGCGATGTGGAAAGCGCCGATTCAAAGATGACCTTTTGCTCATCCGCGGGAAGGGGAAGTTCTGCGCCGAAGACTCTGTCGGAGAAGGACGAGCAGTTATCCGACGCATTTTTGACATAATAGAGTGCGTTGTAAATGTTCGTCTGTCTGTTATCAAAGGCGGGAAAGAGGAATCCAAGCTCGGGTGCTGAAACATTCCATTCGCAGGAGCGTGTGTGGAAGTTTTTGCTTGTTGCATCGTAGGAAAGTGTGGATTTTGCCTCTTTGACGGGGCAGACGGCGCAGGCGATGTAGGTGAACATTTGGTTCGACTCGTCCGCATCGCTATCGTCGCGATGACGCTTTGGCACATCGTATGTATTGACCATGAGCAGGATCAGCGCATTGCCCTCAATGTTGATGCCTTCTGCCGCACGGTCGAAAAATTCTTTCGCCGCATCGTCGTCGCCAAGACGAGAGTTGCGCAGCTTCATGAGCAAGCCATGCTCCGCGCCCGATTCTACCTGCGGAATGGAAAACGCCGCGTCAATGAGATTCTTTCCGTTGGTGCCGGAAATGGCGCGCCTGAAAATGGCAAGATATTTTTCGCATTCCTCTTGCGGAAGCAGCGCAAAGGACTCGTTCCATTCGTGAATTGTCTCGCGTTTGCTGTTGACATAACGTCCGCGCAAGCGGGAAATGTTATTTTTTTCGGGATGCATAAGCCGACGAAGCTCTGAAATTTCTTTATCTATCATGATACTTCTCCTTAAAAATGATGCGAAATTTATTATACTGCAAAAAATTTGTAATTTCAAGAGAGAATTTGTGAATTTCACGGTGTCATGGATAATATTGTAAATATTCCGCTATTCCCTTGACAAATTTGGTGTTATATAGTATAATTAGAATAATACATAAAAAGAAAGGATGTGACAGCTGATTTATGGACGGTGAAGGCCACAGTAGCAACCCTCCTTTATGTACGTGCAATGAAAAGTATTTCTTTGCCGACTGGATTCTTCTGCCATGGCGCAAATTGCCTCGCCGTGAATGATCACGGACTCGCCCATGACACGAAAATTCAATTAACATAACGGAGGAAATTATTTTGGAAGGCAACATATGGCTTATGCTGCTTCTGCAGGCTGTTTTGATCGCCTGCAATGCCGTCTTCGCCTGTGCGGAGATCGCAGTGATCAGCTCAAGCGATGCTAAGCTCGAAAAGCTCGCCGATGACGGTGATAAACGAGCAAAACGATTATTAAAACTCACATCAACCCCCGCAAAATTTCTCGCAACCATTCAAGTCGCCATCACTCTTGCAGGCTTCCTCGGCTCCGCGTTCGCAGCCGAAAACTTTTCGGGGCTTTTGGTCGATTGGTTCATTGAAAAAGGCGTAACGATCCCTGCCGCAACGTTGGATGCCATTATGGTGGTTTTGATCACGCTGGCACTTTCGTTTGTAACGCTCATTTTTGGTGAGCTGGTTCCCAAACGTCTGGCACAGCGCAAGTCTGAAGAGGTCGCACTTGGTTTATCCGGTCTTGTGTGCTTCATCTCAAAGCTGTTCGCACCGCTGGTTTGGCTGCTGACTGTATCGACCAACGGCGTTTTGCGTCTTTTGGGTGTTGAACCCAATGCATCGGATAACGATGTATCTGAGGAGGACATCCACGATATTGTTGATTCCGCCGTCAAGAGCGGTACCATCGCCGACGATGAACGCGACTTCATTCAAAACGTGTTTGAATTCGATGATCTCACCGCAGGCGAAATTGCCGTCCACCGTACAGACGCGCATCTGCTTTGGTTAGACGAAACCGATGAAGAATGGAATGCGATGATTCACGAAACCTGTCATATGTTTTATCCTGTATGCCGAGAGTCGGCGGATGACGTGGTTGGCGTGCTTTATCTCAAAGATTATATCAAGTTAGAGCTTCCTACCCGTGAACAGATCATGGAAAAGGCGGTCAAAACCCCGTATTTTGTGCCTGAAAGCGTCAAAGCGGACGTATTGTTCCGCAACATGAAAACGGGCGGCAAAACCTTCGCCGTGGTACTCGACGAGTACGGCGGTATGCGCGGCATTTTGACCATGAACGATCTGATCTCGCGTCTGGTAGGCGATTACGGCGGCGATGAGGCTGACGAATCAGGCAATCCGACGGTGTATCTTGAAAAAATCAGTGACACCACATGGAAGCTTGTCGGTAACGTGGATATTTCCGATATTGCCGAGGAGCTTGACGTCGAGCTTCCCGAGGACGATTTCGATACCTTCAGCGGTATGGTGTTCTCCGAGTTCGGAAGCATTCCCGAGGACGGTGAAACTTTTGAAGTTGCCGCATGGGGATTGCTCATCAAGGTCACAGAGGTTCTTGAGCATCAGGTGGCATCCGCAGAGCTAACGCTGCTGGATCCGCCCACATCTGGTGCGGATGACGATAAAGACGAATAGGGAACGATATATAATGAATATGAAAGGCAGCCGCAGAAATGCGGCTGCCTGCATTTTAGCGGCTTTGTTTGCAGAGCCGCGATTTTTTATAAAAAAGTTCCCCTCCCCGTGAAGGGAGGAGAAAGAGGATTATGAAAAGGGGATATGCGAACAAATTAATGATGTCCCGCGTAGAAGGTGGTCAGATGACCGGGCTTCTTATCATACGAGCCGTCTGCATTTTTAACCAGCATGTAGTCATTCCATTCTTCAAAATTGGATTCAATACGAGACGCGCAGAAGTAGTAATAATTTGCGGGGAGCACCGTAACGCCGTTTACGAGAACTTCGCGGGCTGCGATCAGTGCTTCTTCGGTGGGTGCGTAGTAGTCAAGCGCAGTTGAGGGGCTGAACTGATAGAATTTTCTGCCGCCGACGATGGTATACTGGAACATGACTTCGTGAGCCGTATTGGGGAAGCGTTTGCTTTCCATACGGTTGCGGATGCACTGTGCCACAGAGAGCATCTCCCAATATTTTTCGTTGACATCCTCAAAAGCGTAGAGCTTGGAGTTGTTTCCCATGACCTCAAGCTGGATGATGGTCGCGGCGTAACGGATCTCTTCTTCCGTCACTGCGATCAAGGGATCCTTGAAGGTATGTACAACCTTCAGCTCGTCCGCCAGCAACTTTGGTGCTGGTGCCGGCTTGGGCAGGGAAGTGGTTTCGGGTGCTTTCGTTGTTACGGGAGCCGCCGTTGTTTCGGGAGCAGCAGTCGTTACGGGAGCGGCTGTTGTTTCCGGTACCGTCGTTTCCGGTGCAGCCGTGGTTTCCGGCGGTGCAGTCACGATCGGTGGAATGGTCGTCTCCGGTGGAGCAACCGTTTCGGGGGCAGCTGCTTCAACGGCGCCTGCGGTGCATTCGATCCAATCAACACGGGTGCTGGCAGGATAGAGGGGCGCAGTCTCGTAACTGTAATCAGAAACGGTGGGAGCCACGATGCGGATCGGATCCTTTGAAGATGCAAGATAATCAAGCTCATCTTCAAGGTCGGCAGGCGAAGCCGCAAGCATTACCGCGGCTATGCTTCCGATGGCAATCGCCGTAGCAACGGAGAGTGCAATGGATATGGTATGTTTTTTGTCAGTAACCAGACTCACAGGCGATCACCTCCTTTGTTAGGTCAACATGTCAATCGCTTTCATAAATTCTTCCTTTCGAATGCCAATTTGCAGACGGGGGAAGAACATCTAGATCGGCACACGATACAATTTTATGCAGCCGAATAGGGAAGTATGACATGTTGCAGAGGCGCTCGAGAGACAGTGCGCAAGCTGCTTATGGGCATACACCCATTTTTGGGCTGACACACATATATTATACACGCTTTCATTTTGAATTGCAACCCCTTTTTGTAAAAATAAGCGAAATGTTTGAAATTATTATGCACATTACAAATATAAATATACAGAATATACAAGATTTTACCAATAAATTTACCAAATACTGGAAGAAATCGGATATTATTCAAATGTTATGTTATATTTATTCATGCATATGCGAATAATGGCGAAAGCGGGCGAATGGTTCACGTTTGTTGACGGAATCGGCATAATACATTGCATAATGCTTTGCATATTATGCATAATGGTGCAAGTCGCACAATCATATAATGTTGAAGTAAAACGCTTGACTTTTGCTGATAAAGGGTGTATAATATAAACGTATGAACAATCATTCACATGAAAAAGGAGGCGAATGGATGAGGGAAAAAGAGAATATTCCATGTGAACTCCATGCAGAAACAGTGAATGCGCTGATGGAGCAGCTTCCCGATGAGGATACGCTTGACCGTTTGGAAACACTGTTCAAAACCTTCGGTGATTCCACGCGCATCAAGATATTGTATGTTCTCCATGAAAGCGAGCTGTGCGTATGTGACATTGCGGCGGTGCTGAAAATGACGCAGTCGGCGATCTCGCATCAGTTGCGGATCCTTCGTCAGATGCGTCTGGTGAAGAGCCGTCGCGACGGCAAACAGATCTGCTATAGCCTTGCAGATGACCATGTCAAAACCATCATTTCCATGGGCATTGACCATATCGGCGAGTAAACATCATTCTATACATTATCAGCCCTAAACGGCAGATTGGAGTCTATTTATGAAAAAAACTTATAAAATGATCGAGCTTGATTGCGCACATTGTGCGGCAAAAATGGAAGCTTCCATCGCGAAGCTACCCGGCGTAAAAAGTGTCAGCATATCCTTTCTGACTCAGAGAATGACGCTGGAAACAGAGATGGATGACCAGAGCGCCACCGTAGCCGCTGCCGCAAAGCTCGTTAAGAAGATCGACGGCGATTGCACCCTTGACGTAAATAGCGGAAAATGAACAAAAAGCAAAAACGGTCTCTTATCAAAATTATTACGGCATCGTTGCTGTTGGTTATCGGCGCCGCCGTCGGCGCGCTATCCGATTCAACGGTGGCATTTTATGTAGAATTGTGTGTGATCGGCGCGGCGTATCTGCTTGTCGGCGCGGATGTGCTGGTGCGTTCGGTGCGGGGAATCCTGCACGGCGAGCTCCTTGATGAAAACTTTCTCATGGCAATCGCAACCGTAGGTGCGATGATTCTCGGCGAATTTGTGGAAGGCGTCGCCGTCATGCTATTCTATCAGGTGGGCGAGCTGTTTCAAAGCCTCGCTGTGGCAAGCTCCCGCCGTTCGATCTCCGCGCTGATGGATCTGCGCGCGGATGCGGCGGAGGTTTTGCGCGACGGCAAGAGCCTGCGCGTGGATCCCGATGAGGTGGAGGTGGGCGAGATCATCCTCGTTCGCCCCGGCGAGAAGGTGCCGTTGGATGGCGACATTGTCGAGGGAATCACCTCGCTGAATACCGCCGCGCTGACGGGCGAATCTCTGCCAAGGAGAGCGGAGGTAGGGGATGCGGTCATGTCCGGCTGTATCAACGGTGAAGGCCTTATCAAAATTCGCACTACCAAGCCTTTTGGCGAATCCACGGTGGCGAAGATCCTCGACCTTGTGGAAAATTCTGCGGCAAAGAAGTCGAAAAGCGAAAGCTTTATCACAAAATTTGCGCGCGTTTACACACCTGCTGTGGTCTTTGCGGCGACAGCACTTGCCTTTATTCCGTCGATCATTACAGGAGATTGGCATCGCTATGTTTATCTGGGATTAAACTTTTTGGTCATCAGCTGCCCATGTGCGCTGGTAATCAGCGTACCGCTCAGCTTTTTCGGCGGAATCGGCGCGGCTTCAAAGCGCGGCATCCTTGTTAAGGGTGGCAACTATCTGGAAGCGCTTGCGGAGCTTGACAACGTGGTGTTCGACAAGACGGGCACGCTCACCGAGGGTGTTTTTAAGGTGACGCAGATCCTTCCTACAGAGGGCGTTTCAAAGGAGATGCTGCTTTCCTTGGCGGCGAAGGCGGAATCTGCCAGCTCTCATCCCATTGCGCGCTCGATTATCGAAGCAAACGGCGGTATGCCCGACACTTCTGATGTAAAAGGCATCATGGAAATTGCCGGAAGCGGCGTAACATGTATCATTGACGGCGAAACCGTAGCGGCCGGCGGCAGACGGCTGATGAAGTCGCTGGGTATAGAATGCCGTACGCCATCGGTGAGTGGCACAGTGGTGCATCTCGCCATGACAAAAAATCAATCTGGTGAGGGCACCACACAGAAGCTTTACCTTGGCTGTATCGTGATCGCCGATCGGGCAAAAGCGGGTGCAAAGGGAGCACTGGAAGCTTTGAAAACGCTTGGTGTCAAGAAATGTGTCATGCTGACAGGCGATCAAAAATCCTCGGCAGAGGCAGTTTCCCGTGAGCTTGGTGGCATCGAATACCGCGCGGAGCTGCTCCCTGGAGATAAGGTTTCCGAGGTGGAAAAACTGCTTGAAAGTGGCAAGACAGCGTTCGTTGGCGACGGCATCAACGATGCGCCGGTGCTATCCCGCGCAGATGTTGGCATTGCCATGGGCGGTATCGGATCGGATGCGGCAATCGAAGCGGCGGATGTTGTTTTGATGGACGACGATCCCGCAAAAATTGCCACCGCCATCCAAATTGCAAGACGTACGCTTCAAATATCTCGCCAGAACGTGATATTTGCACTTGGTGTCAAGGCGGCGATTCTTCTGCTTGGCACCCTCGGATATGCAAGTATGTGGTTGGCGGTATTTGCCGATGTGGGTGTGAGCGTGATCGCGATTCTCAATGCCATCCGCGCACAAAAATAGTCCAAAAAGACACGCATCTCAGGTGATGCACCGCTTTTTTCTTTGATGCCGTCTGAGCATGAAAAGGCAATATGCGTGTATCGAAGCATAGCGATGTATAGCATGGCGCAAAGGCGTTGTCGTGAAAAGTTTTATCGAAATCTCTTGACAAAATCGCCGTATTGTGATATAATATTTATAAGGCAATGACGGGAAGGAGTACGTCTCCGAGAGCGTGAAAGAGAGCCGCCGTATGGTGAAAGGCGGACGTTCGGAGCGGCGGAAGGTAGTCCCCGAGCTGCGACGTGAAAGGCATATGCCGAGTAGCCGATGCCGCGTTTCGCGCGTTACAGCGAGCGGAAGTAACAGCTTCCCGTGAGTGAAAAATGCAGGTGGTACCGCGTATTATACGCCCTGACGAAAATCGTCGGGGCGTTTTTTGTTCTGACGTAAGCTACTAATATCATAGGAAAGGAACCGTAAAATGAACACCGAAATCAATCTCCCAAAGAATTACGCTCCGAAGGAATTCGAAGATCGCATCTACCAAAATTGGTGTGATAAGGGCTACTTCACGCCCGAGCGTGATCCCGAAAAGAAGCCCTTCACCATCGTTATTCCGCCCCCCAATGTCACAGGACAGCTTCACATGGGACATGCGCTGGATGAAACCTTGCAGGATATTCTCATCCGTTACAAGCGTATGCAGGGCTTTTCCACTCTTTGGGTGCCCGGCACCGACCATGCGGGCATCGCAACGCAGATCAAGGTTGAAGAAAAGCTTCGCGTGGACGAAGGTCTTACCCGTTATGACCTCGGCCGCGAAAAGTTCCTTGAGCGTGTTTGGGATTGGAAGCATCAATACGGAAGCCGTATTATCAATCAGCTGAAAAAGCTCGGCTCATCCTGCGATTGGACGCGCGAGCGTTTCACCATGGACGAGGGATGCTCCAAGGCAGTCCGCGAGGTGTTCGTCAACCTTTATGACAAGGGCCTGATCTCCCGCGGCAACCGCATCATCAACTGGTGCCCCCACTGTATGACCGCCCTCTCCGATGCAGAGGTGGAATATAGCGAACAGCCAGGCAATTTCTGGCACACCCGCTATCCCTTTGCGGATGGCTCCGGCGAGGCCATCATTGCGACAACCCGTCCCGAAACCTTGCTTGGCGATACGGCGGTGGCTGTTAATCCCGAGGACGAGCGTTATGCGGCTCTTGTAGGCAAGAAGCTCATTCTTCCTTTGGTCAACCGTG
This sequence comes from Candidatus Flemingiibacterium sp., assembly GCA_045635785.1. Classification (GTDB taxonomy): domain Bacteria; phylum Bacillota; class Clostridia; order Oscillospirales; family CAG-272; genus Flemingiibacterium. The sequence continues at coordinate 9,534 of JAZTWJ010000102.1, forward strand.
AAATTCCGCTGATTGCCGATTCCTATGTGGATAAAGAATTCGGTACGGGCTGCGTAAAGATCACGCCTGCCCACGACCCTAACGACTTTGAAGTTGGACAGCGTCATAATTTGGAGCAGATCCTTGTCATGAACGGCGACGGCTCCATCAATGCCGCAGGCGGCAAATACGAGGGTATGGATCGCTACGAATGCCGCAAGGCAATCGTTGCCGATCTCGAAGCAGGCGGCTTCCTTGTGAAGGTTGAACCTCACGCACACAATGTAGGAACCTGCTACCGTTGCCATACCACTGTGGAGCCCATCACATCCAATCAGTGGTTTGTCAAGATGCAGCCTCTCGCCGAGCCTGCGCTGGCTTGTGTGGAAAATGGCGACACCAAGTTTGTTCCCGAGCGTTTTACGAAGATCTATACCAATTGGATGGAAAATGTCCATGACTGGTGCATCTCCCGTCAGCTTTGGTGGGGACATCGGATTCCTGCCTTCTATTGCGATAAGTGCGGCGAGATGATCGTCTCAAAGGAAGATGTTCACACCTGTCCGAAGTGCGGCGCAAAAATGCGTCAGGAGGATGACGTTCTTGATACTTGGTTCAGCTCCGCTCTTTGGCCCTTCTCGACTCTCGGCTGGCCCGAAAAGACCGAAGATCTCGAATACTTCTATCCTACAAGCGTGCTTGTTACCGGCTATGACATCATCTTCTTCTGGGTTGCCCGCATGATCTTCTCCGCGCTGGAGCACACGGGTAAGGCTCCCTTTGAGCATGTATTCATCCACGGCCTCGTCCGAGATGAGCAGGGACGCAAGATGTCCAAATCCCTTGGCAACGGCGTCGATCCGCTTCAGATCATCGAGGATTACGGCGCAGATGCTCTCCGCTATGCGCTGATCACAGGCAATGCGCCCGGCAATGATATGCGCTACTCCGATAAAAAGGTGGAAGCGGCTCGCAACTTTGCCAACAAGCTGTGGAACGCATCCCGCTTCACGCTGATGAATCTCACCATCGAAAAGGCGGATCTTCCTGAAATCGGCATGCTCAAGACCGAGGATAAGTGGATCCTCTCGAAGCTGAATTCGCTGATTGCAGAAATCGTTGCAAATCTCGATAAATTTGAACTGGGCGTTGCGCTATCCAAGCTGTATGATTTTGTTTGGGATGTGCTGTGCGACTGGTACATTGAGCTTGTCAAGCCGCGCCTGAGTGCAGGCGATGAGATCGCGCAGAATGTGCTCGTTTACACCCTTCGCGAAACGCTCAAGCTCCTGCATCCCTTCATGCCGTTCATTACCGAGGAGATCTATCAGGCGATTCCCCATGATAAGGAAAGCATCATGATCGCTGATTTCCCGAAATACAATGCCGCTCTGCATTTCCCGTCCGAGGAAGCACAGATGGCGAAGCTCATCGACGCGATCTCCCTCATTCGAAATCGCCGCGCCGAAATGAACGTGGCACCGAGCAAAAAGGCGAAGCTGATCATTGCCACCGCAGATCGCGCAACCTATTCCGATGATACGGTGAAATTCTTTGAGAAGCTTGCCGGCGCATCGGACGTGGAGTTTGTCGATTCCTATGCGGATGAAAATGCGGTTCAGCTGGTAGCGGAAGGTGCGACCATCTTCATTCCGCTGGGCGAGCTGATCGACTTTACAAAGGAACGCGAGCGCCTTAATAAGGAGCGCGAGAAGTTCCTCTCCGAGATCGACCGCGTAGACAAGAAGCTGAGCAACGAAGGCTTTGTCTCCAAGGCTCCCGCGCAGCTCATTGAAGCGGAAAAGGCAAAGAGAGAAAAGTTCCTCGAACAGCTTGCTGCTGTTGATGAAGCGATTGCTAAACTGAATTAAAACGAAGGATGGTGCCACATTTGTGGCAGCATCCTTTTGCGATGATTAAAATTTATCGCTTTCCATGGATTTGTGGATCTTTGCAAGATTGCGGCGAACCTGCTCACGGGTCATGGCACGCACATCGGCGGCGGTGAAAAATGCCGCACCCTGTCCGTCATCTGCCACATTGCCTGTGGACATGGCGGCATTTCGTGCGTTGATCTCCGCCGCGTCAAGCTTTGTTACGATCGGTTCCTTCGGTGCTTCCGTTTCGGTGGAAGTCTCCATGATCTTTGTTTGCTCGTCCATCAGATACCCTCCTTTTCTTCGTTAATATCAGAAAGCAGCTGATCGCGCATAGGAATGACGCCATCAGGTACTCTCGCAAGATACTGCGCCAAGGTGATATGGCCGCCATCCAGCAGAGCGTTCAGCGAAGCCAGCGCGCTTGCCTTGGAATAGCGCGTTGCCGAGCCTACATCCACACGGGTGCCGATCAGCTCCTCGCGCAGGAGTCTGCAATCGAGCGGTTCTGCGCCATCGCCTGTAATGACCATTCTGCCGTCGCCGTAATAGGCGCACATAAAATCCACCCAAATCGCTGCCAATTCCTCTAAGGCATTGTATAACGATGCGCGCACGCTGTCAAGCGTCTGGGCGTTAGATTCCTGCAATGCTAAAATAGCAGAGGTGTTGATGGGCGTTGCCTCGCCGAGAGAGGCGTCCGTTGCGCCCATGGAATCCTTGGTGTGATGAATGACATCATCTATGATGTCTGCAAAGCCTTCATCCATTTCGCCGGATTTGATGGTGGTGGCAATGCCTTCAAGATTGCCGCCTGCCACGCCGATCGCCTGTCCCACCTCGTTTGTCCATTCGGGGATGCGGGTTTTGTCGTACACCACCTTACTGAATGCCGTGTCGATCATGTGCTTCATCATCAGTGCGTATGCCTTGTTGACATACTTTTGATTGGCAATGAGCGGCGTGATGGGCGAGGTTCCGTGATAGGAATTTTTGGTGGGGATCCAATGGAACATGGCAATGGGGTAGAGTCTTAAACCCGTCACCACTTGACGGATCAGGCAATTCTTCGTGTGCTTTTCAAATTGGACGAATCCCTCATCGGTTCGGGAAAATTTGATGATGTAGGTCGCCTTTTCCGCCGATGCGTCGGTGTTTTCAAAGGCGGCGCAGTCGCCTGCACCGTAGTGCAGGTCACCGTCGGGCAGTATTCTCTCTGCTTCCTCCCGAGATGCGCCGTTTGCCAAGGCTTCCGCACGAAGGGCTTGTACCGATTCACGACCGGATATAATGATATACCGCTGTGTCTGAATCTGATCGGAATTTACATTCTCCACGAAAATTCCGGATGCATCCAGCGTTTGGGTAACAAAATCGCCCGTCAAAGGCTGTCCGGTACGCACGGATTTATCCCAATAGGTGAAGAAAATGCCGTCGCCGCTGATCGCTGCATCCAGCAGCACCTGATGGATCAGCTTGTCCATGCGGGATTTTTCCCAACGGATCGCTGCGTGACGGTTGAGCATCGTCACCGCATCGGAAATGCGCTGACGGTGATGCTCATCTGCGATATAAGGCAGATTTTCATCGGAAAAGGTGATATCGACTCGTGCATTTGCCACCTGCGATACGAGAAAATCCGTGATGCGGCGGATAAAATTGAATACGGGCGTAGGAAGCGGACCTGCGGATACGGATTTCCATTGGTCGCCCCGATAAAAGCGTTCGTTTGTTGCCATGTTTTCATACAATCCGATGCGGCGGTTATAATCCCTGCCTGCTTCGAATTGTTGCCATGCAAGATTTTGTTTCATACGTTTCCTCCGAATTATGAAATTATTTACGCGATACGCATCCTAAAAACGCAAAATTTCCGAAAAGCTTTGCGTAAGCGGATCGGGATTATTTTGTTTTCGTGCGCGGTTCACAAGCGCGAGCAGCGCTGCTGCTGCGGATGCGCTGAGAAAGCCGAGAAGATACATTAGTGCAAGCATAGTCATCTCCTTGCCTTTGTAAAAATGCTTTTTTTGTTAAAAATTATTTGTGGTAACGTAAGGAAGTGCAAGCTAATTTTCTCTGTATCGCAGCATGATCTCACGAACGCGCACAGGCGGCGCATCCGCAGGGCAGGTCAGCGAAAAGGATAGGTACTGCACATGCCCAAGCCTTGCATGGGCTCGAAGCACACGCCTGTCCTTGCCCGCATCCGCCGCAAAGTTAAGATTTACCCGATCACCGTGATTGCTTGACAGTGCCATCGAAAGCGAGGCTCCGTCCGCGCATTCAAGCGCCATACCGCATTCATAGAGCGTCTTGTCGCCAAAGGCATTGCCAAGCGAAAGCGCGCCGCTTTCAAACACCGCATCAAAGCCGACACCCGAATCATCATTTAGCCCTTCTTGAAAACGAAACAGCAGTCCGTCAACGGTAAACGCAGGATCGCCTTCGTATGTAAACATGAGATCGGGAGTGATGCCCGTGAAACGATACCATACGTCCGTGCGTGCATTGTAAACGACGATGCGGCTCTCCTCGCCATCCATGCCGTAGCACCACAGCTCGCCGCGCAGGCGATTTACATAAAGACGGCAGCTTTCAATGAAAGCGCGGCTGAAGCCCGCAAAGGCGGGTGCTTCCACCAAAATCGCCAAGCGTTCGTCACGCACCGAGGTGGATTTGAAGCGATAGAGTCCATTTTCGTTGAGGGCAAAAGGCTCATTTTCCACAAGGATCGCGCCGCCCTCCTTCGATGCACCGACATCGGAATTGAGTGGCAAAATCGGGAAGGAATAACGCTCGAGTCCGTTCACGTCCTCATCCTTGTGGGGATAGGTATAAAATGCGGCATCCTCGGTGAAGATCGCAAGTCGGTCAAATTGTCTGACCGCGCCCGTTACAAAAAGATTGCCGTCGCCAACAGTGATCTCTCCGCCCATAGGGAAGTATTCCGCGGATATGACGGTTTGTCCATCCCCATTCTCCGGATCGGTAGGATAAATGACAGCTTTATTTTCGCCTCCATAGAGAAACACACGGGAATCCGTATCGCCGCCATAAACCGCCGAATGACGGCATGAGGTGATCTTTTCGCGTTGAGACGAATTGGCGAGAGTGTAGAACACCTCAATAATGTCCTCTGTATTCGTAAAGATCGTGGACGATAATTTCAAATGACTTCCGCTTGTATTGTTAACCAGAGAATAACCCGTTTCTCTCTTTTGACCGCTAACATATACCGCGTCAATGCTTGTTGCATCGCCATAAAGACGGAATTGCGTGGTGGAGCTGTTGGGGAAAAAACGCATACGAACTTTATTGGTTAAAAGGTTTTGCGGCTCGTAGGCATATCCCTGATCCGTTCCATTTGCGCCGCGTCTGATGAGTGGAATGTAGCCATCCACCGGCGCAAGCGTTTCGCCGTCGTAGCAAAAATAATCTCCTCCGCCGAGGATATAAAGCTTGCCTGCAAACATAAACATCTCTACATGCTCGCTTTCCGATTGAAATACCGCGTTATCGAGTGTGCCAAGTGCGGTCTTCACACCCTCGGCGTAGCGATATAGTGTAGTGGCAGCCACCAGATAGATGACTTCGCCAACATCCTCCCGCACGGATAATAAACCGCGAATGACAGCGGGGAAGGATGTCATGAGAACGCATCCATCCCGTCTTTTGAGAGAGCCGTCCGCATCTACGCGAAAGTTTTCGATCAGGTCGCCCTTCGAAAAATCTTTCAGTACGGTCATTTCGGGCGTTTTCATAAGCCATACACCTCTCTGATTCTGCCGATATCGGAGTTGCCTTTTTCGCTGCCGAGTTTAGCAAGCTCCTCGACGGCAGATTGATTGAGTCGTGCTGCCAAATCGGGAAGCTCATCAAGGATGAGCATGGATGCAAGCATCTCCGCTGCTGTCCAAGCCAGCGATTTGGCAAGCGGAAATGCGCCGCCCAGCGACAGCTCCGCATCTGAAACGGTGTTCCCGTCGATGAGCTCCGAAACCGCAGACAGACGGCTGACGATGACTCGAAGCAGAAGCGGAGCGCGTGCGCGGTAATCGGCACAGCTGTTTTGCTCGTCCGTTTCACCGAGCAATGCCAGCGCGGTTTGATAAATGAGAAGATTTGTCATAGATTTCCTCCATTTCTGTTGTTAAAAAACGGGCGGAGCATTTTCGCTCCGCCCGAAAAGAGCGTGTTGTAGGCTTATTCGACGGAAATGTCGATGACGAAGAATTCCTCGGGAACAACAAGCTTTGCGCCGTAAAGGTGCAGACCCTTTACCGCATCCGCGAAGCGAGATTCGGGGCGATAAGCCTCAACCTCATTGAGCTGCTCCGCAAAAGCGACCGCGCGCTTGGTGCGAGCAAGACACTGATGACGATTCTGCTCGGTCTTCACCACATTCGGCGAGACGAAGATTTCGAAGCCCAACAGCTTGCCAAGACTGCCATTTTCCATGACCTCGGAGTTGTCAGAGTTCTGCAGAATCTTTGCCTGCATCAAAAGTGCCGCAACCTCGGGGGTTACCTCCAAAACGGTGGGAACATTAGAATTAACGCCGTTAGCCAGCATACGCTGACGAGCATAAACGACAAGCTCCAGCATATGATCCGCAGTAGCATCTTCTATATAAATGAGATTGTCTTCCGGCGCCTGGGAGTAAAGGGAATAAACATAACGGTCAGCCACATCGGCGAGCGCTGCGGCGGCCTGTGACATAGCAGCCTGCATCAGCTTAGGCTGAGACTGTGCCTTGTCGATGTCGTCAATTTGGAAGTTGAACGCCTTAGCCTGATCAATGGTCAGAATTTTTGCGCTGTCGGAGAGAGCCTGAGGCGCATTCATATCGGTGTTCTTGGTATAATCGAACACGTTGATATTGCCGATGAAACCGATTTTTACCGAGGAGCCCTTCTCTTTGATGTCGCCCTCGAATTCGCGGTTACAGTTGCGTACGCCGATGTACTCCTTATCGAGGCGGTTGAGAAGCGTTTCGCTCCAAACGGTAGAAATAAAATTTGTGATTGCCATATCTTTTCCTCCAAAAAATATTTATATAACACCGACGCAAAGCCTAGGAATTCACATCGGATTATATCGTCAAAATGTGCCTTGAGCCATTAAAATGAGGCGAATGCGGAAGCCTCTTTTGAATGCTGTATGACAGCCTCTGCCGCGTCGGGACGAGACATGACCGCATACCGCAAGGCTTCCGGGCAATGGGTAATGTCATGAGGCTCGCCAGAAGCATCTTCTGCAACGGTTTTACTGCAGAGAAGTGCTTCCATCGAGCGGATAAGCTCCTCACAGGGAGAGAAAATTTTCAACCTTCCGCAGAGCTTTTCCCGCAGAGCGCGCCAGCCGGGGATGCGGCGATTATCCGCACGCATCAGCGGCGGAATGTGATGACGGGAGAGAATTTCCACACCGCTGTATCCGGTGTCCTGTCTGCGATTCCAGAGGTCGGGTGATGCCGCCGCATAAGCAAGATGCGGTTCCTCGGCAAACACCCGCTCCAGCGCCTCGCCCGCTTCGGAAAGCGTGAGACCCGAGGCGCAGACCTCGCGGGTGACATAGAGTGTTTCGCCATCCACGGCGAGAATCAGCAGCGCGAATCTATCAAACCCATAATCAAAAGCGGCAAACCGCATATCCGCACGAATTTCCGTTGGCAGAATAACGTGCTTATCACGGGAAAATTCGGGAAAAAATTGTCCCTCGAACAGATCCCATCTGCCATCCAGCCATGCGGCGCGCAGCTTTTCGGGAAGTGAGCGAAGCGTTTCCACATAATCGGGATCATTTTTTGTCAGAACCTCATTGTCATACACGCTGGCGCGGATGAAACGATAATCCTCAGCACGCTCGCCCTCTCTATAATCGCGGTCTATGAAAAGGCGCTTGACCCACGCATGCCCCACGCCGCCCGGATTGCAGGTGAGATACATACGTCTTGGGAATTCTCCCACGCCGCGCAGACATCCCTTCAGTGTAGAAAACTGATATTCGGTAATCTGTGTTGCCTCGTCAATGGCGATGATGTCGTATTCTTGACCTTGATACCGAAGCGTATCACCGTCGCATGAAAGATAGCCAAGATCAATACGGCTGCCGTTTTTGAAACGGAACACGCGCTCGCCTGCTGAATACGGCACCGATGCGCCGATCTCTCTTAGCATGGGAAGCACGTGATTGGCACGCAGTTCGGATAATGTGCGGCGAATGATCAGACAATGGATGCCCGGATAGCGCATACAAAGAAGGATCAGCTTGCGTCGAAGTGCCCAGCTTTTGCCGCCGCCACGCGAGCCTCCGTAGGCGGTGAAGCGGGCGGTGGAGCGAAAAAATTCTGCCTGTTTTTGATTGGGTTTGCCCGCGAGCTTCATATGCCGTCACCAAAGGAATCGTGCTCGCACACGATTTCCTCCTCCGCCTGCTTACCCCAAAAACCGTATTCGCGCAGATACATACCCACAAGCGTAGCTGTCGCTCCCGAATTGAGCGCCGCATCCTCAAAAAAAGCACCGGCGTTTTCAAATTCGGTTGGGAACTTGCTTCGGAGCGCATGATAGTTTGCCACCGAAATGCCCGCGAACCGACAAAAACCTGCTACATTGGCAAAGATCGGTTTTTTGGAATCTGCGGCGCGGCATTCCTCAATATATTCTTCGATGCGGGAAAGAAGCTTTCGACCGCTTGTAATTTTCACCATAACGAACCCCTCCGTTTGCTGTTGGGACTAGTATAGCATAGATGAATACGTCGCCGCACGTCGTTTACCGCCGCAAAGCGCCGTCTTTTCTACGAAAAAAACCGCAAATTTTCGTGCAAAATTCGAAAATCATCACACAGCCGTCACATTGGTCGTGTATAATATCGAAAACGACGCATTTGCAGTTGAAATCGTAAATTTTGAAGCAAAGAAGCCTTCGCTTATGCGGAGGCATGGAGTTGATTATGATGAAATTGAAGGCTTTGACCGCAGGCATGCTTGCAGCACTGCTGCTTTTTGGTACAGCCTGCTCCTCCTCTGCGGGAGATCTCTCATCCACCGCCGACGACCGTAAGATCGTGATGACAGTTGGCGGAGAAAAGGTGGAATATCAGGAATTTCGCTACTATTATCTAAACAACAAGCGTGATCTGTTCGGTGCGGATGCAAAGCTCGACGCAGATCAGGTGTCTGAGCTGAAAGCCCTGTCCGAAGCAAACGCAAAACAACGTCATGGTTTGGTGCTTTTTGCGGAAAAGTATAAAGCAAAGCTCACGGAAGAGGCGGTTGATTATGCGGAGAAAACGGTGGAGGATTTTCGCGCTTCCATGGGGGACGACGAGACTTACCTCATCGCTCTTGAGGAGCATCATTTAACTCACGAGCTTTTTTCCGACATTACGCTTGAAAATCAGCTTCCGTATGCAATTCTCGAAAAGATGATCGAAAAAGGGGATATCCCTTCGGGTGATGCCGCCATCGACGCGGTTTTGGCAAGCGATGACATCATCTGTATCAAGGAGATCTTCATTTCCAATAATACGCCTGAGACAAAAGAAATCGTCCGTGAGCGTGCCGAGGAAGCGCATGCAAAACTGATGGAGGGCGGCGAATTTGAGCAGTTGATGAAGGAATACAGCGACTACAGCGAGGAAAACCTGCCGACGGAGCATGGATATTATACCATGAAGTATGACGCGCTGGATGAGATTTGGGATGTGGCGGTGACGCTGGCACCCGGCGAGCATTCCATCGTGGTGGAATCCGCCTACGGATTTCATATCATCAAGCGCTGTGAAAAGGATCCAGCTTATATGAATGAAAAACGCGAGGAGATCTTTGAAAGTTACACCTACGCACGTTTTAGCGAGATGTTTGAAGCCTTCTCAAAGGATTTAGAGGTCAAGTACACCTCCTACGGCGAGGGACTTGATTTCGTCAATCTCTCGTAAGAAACAGCAAAACGAAAAAGCACTTGTAACACATCGCTTTGTGTTTACAAGTGCTTTTTGTTTATGGAGAATCAGCTTTCGCTTCGTTCACCGAGAATATCGCGGTAATAGCGGTAGAAGTTCTCGTATTCGCCCGCATCTAGTGCATCGCGGATCTTTTGCATCAGCTCATTATAGAAATACAGATTGTGTAGTACCGCAAGGCGCATGCCAAGCGTCTCCTTTGCTTTGAAAAGATGGCGGATATAGCTGCGGCTGTATGCTCTGCATGCGGGGCAACCGCAGTTTTCGTCGATGGGACGGGGATCCTTCGCGTATTTTTCGTTGAGAAGATTCATTTTTCCGTGCCATGTAAAGATATTGCCGTGACGGGCATTGCGGCTGGGCATGACACAGTCAAAGAAATCCACGCCGCGATGTACCGCTTCGAGAATGTTGCAGGGAGTACCCACACCCATCAGATAGCGCGGCTTGTCGTAGGGCATGTATTCCTCCACTGCGTCGATGGTATCATACATTTCCTGCGCGGATTCGCCCACCGCAAGACCGCCGATGGCATATCCCGCGCATTCGATTTCGCGGATTTGCTTCATATGCTCAATGCGAAGATCAAAATAGGTGGAGCCTTGGTTGATACCAAACAGCAGTTGATTTGGATTGATGGTGCCTTCCGTCTGGTTGAGTTCGTCAAGCTTGGTTCGGCAGCGCCGGAGCCAGCGCGTGGTTCTCGCGATGGAATTTTTCGTATAATTGTATTCGGCGGGATTTTCGATGCATTCATCAAACGCCATGGCGATGGTGGATGCGAGATTGGATTGGATCTGCATTGACTCCTCGGGACCCATAAAAATGCGCGCGCCGTCAATATGCGAAGCAAAGCGAACGCCTTCCTCCGATATTTTGCGAAGCTGTGCCAGCGAAAAAACCTGGAATCCGCCGGAGTCGGTCAGAACGGGCTTCTCCCAATTAAAGAAACGGTGAATGCCGCCCATTTCGCGAATGAGTGTATCGCCCGGGCGCAGATGAAGATGATAGGTGTTGGAAAGCTCCACCTGGCAGTTGACCTCGCGCAGATCCATGGTGGAGATGCCGCCTTTGATTGCCGCACAGGTGCCGACATTCATAAAGACGGGCGTTTCGATGGTGCCGTGAACCGTTTCAAATCGTCCGCGACGAGCTTTGCCTTCTTGTTTTAATAAAGTAAACATGTTTTGACCGTGCCTTCATACAAACGAAGGGTTCCTTTTTCATTATTTATGGTGCTTATTTGGTAATAAGAATACTTAACTGCGTTTGAACTGCCGTTCCAGTTGTGCTTTGGTCAGCTCAAAAGCCACGGGCCGCCCGTGGGGGCAAACCTTGATGTCATCCAGTGTGAGGAGCTTCGATACGATCCATTTGATATGCTCGATGTCCTCGTCACGCCCTGCTTTGATCGCCGCTTTGCAGGATGCTTGGAAAAGCGCCTTGTCAAAGAGAAGATCGCGAGAAATTTCCACACTTCCCGTGCCGGATGCCAGCCTTCCCGTGATGGTGATCAGCATATCCGCTACCGCCGTCGTTTCAATGCCGATGGGAATGGCACTCACCGAAACGGTTTTGGTATTGGGCGTGCAGAATTCAAATCCTAACGATGCGATGTCAGCTTCATAATCCTTGAAAGCCGCCATTTCCTCTGGGGAAAGGGAAACATCAATGGGGATGAGCAGCATCTGCCTTGATACATGGGCATTGTTGCGCCCTGCACGCAGATCCTCAAAAATGATACGCTCGTGTGCCGCGTGCTTGTCGATGATCATCACGCGATTTCCCGTCTCCACGAATACATAGGAAAGAAACGCCTCGCCGAGGATGCGGAAGGGAAACGTTTTCTCTTGCTTGGATGTGGGATCGTCGGAGGAAAACGCATTTTCAGCGGGAGCGTCGGATTTTGTGAGCAAAGCGTCCATTGCCGCCTGCTTATCTTTTCGCTGCTTGGGAGAGGGATGGGGTTCCAGCGCAGCAATTTCGGGAGGAAGGGAGTCGAAGATCATCTTCTGCGGAGGCGGCGCCATGATCTCGCCGTCATGCCTTGCCGTCAGATGCTCGTTCAGCGATGCCGGAATATCCTCCCAAATGTTGGTTTGTATTTCATTCTTTGGAATATCCGATGCCTTGTTCACCGCAACCGCCTCGTAAACCTGCTGTGATGCAGGCTGAATGTCGGAAGAAGGCGAATCTTTTGGTATCGCAGAAAAGTTGCTATGTACATGTAAAGCAGCATTTGCAGAGGGGCTGGAGGATGTAGAGGGTGCCGAGGTCTCCGACTTCATCAGTCGCGCCGCCACATCGTCCCATGTGATCTGCGAACGCTTGGCATTCTTTTGATTGTTGTAAACAAAGCGATTTTCCTGCGGAGCGCTTCTTTCCTCAATGGGGATAAAGGCACGGGCAGGATCGTTTTTTGGCATTGTCAGCGCGGGCGTGGGAATCTTTTTTTCCATGAGCCCGCGCACCGCAAAATAAACCCTCTCAAATACCGCTTTTTCGCGGGCGAATTTGACCTCTAACTTGGTGGGATGCACGTTGACATCCACCTCGGAGGCAGGAAGCTCTAAATACAACACGCAGGAGGGATATTTTTCCGCGGGAATATAGGTGGCATATCCCTGCTCAAGCGCCGCTTGCAGGCAACGACTGCGAACATACCGCCCGTTGACAAAAAAACATTGATAATTGCGATTGGAGCGAACATTCTCGGGCGTGCCGAGATAGCCTGTCACCTTAATATTGGCATCCGCATAGCCATAAGGGTCCGCATCAAGGGGCAGTTCGATGAGCTTTGACGCAAAATCCGCGCCCATTATGCCATAGATCGCGCTGAGTCGCTTGCCATCGCCCGCGGTAAAGACACGTTTGTTTCCGTCCACGATCAGCGTCATGGCAATGTTCGGGCAGGAAAGGGCAATTTTTTCAAACACAGCTTGAACGGCGTTGGTTTCGGTCAGATCCTTTTTTAAGAATTTTAGTCTCGCCGGAATGGCGGCAAAAAGATCCTCCACAATCACTGTGGTTCCGTCGGACATACCTGCCTCGGTAATTTGAGGTGCCCGTCCCGGCTCCACAAAAAGCTCGGTGCCGAGCGCATCTTCGGGACGTTTGGAGCGTATGCGAAGCTTCGCCACGGCCGCCACCGATGCGAGCGCTTCGCCGCGGAAGCCCAGCGTCATGATCGCTTCCAAATCGGCGCCTGTCTTGATCTTGCTGGTCGCATGCCGAAGGATGCAAAGCGGTACATCCTCATGCGCCATGCCCTTGCCGTTGTCGGTGACGCGGATGAAGGAAACACCTCCGTTTTTGATTTCCAGCGTGATACGGGTGGCACCCGCATCCACCGAATTTTCGATCAGCTCCTTGACCACCGAAGCGGGGCGTTCGATTACCTCGCCCGCAGCGACTAAATTGGCTGTGGCGTAATCAAGCTGATTGATAATACCCATTTACAACATCCTCTCATCATAAGGTAACTGCAATCAAATGGTAGCGTTTCTACTGCACTTGCTTTTTTAAGTGATAAAGCTCGTTGAGCGCTTCGATGGGGGTGAGCGTTTCGATGGAGAGCTTTTTTAGGGTGTCAAGTACCTGCATCGCCATCATCAGCTCCACATTGATTTCCTCGGGCTCTTTGACAATTTCCTTCGGAGGAAGCATCGCTGCATGCTCCGATTCCAAGCCTGTCAAAATTTCCTTGGCGCGCTTGATGACGGAATTTGGGACACCTGCTAGCTTTGCAACCTCAATGCCATAGCTGTCGTCCGCCGCACCGCGCACGATTTTTCGAAGGAAGGTGATGTCATCTCCCCGTTTTTTTGCGGCAATATTGTAGTTCACCACGCCCGGGAGCGTTTCCTCAAGCGCGGTAAGCTCATGGTAATGCGTGGCAAAAAGCGTCTTTGCCGCCAGCTTGTCCGCCGCCGTGTATTCCACAATGGCGCGCGCAATCGCCATACCGTCATAGGTAGAGGTTCCGCGACCGATCTCATCGTAAATGATCAGCGATTTTTTGGTCGCGTTCTTCAGAATGTTCGCAACCTCGCTCATTTCCAGCATAAAGGTTGACTGTCCGCTGGCGAGGTCATCCGAAGCACCGACGCGCGTAAAAATGCGATCGCAGATGCCGATCTTTGCCGATCTTGCAGGTACAAAGGAGCCGATCTGCGCCATGAGTGTAATGAGCGCCACCTGACGCATGTAGGTGGATTTACCCGCCATGTTTGGTCCCGTGATCAGCATTAAACGGTTGTTTTCTGTATCAAGAAGCGTATCGTTGGGAACAAAATAACCGTCATCCACAAACTTTTCCACCACGGGATGTCTGCCATCCACGATCTTAATGGTATCGCCCGTATCCACTTCGGGACGCACAAAGTTGCATTTTACCGCCGCATCGGCAAGCGAAAGATAGGCATCCAGTCTTGCGAGCAGTTCCGCAGTACGCTTGATTCTGCCCACGTTCTGAACCAGTGTGTCGCAGACATCTTTGAAGATCTCGTACTCCAAAGAGTTGACGCGGTCGGATGCGCCGAGCAGAGTTGCCTCTGTGTCCTTTAATTCTTCGGTGATGTAACGCTCGGCATTTGCAGTTGTCTGCTTGCGCGTATAGTGAGAGGGAACCAGCGCGGTTTGGGATTTTGTCACCTCAATGTAATAACCGAAAACGCGGTTATAGCCGATTTTCAGGCGATTGATTCCGGTAGTCTCACGCTCACGCTCCGCCATTTTTTCAAGGATCTCGGCGGAATTTTCGATCACATCACGAAGATAATCCACTTCTTCGGAGGCGCCTTGCTTGATCAGATGACCTTCTCGAACGGAGAAGGGGGTGTCCTCCTCGTTGATTTTTTCGGTGATGAGTGCCTCCAAATCAGTCAGCAGATCCATATCCTCCATAATGCCGCAAAGCTCGCTGGAGGACACGGAGGAAAGCAGACGGCGAATATCTGGCAGCACGCGGAGCGTGTTGTTGATGGAAACCAAATCGCGCGCGTTGGCGGAGCCGTAGATGAGCTTAGTGGTCAACCTCTCAAGATCCAATACATCGGAGAGGCTGAGCATCATCTCCTCGCGAAGCATGAAGTCATCATAAAGCTCATTGACCGCATCCAAGCGGCGCTCGATGTCAAAAAGATTGACAAGGGGAAGTTCCAACCATTTGCGGAGCATACGGGCACCCATGGCAGTTTTGGTGTTATCAAGCACCCATAAAAGGGAGCCTTTTTTATCGCCGGAGCGCATAGTAGAGGTGATTTCGAGATTGCGTCGCGATGCCACGTCGAGATCAAGATATTGCCCGTCCGCATAAACATTCAGCGCGCCAAAGTAGGAAAGCTCCACCTTTTGCGTTTCTTTGATATATCCAATGAGCGCACCGGCGGCAAGCGTTACGGGAAGCGTTGCCTCCGAGGGAACATAGCTTCGTCCAAGCTGTTCGTCTAATTGTTTTTCGCAGGCATTTTCCTTGAAGCGTGCCGCCTGATGCTGTAAGAGAAAGCATCCAAGACGTTTGATTAGCGCACCTGCCTCAAATAGCTCATCTATGCCACAGGGGAGCAGAATCTCTCGGGGCTTATAGATGGCAAGCTCATCGGCAAGTCTTGCGAATCTGCCGTTGCCGTCAAAGCAGGTGGCAGAAAGTCCGCCCGTGGATACATCGGCAAAGCAAACGCCAATACGTTCGTCGATGGTGCTGACGGCGGCTATGTAGTTGTTTTCCTGCTCGGGAAGCTGTGCTGTGTCCGTTAAGGTTCCGGGTGTTACCACACGAATGACCTCACGTTTAACCAGCCCCTTTGCGGTGGCAGGATCGTCGGTCTGCTGACAGATCGCCGCACGGTAGCCTTTTTCAATCAGCGTTGCAATATAGCCACCCGACGAATGGAAGGGAACACCGCACATGGGCGCCCGTTCTTCCTCGCCGCAGTCGCGTCCGGTCAGTGTCAGCTCCAGCTCCTTGGAAGCGATCTTGGCGTCCTCGAAAAACATTTCATAAAAGTCTCCGAGACGGTAAAAGAGCAGACAATCGCTATATTCGTTTTTGATCG
>JAZTWJ010000103.1:0-8989 GCA_045635785.1 Candidatus Flemingiibacterium sp.
CGGCGGTAAGGTTATCCAGAAGATCACTGCTGATACCGGCGCAAAGATCGACATTCAGGAGACCGGCGACATCTTCATCTCCGCAATCAACAGCGATTCTGCTTATGCGGCAAAGAAGATCATCGAAGGCATCGTATTTGAGCCGACTCCCGGCGAGATTTACGAGGGCACCGTTACAAGAATCATCCCGATAGGCGCATTCGTTGAGATCGCTCCCGGCAAGGAAGGCCTTGTTCACATCTCCAAGCTTGAAAACCGCCGTGTGGAGAAGGTTGAGGATGTTTGTGCAGTTGGCGACACCATGCGTGTAAAATTCCTTGGCTGCGATGAAAAGGGAAGACTGAACATGTCCCGCAAGGATGCTTTGAACTAAGATTATCCGTAACAAGTATAGATTGTAATTTTATCGGGAAAAACACATCCGTGTTTTTCCCGAAATTCAACTTTCCTGCCGAAAGGTATTTTCATGAATCGTAACAATCATCAGCGGCAGGGTTCGCCGCAGAACACCACCAACGAGCGTCAGATGCCGCCAAAGGGCACACAACATTCGCAGAATCCCTACCGACCGATCATGCAGCAGCCCTACACACCGCCGCCGCATTATCCTACTGTACGGCACAAATCCAGACGGAAAGCGCGCCGCGCCTCATTGTTGGCACTGCTTTCTGTGATCATTCTTGCCATGCTGGTCGTATCCATGGCGATTTTCGTCACGCGATGCGCTTCGGGTAGCTTCGGCGAGCCGGAGCAAACGGGGCAGACGACACCCCTTGAAGGCTCCGGATCAACCTCCGCCCCCATCCAGGGAACCACAGTTCCAACGGAAACCACCGCAGAAACCGTTGCAGTGGAGGCACTCTATACCACCATTGAAAAAACCGCCGCAGACGTTCACAAAGGCTATTTGATCCTCGTCAACTATCAGAATGCCTATGATTTTAACGGTGGCTTCAATCTAAAGCCCATTTACGGCAACAAAAATCGGTCGTATAAGGTTCGGGATACGCTTGTTCAATTGGATGAGCATGTGATCTCTCGCCTCAACGATATGATGGCGCAATTTGAGGCGGATACAGGCAAGCACGACATTCTTACAAATAGCACCTTCCGTACCTATGAGGAGCAGGAGGCTCTGTATGCGATGCGTGTAGAGCAACACGGCGAGCAATACGCCGCATCCTATGTCGCCATGCCCGGCTATAGCGAGCACCACACGGGACTTGCCACGGATTTCACGTTCTACACCGATGAGCAAGTAGCAACGACCTTCGAAAAGAATCCCGAATACGTGGAGTGGCTGAACGCCAACGCACATAAATTCGGTTTTATTCAACGCTATCCCGCAGATAAAACCGATATTACCAAAATTGCCTACGAGGATTGGCATTACCGCTATATTGGTAAGCCTCATGCCTATTACATCGCCAAAAACAGAATCTGCTTGGAGGAATACATTGAACAGCTTCGCAAGACCAGCTATTCCGGCGAGCATATCGCATTCACCGACGACGAAGGTATTGAGTGGGAGGTATATTTTGCCCCCGCAAGCGGCGATACAACAGAAATTAAAGTGCCGAAATATCAGGATTACGAAATTTCCGGCAATAATGTGGACGGCTTTATCATTACCGTCCGCGTGAGATAAACGTGCAGTTTTAACTGCACGTTTTCTTTTGGAATTTTTGGCAAATCCCTTGAAATACGCGCTGTAATATGCTATAATGGTTAAAGATTAAACCGATTTGGAGGATATTCAAATGGAAAAACAATTTATGCGCACAAATGTTGCGGGTGTTTCGATGCCACGTATTCTCATTGGTACCAATTGGCTGCTCGGTTACAGTCATCGCTCGCCTGCAAATGACCGGAAAATTCAAGCAATGTACGACGAACCGGAAAAGTTTTTCCCCGTGTTTGAGGCATATATGCGATACGGCATTGATGCGGTCATGGGTCCCATTTCCGCTAAGCCCATTATGTATGATGCCATCAAATATGCAGAGGATAAGCTCGGCAAGAAAATTATCATTATAGATACACCCGAAATGAATGTGGATGATTCCACCGAGGCGCGCCGTAAAGCAGAAGCTGTCATCAAGCATTCAAAGGAGATCGGCAGTACATTCTGTCTGATCCATCACGCAAGCTGCGAACAGCTCATGAATAAGAATCTGAAGCAGATGCCTCGACTCCCCGATTATCTCTCTATGATCCGCGATCATGACATGCTCCCGGGACTTTCCGCACATATGCCCGAGTGCATCACCTTCAGCGATGCCAATGAATATGATGTCGAAACCTACATTCAAATCTTCAACTGCATGGGCTTTTTAATGCAGGTGGAGATTGAATCGGTGGCACGTATCATTCACAGAGCAAAGCATCCTGTAATGACCATCAAGCCCTTCGCGGCAGGAAGAACCACGCCTTATGTCGGACTCAACTTTAACTGGTCGGCATTGCGCGACTGCGACATGATCACCATCGGCGCAAACACCGCCGACGAGGCTTTAGAGGATATTGAGATCTCATTCGCCGCTCTGGAGCACCGTTTGCCAAATCTCGGTGCCAGAAACTCTCCTGTTAAGCAGAGCATTCTCGGCCATTGATATGATGTAAATAAATAATGAACAATAATGCAATAATTTTCAAAAATATTGCATTATTATTCATTTTATGGTAAAATATCTGATAGCCTGTAATTCATCTTAATTCGTTACAACGTATCAATCGTTCAAAAGGAGATTTCTCAATGGATCAAAAACGAAGCGCATTCGCATCGAAAGTCGGCTTTGTTCTTGCTGCGGCAGGATCGGCTGTCGGACTGGGCAATATTTGGCGTTTCCCCTATCTTGCCGCAAAATACGGCGGCGGTATGTTCTTGCTGGCATATATGATTCTTGCTGTAACCTTCGGTTTTTCACTCATGGTTGCAGAAACCTCGCTCGGAAGAAAAACCGGACTTTCCGCCATCGGTGCTTTCAAAGCACTTGATAAACGTTTCACGTTTGTAGGATATCTAGCGGCTATTGTTCCCATGATCATTTTGCCGTACTATTCGGCGATCGGCGGTTGGGTCATGAAGTACATGGTTGGTTTTGCAAGCGGTCAGGTTTCTGAAATGGCAAAGGACAGCTTCTTCAACTATTACATCGCAGGCACGGCTGAACCGATCGTTTGGTTCCTCCTTTTCATCGGCATCACCGCAATTATTGTCATGCTTGGTGTTGAAAGGGGAATCGAAAAGGTTTCTAAATTCATGATGCCGATTTTGGTCGTGCTGATCATACTGATCTCGTTATATACCATCTTCGCTATGCCCGGCGCGATGGAAGGCGTTG
Organism: Candidatus Flemingiibacterium sp.; assembly: GCA_045635785.1. GTDB lineage: Bacteria > Bacillota > Clostridia > Oscillospirales > CAG-272 > Flemingiibacterium. Next base: position 3,345 of record JAZTWJ010000103.1, read on the forward strand.
CTTACTACTTAACGCCGGATTTCTCTCATTTCTCGATCATGACCGTTGTTGCGGCGATGGGACAGCTTTTCTATTCCATGTCGCTGGCGATGGGTATTATGATCACCTTTGGCTCCTACATGAAAGAGGATATTTCCATCGAAAAATCCGCGCATCAGATCGAGATCTTCGACATGGGTGTAGCATTTCTCGCAGGTCTGATGATCATTCCCGCTGTATTTTCCTTCTCGAACGGAGACCCTGCTGCACTGAACAAAGGTCCCGGCCTAATGTTTGTCACGCTGCCTAAGGTGTTCAAAGTCATGCCTTTTGGTAACATCGTCGGTGCGGTGTTCTTTATCATGGTATTCTTTGCGGCGCTAACGTCTGCCATCTCTCTGATGGAAACGGTGGTTTCTATTTTCCAAGACAAATTGAAAATGAAGCGCATTCCAGCCAACTTTCTTGTTCTGGGCATCAGCATCGTTTTGGGACTGCTTTCCTGCCTCGGCTATAGTGAGCTTTCCTTCGTTACCATCATCGGTCTGCAGTTCCTTGATTTCTTTGATTTTATTTCCAACAGCGTTCTTATGCCCATCGTGGCATTCTGCACCTGCATTTTCGTAGGGTATGCCTTGAAGCCGCAGGTTCTGGTTGATGAAGTCGAAAAGAACGGAAAGTTCGCCCTCAAAAAAATGTTTGTGGTCATGATCAAGTACATCGCTCCTGTTTTCATTATCGTCATTCTCGTTTCCTCTGTTCTTGAGGTGTTCGGCGTTATTAAGATCTGATGAATCATATTAACAGAAAATCTCCGCTTTTCAGCGGAGATTTTCTGTTAGTTTTGATTTCCAAGCAGCTTTTCAACAGCCGCTATCTTGGTGCAAAGGCAAAGCACGTCGCATGCCTTGGCAAGATCATCATTTTTGGGGAAGGTGGGAGCAATACGCAGATTGCGGTCGCGCGGATCAACGCCGTAGGGGAAGGTTGCACCTACGCCTGTCAGCGTCAAACCTGCATCCTTACAGAGCGTGTAAACACGTTTCGCCGTGCCTTCCATTACATTCAGACTGATAAAATAGCCGCCTTTCGGCTTCGTCCACTCTGCAATGCCGGTGCCCTCAAATTCCTTTTCGAAGGCATTCAGAACGATCTCAAATTTCGGGCGAATGATGTTCGCGTGCAGCTTCATGTGCGCCAGAACGCCTTCTGCATTTCCGAAGAACTTTACATGACGGAGCATGTTCAGCTTATCGTGACCGATGGTTTGTACCGTCATCGTGGATTTGATCTGAGCGATGTTTGCATCAGCGGCAGCAAGGAGCGCAACGCCCGAACCGGGGTAGCTGACCTTGGAGGTGGATGCAAAATAGTAGATCATTTCCGAATTGCCATGCTTTTCAGCCTCTGCAAAAATATCAAGAAGCTTGTCGCCGTCAGCATAGAGATCGTGGATCACATAGGCGTTGTCCCAAAAAATACGGAAATCCTTCGCAGCGGGCTTCATGGATGCAAGGCGACGCACGGTCTCATCGGAGTAGGTGATGCCCTCGGGATTGGAATACTTCGGCACGCACCAAATGCCTTTGACAGCTTCATCGGTAATGAAGGATTCGACCTGATCCATGTTTGGTCCCTCGGCAGTCATTTCTACGGGTATCATTTCGATGCCAAAGGATTCGGTGATAGCAAAATGTCTATCATATCCGGGAACAGGGCAGAGGAACTTCACTTTGTTTAGGCGGCACCAGGGGGTATTTCCCAAAATGCCGTGAATCATTGCACGCGCCACCGCGTCGTACATCAGATTCAAGCTGGAGTTGCCGGCAATGATCAGATTTTTCGTCGGGATACCGAGCAGATCGGAGAAAAGCTTTTTCGCAGAAGGGATGCCATCCAACACACCGTAATTGCGGCAATCGAGACCGTCGTCAAAGCAATCATCGTTTGAAGAAAGGGAAGTCAGCATCCCTTCGGTGATGTCGCACTGCTCTTTGCAGGGCTTTCCGCGAGACATATCCAGAGAAAGACCGCTCGACTTGATGGCATCATAAGCCTTAGTAAGTTTATTTAATTCGGCTGAAAGCTCAGCCTTGGACGCGGATGCGTAATACATAGTGACTCCTTTATCTGTTTTGCAATTTCAATAAAACGAAATTGCATATTTATTTGAATTCGTACTTATATATTATACTATATACCCCTCAAAAATGCAAGAGGTTTTTGGAAAAAATTCTCCGCGCATCCAAAATTCAGCGATATGACAGGGAATTTTCGCCTTTTATGCAAGATATTGCGTTAGTTTATACGATAGCTCAGGTCTAACATTTGAAAGGTATGAAGGATTGGTCTCCAAAAACTGCAAATTGCTTGCAAATGACAGTCGCTTGATTATTGAATCATCAACAGAAATCAATGTAATAAAATAACAGAAAATCCCTTTTTATTGAAAAGAATTTGAGTCAATAATTATCTTGAAAATCTAAATTGAAAGTGGTATAATTTTTTCATCAAAACCGTTTGGAGTTCATATGACTGCAAAAAACACATATCTAATGCCGGAATACTACCAAAAATTCGTCTGCAAATGCGGCGATTGCCGCTGCTCCTGCTGCAGCGGCTGGGGAATCGCCCTGTCCGTTGACGAATATTTCCGCATCATCGGATCCGACTGCTCGCCGGAACTTCGCAGGCGATTGGATGTCGCATTCCGACCTGCCACAAATCCTCCGCCCACGCCCGCGCGCTACATGTTAATCTCACACAATTGGCAAGGGAAATGCCCGCTTCAGCTCGAAGACGACTTATGCGGACTGCAAAAAGAATGCGGTGAGGATGCGATCCCTACGGTTTGCCGATGCTACCCAAGATGCTCGCGCGTGCTTCCCATTCGCGAATGCTGTACCTCCACCAGCTGTGAAAAAACGCTGGAGTTGTTGTTTGAATCCGACGAGCCATTACAATTCATCGAAGCGACGGCAGTATTTTCCGAAGAAGCATTTGAAGCCCATCCGTCGGCAACCCAAGATCCGAAATTCTATCGCGCCATTCGCGAAAGCGCGCAAAAGATCCTTGCAGAACGCAGTATGTCGCTTGAAATGCGCCTGCAAAAGCTGGCGGAAACCATAGGGACGGATTTGCCAATGATTTCCGACGACAAAATAGATGCGCTGATCAAGCATCTGTCAAAGAACAGTGTAGCTCTTTCCGAGCTTCTTGAAAACTGCGCTGACGCTCCTTGCTTGCACCGCGATCATCCCGAAACGGAAATCTATTTTGAAAAGATACTCGCAAACCACATTTTCTACAAGGCTTTCCCGTTTTCTTTTGAAGGCTCCACTCCGCATGACGAAATGACGGCACTCATTGCGACGCTAACGATCACAAGAAACATTACCGCCCGTTATACTGCCAAAAACGGTTTTACAAAGGACAACTTCATTGATGCGACGGCAAAGCTGTTCCGTATGATCGAGCATTCTCGCTTTGATGAAACGGCTGTGAGTTTTTTGAAGCAAGAAAAACCATAAAATATTGTAAAAAAATTGTAAACTACTTGCAATTTTTAGAATTATATGATATAATAATTTGGTCGAGTTCTGCGGTGACTTGACGGGGCGGAAATCCGTCTCAAAAAAATACAGCCGCGATAACACACACCGAGCGAAGTCGGAAGTTCACACTCCATGAGTGCGCATCCCGAATAACCGCCAACGGTGGTGGAAAAAACTAAAGGAGGACATAAAAATGTCTGTTATCACCATTAAGCAGCTTCTGGAAGCCGGCGTACACTTCGGCCACCACACCAGAAGATGGAACCCGAAGATGGCTGAGTACATCTTCACCGAAAGAAACGGTATCTACATCATCGACCTGCAGAAAACCGTTAAGAAGTTCGACGAAGCTTACGCTTTCGTTCGCGATCTCTCTGCTGAAAAGGGCACCGTTCTTTTCGTAGGCACCAAGAAGCAGGCTGCTGACGCCATCAAGGAAGAAGCAAACCGCTCCGGTATGTACTACGTTAACGAAAGATGGCCCGGCGGTATGCTGACCAACTTCAAGACCATCAAGAAGTCCATCAACAGACTCATCGCTCTTGAAAAGATGCAGGAAGACGGCACCTTTGATATGCTTCCCAAGAAGGAAGTTGCAGGTCTTATTAAGGAAATGAACGACCTCGAGCGCAACTATGGCGGTATCAAGACCATGGAGCGTCCCCCCAGCGCCGTATTCATCGTTGACCCCCGCAAGGAGCACATCGCTGTTCTCGAAGCAAAGAAGCTGGGCATTCCGGTCGTTGCAATCGTTGACACCAACTGCGATCCCGATGATGCTGATTACATTATCCCCGGCAACGATGACGCGATCCGCGCTATCAAGCTCATCTCCTCTGTAATGGCTGACGCGATCATCGAAGGTCGCCAGGGCGAGCAGATGGAAGAAGCTGCTGCCGAGGCTGAAGCTGACGCTGAATAATTAATAAGGAAGGATTATTAACATGGCTAACATTTCTGCTAAAGACGTCGCAGCGCTGCGCGCAAAGACCGGCTGCGGCATGATGGAGTGCAAAAATGCACTCGTAGAAGCTAACGGTAATATCGACGAGGCGATCAAGGTTCTTCGTGAGCGCGGTCTTGCTGTTGCCGCAAAAAAGGCTGACAGAATCGCTGCTGAAGGCATTGTCAAGATTATGGTCAAGGACGGCGCCGCTGCAATGATCGAGGTTAACTCTGAGTCTGACTTCGTTGCTAAGAACGAAAAGTTCCAGGCATTCGTTGACACTCTGCTTGAAACCATCCTCGCTAATAAGCCTGCTGATGTTGACGCTCTTATGGAGTGCAAGCTCGGCGAACAGACTGTTGACGCGGCTCTCAAGGAGCAGATCTTCGTCATTGGTGAAAAGCTCACCATCCGTCGTTTCATTATCGTTGAGGGCGCTGTTTCTGACTATGTTCACGGCGGCGGCTCTACCGGCGTAATCGTTAAGTTCAACCTCGAAGGCATCTGTGCTTGCAACGAAGCTTTCAAGGAATGCGCTCACAACATCGCACTTCAGGCTGCTGCAATGAATGCAATCTATGCAAAGAAGTCCGACGTTCCCGCTTCCGCAATCGAGGAAGAAAAGTCCATTCAGCTCGCACAGATGGCTAACGATCCCAAGATGGCAAGCAAGCCCGACAAGGTAAAGGAAGGCATCGTTATGGGCAAGATGGGCAAGTTCTACGAGACCGTTTGTCTCGCAGAGCAGGCTTATGTTAAGGATGACTCCATGAGCGTTCAGAAGTATATTGATTCCGTTGCCAAGGAAATCGGCGGCAAGATCGAAATTGATAGCTTCGTGAAGTTCGAAAAGGGCGAAGGCCTTCAGAAGCGTGAGGATGACCTCGCAGCTGAAGTTGCTAAGCTCACCGGCAAGCAGGCGTAACCTAAATTGAATATACAGCAGATCCGTCGCGGCGGATCTGCTAACCTGCCAACATACCTTTTCAAAACGAAATCGCTGTTTGGCAGGTTTTTTTATGCAATAAAATAAATATTTTTTTAATTTTTTAGAAATCATCTTTACAAATTGCCAAAAATCGGTTACAATATAATAAGATTAATTTCATTCCATAACCCCAATTATGATCAAGGACGGTGTATCCATATGAGCGAACAAATTCAGC
>JAZTWJ010000104.1:0-2932 GCA_045635785.1 Candidatus Flemingiibacterium sp.
CCCTCCCCTGATAGAGAATTGACAGATAATTGCCGATACAGTACAATAAATAAGATATACTAACTTTATGCATCAACAACTACAGTGTGTATCAATCCGATATAAGGAGTTTCTTGAAAAATCTATGAAAACACGATATGCGCGGGCTATTTCCATGATCCTGGCTGTGCTTATCCTCTTAGGCATGCTTTCAGGCTGTGGATCGGAAGGAAATGCACCAAACGAAACCATGATACAGTTTACCGATGCCCTCGGCAGAACGGTGGCCTTAGAGAAAGAACCGGAACGGGTGGCCGCACTGATCGGCAGTTTTGCGGATGTGTGGGTGCTGTCCGGTGGTTCCATATGTGCCACAGTAGAAGATGCGTGGGATGATTTTGGCCTGGACCTGCCGGACGCGGTCAATGTTGGCGGCGCACACTCGCCGAACCTGGAATTGCTGCTGTCTGCCAACCCCGACTTTGTGATTGCCAGTGCATCCACTTCCTCTAATGTGGAGATGCTGGAACTTCTGGAATCTGCCGGAATCACCGTTGCCTATTTCGATGTGGACAATTTCGACGACTACATGGAAATGCTTGCTATCTGCACGGATATTACCGGAAGAAAAGACCTTTATGAACAAAACGGCGTAGCACTTCAAACCGAAATCGAACGCATCAAACGCGATTTCGCGGAGCGCAATTTATCGGAAACGGAACGCACAGTTTTGCTGCTGCGCGCCCATTCCAGTTCCGTAAAGGCGAAAGGCAGCGAGGGAACGATTCTCGGGGAACTGCTCGCAGATCTCGGTTGTATCAACATCGCGGACAGCGATACCTCCCTGCTTGATACCATCAGTATCGAAAGTATCATCCGACAGGAACCGCATCATATTTTCGTGGTCACCATGGGCGACGACACGGAAAAGGCGATGAACAATCTCAAGCAAATGATGCACGAGAATCCTGCGTGGGGTATGCTGGATGCCGTCGCAGAAGGCAGACTTTATATGATGGACCGCAAGCTCTTTAACATCAAACCAAATGCAAGATGGGCAGAATCCTATGAAAAACTCAGCACAATATTACTCGGCGAACAATAGAATCACCTGGTGGTATCTTGGCGGAATCTGCTTTCTTGGAATCTCCGCCGTTCTGGGCATTGTATTGGGCAGCACACCCCTTACGTTTGCCGAGATCGCAGACGCATTTCAAAACGGATTCCATTCCTCTGCCGGGGCACGCATTTTTGCTTATGTAAGATTTCCGAGGACACTGGCTTCTTTGATTTGCGGTGCTGCACTGGCCGTTTCGGGTGCCGTGATCCAGGGTGTTCTTGCAAACCGCCTGGCTTCTCCCAGCATTATCGGGGTCAACGCAGGCGCGGGACTGGCCGTCACGATTTGTTCTGCTCTTGGCATTCTCGGCGGCTGGCAGCTTTCGTTGTTCTCTTTTCTCGGCGCCTTTGTTTCCGTGATGATCGTAAGTCTTGGATCCAAGCATTGGGGCGCCTCCCGCGGCACCGTCATTTTGATTGGTGTTGCCATGAACAGTCTGCTGGGGGCGGTGTCCAATACCATTACGACCCTTATCCCGGAAGTGGGACTGATGAGCAATGATTTTAAGATCGGTGAGTTTTCTTCCGTTACCTACCAGAAGCTCATTCCCGCTGTTGTCATCATCTTATGCGTACTCCTGATTCTCCGCACGCTGCACAATGAACTGGATGTACTGACATTAGGCGAAGAAAGCGCCGCGGGTCTTGGGTTGAACACCTCGATGATGCGGACTTTGTTTTTGATGCTTGCGGCGCTGCTTGCCGGTTGTGCCGTCAGTCTTGCGGGTCTGTTGTCTTTTGTGGGACTTTTGGTTCCCCATGCGGTTCGCCGCGCTGTCGGCAGCAAAGCCTCGGATCTGATCGGTCTGTGCGCACTGTACGGTGCCGGATTTGTCTGCCTTTGTGATACGCTCGCAAGAACCGTATTTTCCCCCTATGAAATCCCTGTGGGCATCATTATGGCATATTTGGGTGCTCCGTTCTTTGTATTCATCCTGATCAAAGGGAAAGGGGGCCACAGCCGTGATTGAAATGCACCATGCAGTGGTTGGCTACGGAAAGCAAACTGTCTTAAACGACGTGTCGGTTTCGTTTGAGAAAGGCAGCCTGACCAGTATTATCGGGGTCAACGGATGCGGAAAAAGCACCATGCTGAAAGCGATTTTGGGCATGGTTCCGCTGCGCAGCGGTAAGATCTCGATCGATGGTCAAAGCATCGGCGAGATGAACCGAACTGCCGTTGCACGAAAAATAGCCTATCTTTCTCAGGGAAGAAATACACCGGATATGACGGTTGCGCAAATGGTCCTCCACGGCAGATTCCCGCATCTGAACTATCCGAGACGCTATACAAAGCAGGATTATGAAATTGCGTTTTCCGCAATGGAGCAAGTGGGGATTACCAATATTGCGCATAAGGCACTGCCGGCATTGTCCGGCGGTATGCGTCAAAACACATACATCGCCATGGCGCTCGCGCAGGGCACGGAGTTTGTGCTTCTGGACGAGCCCACAACCTATCTGGATATTGCGCACCAGCTCGAGCTGATGAAGCTGCTTCGGAATCTCGCGGACAACGGAAAGGGCATTGTCATCGTAACGCACGATATCCAGCTGGCCTTTACGTTTTCCGACAGAATCCTCCTTTTGCATGAAGGAACCGTTTTCAGCAATGGCACGCCAAAGCAAGTTTGTGCGCAAAAAGCCATTGATCAGATCATGGGCGTGTCGTTGGAATATTCCGAAGCCGGCTACTTCTATCGATATCAGTCGTGATTCCATTCCAGTATCCCGCCCCGGATGCGTTTCTGCTTTCTGATGCGGATGCTGAAACCATGACGATTCCGGCTGTATCCAAAATTGTTTCCGCAGTACCTGTGGTATGGACTTCATA
>JAZTWJ010000105.1:0-25679 GCA_045635785.1 Candidatus Flemingiibacterium sp.
TTGCGGAGATGAAGATGTCGCCGGTCTCCTGAATGTCGATCTTTGCGCCGGTATCAGCAGTGATCTTCTGGATAACCTTACCGCCGGAGCCGATAACCTCGCGGATCTTGTCCACGTTGATCTTCATGGTGAGCATCTTGGGGGCGTACTTGGAGACTTCATCACGCGGCTTGTCGATCGCCTTGAGGATTACATCGTCGATGATATAATCGCGTCCCTTGTGGGTAACAGCCAGAGCTTCTGCGATGATCTCGGGGGTAAGACCGTCGATCTTGAGGTCCATCTGAATGGAGGTGATGCCCTTGTGTGTACCTGCGACCTTAAAGTCCATATCGCCGTAGAAGTCCTCAAGACCCTGGATGTCGATCATGGTGGTCCAAGTACCGTCTTCGGCAGTGATCAGACCGCAGGAAATGCCGGCAACGGGAGCCTTAATCGGCACACCCGCATCCATCAGAGCGAGGGTGGAGCCGCATACGGAGCCCTGCGAGGTGGAACCGTTACTGGAAACGACCTCAGAGACAAGGCGGATCGCATAGGGGAATTCTTCAACGGAAGGAAGCACGGGAATAAGCGAACGTTCAGCCAGCGCACCGTGACCGATCTCACGTCTGCCGGCGCCGCGGGAAGCCTTAGCTTCGCCGGTGGAATAGCCGGGCATGTTATAGTGGTGCATGTAACGCTTCTCGGTTTCTTCGTCGATGCCGTCAAGCATCTGTGCATCGGAGATCGGGCCGAGGGTTGCTACGGTGAGAACCTGCGTCTGACCGCGGGTGAACAGACCCGAACCGTGGGTTCTGGGAAGAATGCCGACCTCGGAAGCGAGGGGGCGGATCTGATCCATACGTCTGCCGTCCACACGCTTGTGATCTTCAAGCAGCCAGCGACGAACGATCTTCTTCTGGATCTTGTAAATGAGTTCACCATACTGAACTTCAAGCTCGGGATATTCCTCGCCGAATTTCTCCATAATGGCATCCTGAATGGGATTGAGGCGCTCATCGCGGACGTTCTTGTCGTCGGTATCGTGCGCAAACATAACATCCTTTTCGCAGAATGCAAAGATCTTGTCGAACATATCGTGATCCAGCTCGCCGGATTCGTAGGTGAACTTGGGCTTGCCGATTTCAGCAACGATGGAATCGATAAACTTGACACGCTTCTTGATTTCCTCATGTGCAAGCCTAATTGCGTTGTACATGGTGTCATCGTCAACTTCGTTTGCGCCTGCTTCGATCATAACGACCTTTTCTGCCGAAGCGGCAACAGTAAGCTGCAGATCGGAAACAGAACGCTGTTCCTGCGTAGGATTGATAACGGGCTTGCCGTCAACAAGACCCATGAAAACGCCGCCGATCGGTCCGTTCCACGGAATATCCGAGATGGAAAGGGCGATGGATGCGCCGATCATTGCAGTGATTTCGGGGGAGCAGTCGGGATCAACGGACATAACGGTCAGTGCAAGATTGACATCGTTACGAAGATCCTTCGGGAACAGGGGGCGAACGGGACGGTCGATGACACGGGAGGTCAGAACCGCTTTTTCGGAGGGCTTACCCTCTCTTCTGAGGTAGCCGCCGGGAATTCTGCCCACGGAGTACATTTTTTCTTCAAAATCAACGGACAGCGGCAAAAAGTCGATGCCGTCGCGGGGCTTTGCGGATGCGGTCGCGCATGCGAGAATAACGGTTTCGCCGTAGCGGATCAGGCAGGAGCCGTTTGCGAGTCCTGCGAGCTTACCTGTTTCAACGACCAGGGGACGTCCTGCAAGCTCATAGTTGAATACCTTGTAGTTTTCGAACATTTCGTTTCTCCTTTGTTTTTGAATTCGGTAAAAAATCGTTTTGGTGCGGAAGAAACGTATCCTTTCGTTTGGCACTTACATGCGCCGCCGAGTTTTCGGAAGCATATGTAAATGCCGAGCGGGAGCGGCTTCTTCCGCATGAAAGTCCGCGAAAACGCGGACACGTCTCCCGCGCATAGTACGCGGGAGACGGTGTTCGTGATTACTTTCTGAGGCCGAGCTTTTCGATGATCGCACGGTAACGAGCGATATCTTTCTTCTGCAGATAGCCGAGAAGGTTTCTTCTCTGACCAACCATCTTGAGCAGACCGCGATGGGAATGGTGATCCTTCGGGTTGCTCTTAAGGTGAGCGTTCAGGGAGTTGATACGGTTGGTGAGGATTGCAATCTGCACCTCAGGAGAACCGGTATCGTTCTCGGAGAGTTTGTAATCTGCGATGATCTGCTGCTTGACTTCTTTCTGAATCATGATAAATTCACCTCATAAAAATATTTTGTTGAGCCCGTGAAACAAGGTCTCCGGCAGGTGAGGGCCGCAAAACGTTGCATCCGGTAATCATACGGATATATTATACCATACAATTCTGAATTTGTAAAGACTTTTTTGAAGTTTTTTATCAGTTTTTCAAAAACAGTTGCATTATGTTTGGTTCTGTGGTATAATGTAACCGAATACTACCATTATTTATATGAAAGAAGCTACTATTTTGAAACCCAACACCTATATGTCGGGACTGCGGGACGGCATTCCCATTGGGCTTGGATACCTTTCCGTGTCTTTTTCCTTTGGAATCATGTCGGTCGCAAATGGGATCCCCCTTCTATGGACATTGCTCATTTCCATGACAAATCTCACCTCCGCAGGTCAGCTTGCGGGCATGGGCATCATTGCTGCGGGAGGAAGCCTTTCCGAGATCGCCCTATCCCAGCTTATTATTAACTCCCGCTATTTTCTGATGAGCATTTCCCTATCCCAACGTGTGGAAAAGGACTATTCTCTTCTCCATCGGCTGATCACCGCCTTTGGCGTCACCGATGAGGTCTTCGCGGTTGCGGTATCCCGACCGCATACCCTTGCTCCGCGATACATGTACGGTCTGATCACCGTCCCTTATCTTGGATGGTCCATGGGAACACTACTCGGTGCAGCCGCAGGAAGCGTTCTTCCCACACTGCTGACAGATGCACTCGGCATTGCGTTGTACGGCATGTTCATTGCCATCGTTGTACCACCGTTAAAAGCAAACCCCAAGCTCTTTGCCGTGGTGCTTCCTGCGATCGCCATCTCCTGTACCATCGCGTTTGTTCCAGCACTCGATTTCATTACGGGCGGCTTTGCCATCATCCTTTCCGCGATCCTTTCCGCTTTGATCGGTGCCGCATTCTTCCCCATTGAAACGGAGGATCCCGAAGATGAATGAGTATTTGATCTACATCCTGGTTATGGCGGGCGTAACCTATTTGATCCGTATGCTTCCCCTTGCGGTGCTAAAGGGCAAGATTCGTTCCCCTTTTGTGCAAAGCTTCATCTATTATGTTCCATATGCTGTGCTGTCAGCGATGACCATTCCAGCGATTTTCAGCGCGGCACCAAGTCTTATATCCTCTGTTGCAGGCTTTGCTGTCTGCATTTTGATGGCACTTTTCAGCGGCAAACTGCTGACAGTTGCTCTGTCGGGATGCGCGTCGGTGCTGGTTGCGGAGCTTCTGCTCGGGCTCTTATAATATATTGTAAGACGAATGCTTTTTTAAGCTAACGCTTTACCAAAGCATAACCACTATATCTAAAAATAACATGCGGTATATTTTTCCTATATATCAAAACACGGAACTTTTTCGAAGATGCTGCGTCTTAATGACTATGTGGAATAAAACATGGTTCCGCAGTACAAAATATTACTGTATATTAAAGAAAGGTTAGGTAAACTCACATGTTCAAGAAAATTCTCTCTTTTGTAATGGCAGCCGCGCTGTCTGTCACCCTTCTCGCTTCCTGCGGCGAACCCAAGGAGCCCGTTGCGGCTGATGTTCCGATCGAAACGCTGGCACAGGCAGTTCGCGATGCTTTCGGCGAAGAATACGTTGCTACTATGCCTTTTGATGCTGACATCCTTGAAGCTACCTACGGTATCAAGAAGGAATGGGTTGCCGAATTCGTAGGTGAAATGCCCATGATGATCACTCACGTTGACACTCTGATCATCGTAAAGCCCACCGAAGGCAACGAAGAGAATGTTGTTAAGGCGATGGAAGACTACCGTGAGTTCCGCATCAACGACACCATGAAGTACCCCAAGGATATTGAAAAGATCAACGCTACTCAGATTTACCAAGAGGGCGGATATGTATTCTTCTTCATGCTCGGTATGCTTTCTGACGACCTTCTGTTCATGGAAGGCACCGAGGAAGAGGTTTCCAAGGCTCAGTTTGATGCTGCAATGGCGAACAACCAGAAAGCGATTGACGCTGTCAACAAGCTGTTCTTCCCCGAGGAATAAGATCAAACCGTTCGTTGGCGGCTTGCTTAACGGCAAGCCGCCAAAAATTTAGTTAAAGGAAGCCTTCACTTTTGCGAAGGCATGGTAATTGTATGGTTTTCAGCAGTCTGCTGTTTCTGTTCCGCTTTTTGCCGATCGTATTCATTCTGTATTTCATCTTGCCGAAAAAATTCAGAAATTTGCTGTTATTTATCAGCAGTCTGATCTTTTACGCATGGGGTGAGCCGGTGTATGTTACCATCATGCTCTTTTCCACCGTCGTGGACTTTACACACGGCAAGCTGGTCGAAGACTACAAGGAAAAAGGTAACCTGAAAGCGGCGAGAATGGTGGTCGCTTCCAGCATGATCATCAACCTTGCTTTGCTCGGTTTCTTTAAGTATACCGACTTTTTTATTTCCAATATCAATGCGATTTTCGGTACTGAGATCGGTCTTTTGGGGATCGCACTTCCCATCGGTATTTCCTTTTACACCTTTCAGACGATGTCTTATACGGTGGACGTTTACCGCGGTCAGGCAAAGGCACAGAAGAACATCATTGATTTTGGTGCATACGTCGCGCTCTTTCCCCAGCTTATTGCAGGTCCCATCGTACAGTATAAAACCATAGCCGAACAGCTCACCGACCGTCATGAAAACCCCGACGATTTTGCAGAAGGTGTCACCCGTTTCATGACAGGTCTCGGCAAAAAGGTTCTGCTTGCAAATAATGCAGGTATTATTTGGGATGCGGTTTCGGGCGGCGATCTCACAACTCTCCCCGTTCTGACTGCATGGATCGGAATTCTTGCATACTCCTTCCAGATCTATTTTGATTTTTCGGGTTATTCGGACATGGCGATCGGTCTTGGACGTATGCTTGGCTTCAAATTCCTCGAAAACTTTAACTATCCCTATCTATCCCGCAGTATTACGGAATTCTGGCGCAGATGGCACATTTCGCTCGGCAGCTGGTTCCGCGATTATGTCTACATTCCCCTTGGCGGCAACCGCAAGGGCTTCCCTTTGCAGATCCGCAATATTTGCATCGTCTGGCTGTTGACCGGCCTTTGGCATGGTGCAAGCTGGAACTTTGTTTTGTGGGGTGCTTATTTCGGTGTACTGCTCATCATTGAGAAGCTGTTTTTGTTGAAGCTTCTCAAAAAAGCACCCGTTGTGATCTCGCATGTATACACGCTCTTCCTTGTTGTCGTCAGCTGGGCGATATTCGCTATTGACGATATGGAACGACTTGGTCAGTTTATCGGTGCCATGTTCGGTTCCGGTGGCTCCTTCTATGATACACATTCACTCTATCTGCTCACCACCAATGCCGTTTTGCTGATTATTCTCGCCATCGCATCTACCCCTGCGCCGAAGATCCTCGCAGGAAAGCTGCTTGCGCGTCTTGGCGATAGGCCCTTGACTGCGGTGATCGAAAACGTGGCTTATGCTGTGATTTTTGTTCTGTCCGTTGCATACATCGTGGATGCAACCTACAACCCGTTCCTGTATTTCAGATTCTAAGGAGGACGCATGAAAAATTTAGCTACAACGATTACCTTTTGCGCCCTCATCGGTTCATTGAGTGTGGCGAGCATGGTCAATCCGGTACGCGATTTCTCCGAAACAGAGAATCGAAAGCTGGCACAGCTTCCCGAATTTTCCTTTGAATCGCTGTTTGAAGGAAAATTCACCGCGGATTACGAAACCTTCATTACCGATCAGTTTGTGGCGCGAGATTTTTGGATCACGTTAAAAAACCGTTCCGAGCTTGCCATCGGAAAGAAGGATTCCGGCGGCGTATATTTCGGCAAAGACGGCTTCCTCATCGAAAAGATTGAAGTCGATGAAGAACAGGCATCCTATAACTTTAACGCGCTGAAAAACTTTGTCGAACTGACAAAAGACGATCACAACGTGCGAGTACTTGTCGCTCCCACCGCATCGCTGATCCTAAAGGATAAGCTTCCAACCCATGCTCCCGTTTGGGATCAAGGGGCGCTTCTGGATGCGCTTGACAAAATCGACGGCTTTGTGGATGCTCGCGAAGTCCTGAATGCCCATACAAATGAGTATATATACTACCGTACCGACCACCACTGGACAACACTCGGTTCCTATTACGCCTACACTTCCCTTTGTGAGTCGCTTGGCATCGAGCCGATCGCACTCGATGCGCTGAATAAGGAAACGCTTTCCGATGAATTTATTGGCACACTCGCCGCAAAAGTGAACATTACCACGGAATCTGATGAGCTGTTTACCTATAACAGCGGCGTACAGGTTCAGGTTGACTATAACATGGGACAGTCCACCGCAGATTCGCTCATTGATGAAAGCTATTTGGAAAAACGCGACAAATACGGCGCATTTTTGAATGGCAATCAGCCCGTTGTGGATGTCCAAACGAGTGTTAAAAACGGCAAAACCCTTCTACTTGTCAAGGATTCCTACGCACACTGCATGGTTCCCCTGCTTGTGAATCATTATGAGCGCATTTTGCTGGTAGATCACCGCAATCTGACCATCGGTACCATGAGCTTCATCGACTTGATAGAGTCCAAGGGCGGATCCATTGACGATATTGTTTTCCTATATAATGCGGAAAACTTCACCGCGGATCGTAACCTCGTGTGGCTTTCAAAATAAACAAAAAAAGACCCGTAAGGGTCTTTTTTTGATGCTTAGGTATAGTAATCGAACTTTCCGAGCGCTTTTTTGGAAAATGCGCTTGGTGTCTGTCCGGTGTACTGCCGAAACGCTTGAATAAAATAGGAAAGACTGTCAAAGCCGCATTCTTCTGCGGTTTTTTTGACGCCCTCGCCGCCCGCAAGCATCGCCTGCGCGTATTTCATGCGGAGCGCGATTAAATACTGCTTGATTGTGGAGCCGGTATAACGCTTGAAATCGCGATTGAGCTTATTCACGCTGACAAAATACAGCTTCGCAAGCTCCGGCGTGGTCAAATCATCCTTGTAATGATTGCCGATATATTCTGCCACATCCTTGATATAAGTGCGGATGGGACTGAGCGTTTTGGTATTGCGCTCATTGGAATATTCCTTCAGCTCCGTGAGGATCAGCGCGGTTAATAGGCGTTTTTTGTCATCTGAAATGCCATCGGACATCATTTCTTCAAGATATCGTTCCAATCGCATGAGAAGTGCATCATCAAATTCGATGACGACCGAGCCTTCACCGGAAAGCTTGCCGAGACCGCCCATGCCGCCGCCGATCATGGATAGCGCGGATTCCCCACAATAAAGCACCACACGATCGTAAAGCACGTCGCCGGGCACATTGTTTCGATGCAAAACGTGGGAATTATGGAAGCAAACGCATCTTCCGTCAGATTCAATGCTGCCGCCTGTATTGGAAAAAACGATCCTGCCCTCACTGAGGACAAAAATGAACTCGTAATAAGTATGAGAGTGATAGAGAGGCATATAATGACCGCGCTGTGTCAAACGGTAAACGATGATCTCACAGCCACCTTCTCGGGACTGTCTCATGCGCTCGTTTGTGGATCTTGTGCTATTGCTGTTATCGCAGCAGATCGTGGCGGCATCTTTAGGTTCGGAGCTTGCTGATTCACCGCTAACCGTTACATTGGGATCGCATGTCATGAAATAGCTGTAATGATCGAAAATTTTTTCTGCCATTTTTCTCCTTGAACCGCAAAAATTGGTTGATTTTTTGTGCGGTTGGTCGATTTTCTACATTATAAGAGCATTATATCATACATTCGACCATTTGTAAAGTCTTTTTTCTAAATATTATACTTCTTTTTTTTGAATTTTGCAGAGGAAAAAACTATTCCTTTTCATAAAGAGCCAAACGCTTGAAAAGCTCAAGGCTCGATGCATGTTGTTCTTTTGTTTTTTTCTCGCCCTTGAGCTTAGCCATTGTGGACAGACGTCGAATGCACAGAATGGTATCCTCGGGAAGATCGTCCATTCCGTTAAAGGACTGCCCGAACGCTGTTTTTGACAGTACAAGCCCGCATTCATCGTAAGCCGCTTCGCTTACAGCCACAGGAATTTCCGAAAAGATCTCGGAAAGCGGGACAAGTCCATCTGCCTCGCGAACCATGCCGTACATATACGGTGAAAGGAAGCAAATGATCGCATCACCACCCACGATCTGCTGATAATACTCTGTCATCATCATACGGATCGCATCGGGATTAACCATCGCATCGTGCTCCGCCGCCGCGGCTCGCTCCTCGGGAGAAAGCATGACAATATCATCAAAGGATACGGACACTTCGCCGTTTCCGTCAAGATCATCGCCGAGTGCTTCCACGGCGCGCTGCATGTAGACAAGATCCTGAATCGCAACGACCCGAGGGCCAGCATACATCATAAAATAATCATATTTCTCACGAGTTATAATCTGCACCGTGGAAATTACAATTGCAAAGATGAATACAGACGCAATGATAGTCGGCGCCTTATAGTGATACCAGAAATTATCAAACCACGCTCCGATGCCGAGCTTTGGCTCCTGAAACGATTCTTTTTCCCGATTCTGCATACTTTTAACCATTGCTTGCACCGCAGTGAAAGCTGCCTTTCTTCTAATTTTGAATTTGAAATACGCTTCCCTAGCCAAGAAATCTGACAAAAAAGCGGCTGCACCGTGGCGCAACCGCTTTCAAAATTACTTCAGCTTGATGGCATCCTTCGCCTTAGCGACGATATTCGCAGCGGTAAGACCGTAAATTTCCATCAGCGGCGGAACCTTTCCGGAACGGCCAAACATGTCATTGACACCGACCTTGAGGACCGGAATGGGCTTTGCTGCGCATACGCAGTCACAAACTGCGGAGCCAAGACCGCCGATGACATTGTGCTCCTCGCAGGTAACAATCGCGCCTGTTTCGGCAGCTGCCGAAAGGATCAGCGCATCATCCAGCGGCTTGATGGTGTGAATGTTGATAACCTTTGCGGAAATTCCTTCTGCCGCAAGCATTTCGCGAGCAACAAGTGCCTGCTCGACCATCAGACCGGTTGCCACAAGGGTGACATCCTTGCCGTCTGCCAGAACAATACCCTTGCCCATCTCAAATTTGTAGTCATCGCCAAACAGCACCGGAACGGCATAGCGTCCAAAGCGCATATAGCAAGGACCTTCATACTTAACGGCAGCTTCAACCATTGCGCGTGCTTCAACAGCATCAGCAGGCTGCATAACCACCATGCCGGGGATGGAGCGCATAGTGGCGAAATCTTCGAGGCACTGATGAGTAGCACCGTCCTCGCCAACGGAAATACCGGCGTGCGTTGCGCCGATCTTTACGTTGAGATGCGGATAACCGATGGTATTTCTGACCTGTTCAAAGGCTCTGCCTGCCGCAAACATCGCAAAGGTGGATGCAAACGGGATGAATCCTGCGGTGGCAAGACCTGCCGCAACTGCCATCATGTTTCCTTCTGCGATACCGCAGTCAAAGAATCGCTCGGGGAATGCTTTCTTAAAGGTGCCGGTCTTTGTTGCAGCCGCAAGGTCTGCATCGAGAACGACCAGCTTATCATATTTTGCGCCAAGCTCTGCGAGAGCCGAGCCGTATGCTTCTCTGGTTGCAATTTTATCTGCCATTAGTTCTTACCTCCGTCGATGACTGCGTTAAGCTCTGCAAGTCCGATTTCGTACTGATCCTGCTTGGGAGCGGCGCCGTGCCATGCAACATTATTTTCCATGTAGGAAACGCCCTTGCCCTTGACAGATTTTGCAATGATTGCCGTAGGCTTACCCTTTGTAGCCTTCGCGTTAGCGACAGCGGCTTCGATGGCATCCAAATCATGAGCGTCAATGCAAACAACGTTCCAACCGAACGCCTTGAACTTTTCATCCAGTGGCGCAGGATTCATAACCTCAGATACGGGGCCGTCGATCTGCAGACCGTTATAGTCTACAAATACCGCGAAATTATCTAATTTATAGTGAGCCGCAAACATTGCGGTCTCCCAAACCTGACCTTCCTCGGATTCACCGTCACCGATGATCGACCATACGCGGTTGTTGACACCGTTCAATTTTGCACCGAGTGCCATACCGCAGGCCGCAGAAACACCAAGACCAAGCGATCCCGTGGTCATATCAACACCGGGAATATGCTTCATGTCGGGATGTCCCTGCAGAATGGAGTCATGCTGACGGAAGGTTTTCAGATCCTCTATGGGGAAAAAGCCGCGAAGCGCAAGAGCGGCATAAAGCGCGGGAGAAGCATGTCCCTTGGACAGAACGAAACGGTCGCGATCTTCCTTTTTTGTATCCTTGGGATCAATGTTCATTTCTTCAAAATAAAGATAAGCGAGAATCTCGGCGATCGAAAGAGATCCGCCGGGATGTCCGCTGGCTGCGGAATAAACCGCTGTCAGAGCGCCGCGTCGGATTTTATAAGCGATGCACGAAAGCTCGTTTTTGCGCGATTCAGTCATGTAAAAGTCCTCCATGGTAAATTATTATGAGGGCTTTTATCGAAAAAATTCGTATAAAAGCCGATACTTGACTACACTACATTATAGCGCATTTGGATGCGTTTGTCAAGGGGGTACGCACGGTTAATTTATACAGTATTTGTCCGCGGGAACAAAATCCACAAGCCACAGCTCGGGACGGTTGAAGATGCGTACCATTCGCTTTTTGGAAAGTCCGCGGGATACGATATGCGTGAAATCTTCGTACTGATATACACCTCCCGCATGCTGCGGGAAAAATCCTTGGTGAGGCGCATACAATCCATTGAGAATCAATGGGATGCGGAATTGTCCGCCGTGGGCATGTCCGGAAAATGCCGCATCGAAACCGAGCGCACGGTACAGCTCATATTCCTCGGGACGGTGGCATAGAAGCAGCGTCAGCCGCTCATCTTTGGAAATTTGACGATATTCACGGCTGAGTCTGTCGCGCCAACTTAAAGCAAAAGGCTCCTTGTGTGCATAGTCAGCCTTCAAACGCTCGGTGAGAAGGACATGAGATTTTCTTTCTTTCCAATCAAAATACGGATCATCCGCGCCGCATATCAGAATCTCATTCCCCTGCACAGTAACAGCTTCTGCCATATCGTCATCAATTTCATTCGCACGGTGCAGAACACGAATGCCGAGAGAACTCAGCTCATCGCAAAGGTTATCCGTTCGCGGAATATTAGATTCATGATTGCCGAGCACCATATAACAGGGCGCGATTGCTGCGGCTTCGCGAAGTAGAGGCAAAGACGCATTGTCATCCGCAATGATATTCCCTTCTGCCGGAATATGGCTTCCATCCTCAATGATGTCTCCTGTGAAGAAGATCAGATCAGGCTTGCTTTCCTTCAGAGCAGCCACAAGCTGCTTTTGATTTTCACCGAAACGGGATTCATGCAGGTCTGTGATATGCGCAACGCGAAAGGGAGATGCGATTTTTTTCGACACGACGGTATGATGTCTGCATATCAAACGATTTGACAGCGCAAACCCTATAAAAAGAAGGGCGGCGATACCTACGCCGCCCTTTATAAGAATTTCTCTATTCAAGCGAACTCCTTTGAAATCATGTTTACTCTACGTTCTTTCCATCGTCAAGCAGCCAGATCTCGCAACGTTCGAACTCCGCGCCTGTCGGAATGACGGTGCGATAGTCGATCTTTTTTTCCTCAAACAACTTGATATATCCTGCAAAAGTATCCTCAGCCGCAGAATCGATCGTGTAGCGAGTGACCTTGAATCCGTTATGCTCAAAGCTCTCCGATTCCGACTCAGGCGTAATGCCCTTCATGTCGTCTGCGTACAGAAGAAGGATGGCTTCGTCTTGCTTCTCTGTCAGAACCCACAAAAGGAAATTGTCAAGAGCGGAAATCTTCACGCTATCGGTGGAATTTGGCGAATAGATCCCCTCGTTATCCTTAACAGCCGCCGAAAACATGGTCACGGCGGTGGTGGTTTCAACAATGACATGCTCATCTTCTTCCAAGGCTTCTTGATGGTTTTCTGCGGAAAGGGGATCCTTTACGGCATACACATTCTCGCCGACTGCTTCGGCAGGGGCAAAAAACTCAAGCCTATCCAAAGAGCGTTCGGCAACGATGTCAGCATCATTCTGCTCAATTCCAACGCCGACGCGCCCTGCGATCATGATCATCACCACAGCACATGCCGCCGCAATGGTGCCCCACGGAATGAAGCGTTTCTTGTTACCAAGGATCTTCGCATCCTGCGGGATATCCTCGATTTGCTTCATTACATTCTCATGCAAGGTCGGCGGAACCTCCATATCCACGCTTTGGATCAGCGAAAGCATTTGCTTGCACTTCTCCAATTCGGTTTGGCAAATCGCGCAGCCTTCGATATGATTTAGAAACAGTTTTTTCTGGAATTCACTCAGCGCATTGTCCAAATATTCGAACATCAGTGACTGTGCATTTTCGCAAGTCATCTGTATTCGTTGGGTTTTCATCTTAAAATATCCTCCGTTATGGATCGTTCTGCTGATTAGACGTTATCATGTCCGTTTTTGTTCCCGATTTTCAAGAAAAAATTTATAATTTTTCGAATATTTTAAGACAAGCACTCGTGATGCATTTCTTCTATATCGGAGAGCAGCACTCTCAGATGCGCCCTCGCCCGATTGAGACGGGATTTGACCGTTCCGATCTCAAGCTCCAGCATCTCTGCGACCTCCTCATAGGAATATCCCTCGATGTCACGCAGAATAACGATCTCTCGTTGATCATCACTTAATTTTTCGATGGCAGATCGCACCATACGCACCGTTTCCATCTTATCCAGCGTCCGATCGGGAGAAGCGGATACCGATTCATCGGCAAACTCAAGCTGTTTTTCCTCGTCATCCTCGTCCGTCATCGTTGGCAACGAACCGGTGCGATCATGTGCGGACCGACGAAGAAAATCAAGGCTGGTATTGACCGCAATTTTATACAGCCATGTGGAAAAACGGCAGTCGCCGCGATATTTTCCGATGGATCGCCATAGCTTGATAAAAACCTCTTGTGAAAGATCCAGCGAGTCCTCCGCACTTCCTACCTTCATGCGGATCGTATGATAGATAAGCTTTTCATAGGTCGTCACGATTTGGGAAAAAGCCGCCTTATCTCCGTTAGAGGCAGCGGCAATGAGCTTGTCCTCTTCGGGTGAATTGTAGGAATGGTTCACTTCCGCACCTCCTTTTCTAAAAAGTATCTGCGAGAAAATTACCGCACAACCGAATATAAAATTTCAGCCATCTCGTCTCGTGTACAGGCGCTGTTCAGCGCACCGCGGGCGGCGGATGCACCGCGAATGCCCTTCAAATACCAAGAAAGCTGACCTCGGCTTTGCAAAACACCCATTCTTTCACCTTTTTCCGATACGTTTGTATCCAGCTGAAAAATGGCGGTTTCGATACGCTCCTTGTCAGTCGGCGGCGTGTAGATTTTTCCGTCAAGCCTTGCACGGATCTCCGAAAACAGCCACGGATTTCCCATGGAACCGCGTCCAAGCATCACCGCATCACAGCCGGTGCGCTCAAACATTCGCATTGCATCCTCTGCGCTGAATATTTCGCCGTTTCCGATGACGGGAATCTTCACAGCCTTTTTGATTCGAGCAATTTCTTCAAAGTTGATCGGGGCGTGAAAACGCCCTTCCCGCGTGCGACCATGCACAGTGATGGCATCTGCGCCCGCGGCTTCCATCCGTCTTGCAAAGTCCTCGCCGCATACAAATGCATCCTCCCATCCGATACGCATTTTTACGGTGATGGGAATATTTTTTACAGCATCCTTGCAAGCGCGAACGATCTTTTCGGCAATGCGAGGCGTTTTGAGCAGAGCAGATCCCTCTCCGTTGTTTGCTACCTTTGGTGCGGGACAGCCCATGTTGATGTCGATGGAGCGCGGGATCTGCAAAGATAGGCAATGCTTATAGCTTGCCGACGCCAGCTTCGCCGCCGCTTCTGCCATAATATCAGGCTCCGACCCGAAGATCTGCACGCCCGTAGGCTCGTTATCAAAAAGTCTGCCAAGCTCCGCCGTTTTGCGATCCTCAAAATGAATCGCCTTGGCAGAAAGCATCTCCGTATACATCATTTCGGCGCCGCATGCGCAGCAGATCTGCCGAAATGCGTGATCTGTAACGCCTGCCATAGGAGCGAGCGCCAGCTTATAAGTTAATTTATTCATCGTTCTCTTATTTTTTACGATATTACGCTAAAATATTTTCTTTCATTTTATCGCATGAATGTGAACACCGCATGAATGGTCAATTTCGCATATGTTATAAATAAACGCTCATTCGTGAATATTTTTACATATTTGAATTACAGATCATCCGATTGCTTCCAGAAGCCGAGAAGGGCGCGGTGAAGTCCCTCTGCGCTTCCGATGAGTCGAATGCCCTTCATATGCTCAGGAAAAAGCGCCGCCCATTCTCGGGTGGAATAGCGGTCGTCCACAAGCACGCAGATTCCTCTGTCATTTTCCGAGCGGATGACTCTGCCGATCGCCTGCAGAACTCTGTTCATTGCGGGATACAGATAGGCGTATTCAAAGCCAAGCTCTCTGGTTTCGGCAAAATATTCGGCAAGAATATTCGTCTCGGAATTGAGCTTTGCCAAGCCCGTTCCAATGATGATCGTACCAATCAGACGGTCCCCTGCAAGGTCCACTGATTCGGCAAAAACACCGCCAATGACAGCAAATCCAACCACAGCATCGCCTTCCTTAAATTTTGAAAGGAACGCTTCCCTATCCGCTGCGCTCATATCCGGCTTTTGCGTGATGACGCGCACACCGCAAGCAATCGCCTTGTAACATTGCGCCACTTTACGGAGCATGGCGTAGGACGGAAGGAACACGAGATAATTCCCCCTTCTTGCGGAAACTGCCGCATCAATGATCTCTACCACATCGTCAATGGCATGCTCTCTGTCCGCATACCGTAAGGAAACCTTGTCCATCACGGCGGTAAAAAGCTGTTCCCGTTCAAAAGGCGACGGCAAGGAAAGCATTCGTGCCTTCTTTGCACAAAGGAGATCGGCAAAATAGTCCATGGGAGTCAGCGTTGCCGAAAAAAGCACCGCCGCTCTCACCCGTGCAAACCGAAGGGCAAGCAATTTCGACGGTTCCATGCAGATCAGCTTCGCGCGCACATCCTCACCCCGAACCTCAATGAAATGGCGAAAATGGTTGTCCGCTTTTTCTGCAGACATTGCATATACGCGCGCAGCCCATGCCGCATCCTTGACCTCGTCAACGATCAGTCGCTCTTTATCTTGGGCAAGTGGAACGGTCAGTCCGTCCAGTGCCGATCCGTTGGTTTTCAGCCATTCAAAAGCCGCCGAGGCAAAGTCTGCCGATGCTTCGCAAAGCTCATCGAAGGGCTCGCGGGAAAGATAGGAACCAATCTCACCTGCATCGGTCATGTGTAAATTTTCCGCGCAAAGCTTTTTTAGACCAATAAGCGCGCGCACAAAATTTCGCAGCGGCTGATAGAGAATAAAGTCGCTTTCGGGAATCATCTGTCTTAAGATCGCAACGGAGCGCAGTGAGATCGACGCGCTGTACATCTCTCTGGCGCGATCCACAAGATCATGCGCCTCGTCGATCAGCGCAATGTTTTCCGACGGATCGCATCCCTCGTCAAAAAATCGCTTCAAATACACGCGCGGATCAAAAAGATAGTTGCAATCGCAAATGATAACATCACAAAAGAGTGCCGCATCCAGCGAAAGCTCATAAGGGCAAACCTTATGCACCGCCGCAATCTTTGCTGTCAGCTCAGGCGTGATGGTACCGTTTTGCAAAAGCTCAAACAGAGCATCCGACACGCGGTCGTAATGTCCATCGCTGTAAGGACAAAGAAGGCTTGAGCAATCGGATAGCGCTTGCTTGCAAAGACAACATTTTTCTTTGGCGGTCAAGACAATAACGCGAATATGCAATCCGTGTGCTCGCATTTGGTCAAATGCGGCAAGCGGCGCCGCTCCAACCGTAGATTTGGGCGTCAGATAAAAGATGCGCTTGCCAACACCTTCGCCGAGGGCTTTGATCGCGGCGTAACAGACGGACAACGTTTTGCCGATGCCAGTGGGTGCTTCCACAAGCAAACACCTCCCGCGTTTGATGGAGCGGAAAGAGTCAAGAATAATGTCGCTCTGCCCGATTCGATAGTCATGATAGGGGAATTTCAGCTTCGCTGCCGATGTTCGCATCGCGGCATCCGATTCCGCTTTCAATTTTGCAAAGCGGTGGTAGGATGAAAGCAACCGTTCCACGCGGATCCGAAGCTCGTCAAGGGTACGGCGAGAATCGAAGCATTCCGTATCCGCGCTTCCAACCTGCACAAAGGTAAGTCTCGTGGTGACCGCCGCATATCCGCGCCGCAGGGCGTACATATAGGCATAGCAGTCTGCCTGCGCCATATATTCGGGGAAATAATCGGGATTAAGCGAGGAAAGGGGGCGCGTGGTGCTTTTGATCTCATCCACGATGGCGTTGGTGCCTGTGTCGATGATACCGTCCGCCCGTCCGCTCAGATGATAGTACAGCCCTTTATATTCGATGGTGGCTTCAAGCGGCACTTCAGCTTGATAGCCTTCGCCCGCCTTTGCCTGTACGATACGATGTAAACGCGAGCCTGTTTGCATTCGAGCAAAATCAAAGCGCGAATCCGCGTTGCCGTTACGCATGACAAAACCGACCAATTCTCGAACGGAAATGTGAATGATCTCGGACATCGGAAGCCTCCTTTCGAACAACTTTCCCTCATTATAGCAGAAAAATATTACGATATTATGAATATTTATGATTTCCGACAATGCATGGGAAATTTCGCGCGGAATCCATGGAATTATATCTTGCATTTATCGGAAAAATATGCTATAATTAATGAAAAGATTCCGCGAATACAGCATTCAAAATATTCACTAAGATTAAGGAAAGCTTGCAAGCGCAAGTCATGGTCATAATGATGAAAAAGAAACTTGTTTTAAGGCCTCTCTCTGATACAAAATCGGGATGGGCACTTTTTCTGTGTTGCTTTGTATTTTATACCGTCCTTTACTGCGGCAGACTGAACTATTCTGCGGCGCTGGCTGAAATCGTTCCAAGCGGACTGTTTGAAAAGGATGCGGCAGGATTTGTCAGCACGGCATTTTTTGTCACATACGGCGCGGGAATGTTTGTCAACGGCTTTCTGTCCGATCGCTTGCCTCCCTTTGCACTTGTGGGCGGCTGTACGTTTCTTGCGGGACTTGCAAATTTGGGCATGTATCTTGTGGTTCTGGCAAGTGAGCCTTCCTTTGCAATGATGGTACTGATATGGGCTTTGAACGGCTACATACAGTCCTCTCTTTGGCCGACGATGATCCGCATCGTGTCCACGGCACTCCCCGAAAAGATGCGTGTGGGCGCAAGCTCCGCCATGATCGCGACTACAGCTCTCGGAACTGCGTATTCTTATCTCATCTCACAGCAAATCATCCGAACGACAGGATGGCGAGAATTATTCCTCATCCCCGGCATCATCCTAGCTGTGGTTAGCCTCATATGGATGCTTCTTACCCGTTTCGCCGCAAAACGATGCTATACCTACGAGGAGCGCATTCCTCTTGTCGAACCACAAGCAAAAAAGTCGTCCGACAAAGCTGAGATATTTCAGTTGCTGCTTCGCTCGGGTGCCATTTATATGATCGGCCCCATCATCATTATGGCGATGGTCAAGGACGGCATCACACAATGGCTGCCAACCATTCTAACGGAGATTTTCGCTGTGGAAGCGGAATTTGCCGTAACGGTTTCCACGCTCATTCCCTTCATCAGCATCTTCGGTGCCGCGCTGTCGAATTTTGTCATCAAGGTTTGGCTGAAGGATGAGATGAAATCCTCTGTCCTCTTTTTTGGAGCCTCTGCCCTCACGCTGATCGTCGCGGGCAGCATCGGTTACGATGTATTTGCTGTGGTGCTTTGCTGTTTCGCGCTGACCATTCTGTTCCAGCTTGGCATCAACACCATGCAGATCAGTTTGGTGCCTCTCAATTTTGCCAAATACGGCAAAGCCGCTACGATTACGGGAGTTTTGAATTCTGCGGGTTCTATGGGCTGCGGATTGTCGGCTTATCTCGTCGGACTGATCGCCAAATATACCGATTGGCAGACGATGATTTTCATCTGGGCGATCCTTTGTATC
This sequence comes from Candidatus Flemingiibacterium sp., assembly GCA_045635785.1. Taxonomy (GTDB): domain Bacteria; phylum Bacillota; class Clostridia; order Oscillospirales; family CAG-272; genus Flemingiibacterium. The sequence continues at coordinate 18,458 of JAZTWJ010000105.1, forward strand.
ATCGGCGGTGCCATTTCCGCGGCGCTGATCAAAAAGTGGATGCGATTCAAGCAAATGTGACCGAGCTTTTCCTTTTCAGTCATGAATATTCGGGAATTCTCTTGAAAAATGTTTGCGACTGTGGTATAATATAGGAAACAACTTTTTTAAGGAACAAATCATGTCAGAAAAAATTGTAATTCGCGGTGTCGGCGTCGATAATGTCACGCTTTCAGAGGCGACAGAATGGTGCAAGTCCTTCGTTCAGCATCCCGACGGCATCGGAAAGGCGGTATTCACGCCTAACTCGGAAATAATCCAGGCGTGTGTGGAAGATGAATCTCTATATTCGGTCTTTAACCATGCGGATCTGGTAACACCCGACGGCATCGGCGTGATTTACGCCTCCAAAATTTTAGGAAAACCGCTCAAAGCCAAATGTGCAGGTTACGAGCTTGGGCTTGAGATGCTCCGATTCTCTAACGAAACGGGCGCAAGAATATTCTTCCTCGGCGGAAAACCGGGCATCGCCGAAGCGGCACGGGACAGGCAATTAGAAGCATTCCCTCATGCGAATATCGTAGGCTGTCACGACGGCTACTTTCAAAAAACCGGTGTAGAAAACGATGCGGTGATCGCCGCCATCAGCGAGGCCGCGCCTGACATTCTTTATGTTTGCCTTGGCGTGCCTGCACAGGAGAAATGGATCCTTGCCAATAGAAGCCGACTCCCCTCTGTCAAGCTGTTTCTTGCCCTTGGCGGCAGTCTCGACGGCTATTCCGGTACGGTCAAGCGCGCACCGAAGATCTTCATTAAGTTGGGACTTGAATGGTTCTATCGCCTTTGCAAGCAGCCAAGCAGAATCGGACGTATGATGAAGCTGCCCGTGTTTTTGTTTGGTGTGATCGGTTGGCGACTTTCCGGCAAATATAAAACCGACGTGCTAAAAGGAATCTAAAAACTCATTTTTGAAATACACGCCCAAACGGGCAGAAAGGTAGCTTTCGCGTTTGCGAAAGCATTGGTCATATCCATGAAAGTTGAGCTTTTAACCCATACGCCCGATGCGGAAAAGTTGATTGCGGCATCTGCAAAACTGTGCTATTCCAAAAGTGATATTTCGAAGCTGATGGATAATCTCACGCCCGAAAAAACAGCGGATTTTCTGAAAATGTTAGAGGATCTTGGACATGAATCCCCCGTGGAGCATGCAACGTTCACTTTTGGCATTGAAGGCGTTTCCCGCACACTTCTTGCACAGATCACCCGTCATCGCATTGCGTCCTTTTCGGTGCAGAGCCAGCGCTATGTGAGTAAAACGGACTTCCCGTATATCGTTCCGCCTGCAATCGAGGCACTCCCCGAGGCAAAGGAAGAGTTCCTGAAGGCGATGGAGGAGGATGCGGCACATTACGAAAGCATCCGCCAAAAGCTGATCGCGCATTACACATCGGAGGGCATGGATCCGCGCGCCGCTGAGAAAAAAGCTAACGAGGATGCGCGCTTTGTGCTTCCCAATGCCTGTGATACGCGTATCATTATGACCATGAACGTTCGCTCCCTGCACAATTTCTTCCGTCTGCGCTGTTGCAATCGCGCACAATGGGAGATCCGTGCGCTTGCCGTCGAAATGCTTCGCCTTGTTCGCGAGGCTTGTCCCCTGCTGTTTGGAAAAGCAGGACCGTCATGCCTTTACGGCGTTTGCTCGGAGGGCGCGTATTCCTGCGGCAAGATCGCAGATGTGCGCCGCGAACTGCGATGAGAGAAGCCGATAAGCTTTCCATCGGTGAAAATTTAATCTTTGAGGGGATAACCTCCATTCGTGCGGTGATTGCCGCCATCGAATCGGGGCGGTCCGACCGCAAGATCAAGCGCATTCTTGTCGCCGAGTCACGAAAAAAAGCGCGCGCAAAGGAGCTTTCCTATCTGCGCGCGATGTCATATAAGTTTGATTTTTCCATTGAGACTATGCCCGACGAACAGCTGGATGCACTTGCGCTTGGTGCTTCCCACGGAGGATTGCTGCTTGAAGCGACCGCACGTTCGATTCCCGATCTAACTGTATCGGCACTAGAAAAAATCCCAAGCGATGACCGATTTTATGTCATGATTGAGGGCATTGAAGACCCCTATAATTTCGGCTATGCCCTGCGTTCTTTGTATGCGGCAGGATGCAGCGCGGTGATCCTTTCGCCGCGAAATTGGATGCATGCCGCGGGAATTGTGTGTCGAGCCTCGGCAGGCGCTTCGGAGCTTGCGGATGTTTTCGTCTGCAAATCCCCTGCAGAATGTGCCGCCATCATGCACGAGCTTGGCGTTAAGATCGTCTGCTGTGATATGAAGAATTCGGTATCCATCTATGAAGCGGACCTCAAAAAGCCGCTGTTCTTGGCAGTCGGCGGCGAAAAACGCGGACTATCCCGTGATCTGCTGGATACCGCCGATGCCGTTGTGCGTTTAGATTACGGACGGGACTTCCCTGCCGCACTCTCTGCCGCTTCCGCCGCCGCGATTGCGGGCTTTGAAGTGGTAAGACAGAACATTCAAAGATAGTGCAACAAAACGATTGGTTCGGTTGATGATCATGCGGATACATGGTCATCAACCGTTTATTTTTTCCATTGTGCAAGAAGATCGTGGAAGCTCTCTTTCGTGCATTCTTTTAGCATTGCGAGTATTTCTCCGATCAAATTCCGCGATTCTTCGTCAAGTGCATTGTAATTTTTAATCATCGTCACGGCGTTTTTACCGTCAAGCAGGTCGCCGAGTTCCTCAATGTCCGTACTTGCAAGCAACGACCACACGGTGTCGATGAATTTTTTTCGTTTTTCAGGTTCCAATCGACCGATCCATTCATTCACCGCGCTGCCAACAAGCTGGCTCATTCCGTCACGTTCCGCTACGGTAAGAAAGTGGTTGCCCATGATCTCCCAGTTGTAGGTAATATGCTGCATCAGCGGCGTGGAACTTGATTCAACGATAGAAAACTTTCCCGTATTTGTAAAAAGCGCGCCGACGATTGACGAGCGTGGCAAAATGGTTCGTACACGATCTGCAATTCGCTTGTACCCATCCGATTGCAACACCGACTCCCCAAAGCCCGGAGCGTCAAGGCTGGTAATTTCAAGAATGCGTGATGCAATCTCCTCTCCGCAGAAGGAGCCTGCAAATATGGCAAGATTTCCGCCCTTCGAATGACCCATGATCCGTAGCGGACACTGATACTGACTTCCTACGCTGCGAAGATAATCGACCGCTCGCTCCTGCGACGGAAGAATATCGCAGTATGCCATGTTGATATCTTCCTTCCAGCCGATCAGCGACCAATCCGTGCCGCGATATACCACGGCAACGGTGCCGTCGGGAAGCTCCACCGTCATCGCGGCGAATTGCTGTTCCAGCTCGGGTATGAAGCTTGAAATGCAGTTTCCGATTCGACAGCTGCGAAATCGCGGAGAAACGGAAAGCTCTTCATATAATCTCTCATCCTGCTTCAAATGCAGGAATTTTTTCTTTTCCGATGCGGTCATTGTCTTCACCTGCAATGAGAGCTCCGTGCAGATCTCATCGAGCGGTCTTGGCTCGATGGCATCGATATCCGTATAGACAAGCTCGCAAAGAAGAAGTCGATCCACGTCGCAAAATTCAGACTGCGCCATGGTCAGATCGCCTCTCCATGGGAAATAATCAAAAACGTTAGCCATTACGATTCCTCCGATACTTCAGCCTGCGGCAGACCCGAAAGCCAGCGTCCGCTATGTATGCGCCAAGCAAAGGTGGCGCCACGGAAGATCCAGTCAAGCACCATCGCGATCCAAACGCCCAAAATGCCCATTCCCATCTGCTCGCCGATGATCCAAGTGAAAAATACGCGGAAAATTAGCATGGAAAAGATGGAAATAACCATTGTAAATCGCACATCCTGTGCAGCGCGGAGCGCATTGGGTTGAACAAAGGACGGCGACCAAAGTAAAATTCCAAGTCCATCATGAATGATGATCAATTTTGTCGCAAGAGCGATTGTCTCCGCATTCAAATTATATAATTTCAAAGTCAGCGGCAAGGTGGCAATAATCACTGTATTCACAAGCGCTAAAGAAACAAACGAATACTTCATCAGCTTTTTGCGATATTGATTTGCGGCTTTATAATCACCGGCACCGATGCACTGTCCGACGACGGTGATCATCGCCAAAGACATTGCCTGTCCGGGTATGCAACCAAGTCCATCCAGATTGTTTGCGACCGCATTCGCCGCCACCTGCACCGTTCCGAAACCCGCGATCATGGAAATTACCATAATTCGACCGAGCTGAAAAACGGAGTTTTCGAAGCAACCGGGGATTCCGATGCGAAGAATACGTCTGATTGTTGACATTTCCAGACGAAATTGTTCACGGATGTCAATATAAAGTTCGTTTTTCTTATTTGCAATCAGTGCAAACAGAACAAGCATACCTACTGCGCGCGCAAAAACGGTTGCCCATGCCGCACCGGCAACGCCTTGCTTGAATACAAAAATCAAAAGCGCATTACCCACGACATTTAGTATGTTTACGATAACCGATGCGATCATGGTAATTTTCGAGTTTCCCATGGTGCGAAAAAGCGCCGCAAAGCCGTTATACAAAGCAATAAACGGATAGGAAACGGCGGAGATCATAAAATAAATCAGCGCATTTTGCATCACATCGTCTTCTATCCCACCAAAAGTCAGCTTCAAAAGCTGAAAACGGAGAAAATATGACAAAATTGCTGCAAAGACAGACGTGATAAGAAGCACGATCAGCAAATGCTTTGCCGCAAAACGCACTCTTTTGTATTCGCGTCTTTCGCCGTCTTGCGTCATTGCCTTCACATGGCCGATCTCATGGGCGCAGATCACAGCACCGCCTGTAGCAAACGCCGAAAAAATGTTGATCATCAGCACATTCAGCATATCAACAAGCGAAACGCCAGAAACCGCGGCTTCGCCAAGCGATGATATCATTATTGTATCAAACATTCCTACAGATATGCCGAGCAGCTGCTCAACGATCAGGGGAATAATCAGTTTTTGTAAGTCTTTGCGAGTAAAAATCATATAATGCCTCGATTTTGTAAAAGAGCAATCGTTTTTGCCGATAATCTTTCGAAATATAGCAAAAACGATTGAAATATGGAATTAGGATCACTAAATATTGCGTAAAACCCAATCGGCCGCCAGATCAGCCCAGCCGGAAACATCCTCAAATGCTTCAGCAAGCCCGAGCCCATGTCGTCCGTGGGGATAAATGTGCATTTCGAAGGGGATGCCGCAATCGCGGAGCTTTTCGCCAAAAATAAGCGAATTTTTTACATTAACGACATTGTCGTCCGATGTGTGCCAGATAAATGCCTTCGGTGTGCTCTTGCTCACACGATTCTGAAGCGAAAGATTCTCTTTCTCCTGATCATACCGTTCGCCTAAGAGATTTTTTCCGCTTCCCACATGACCAAACAGCTCATCAACGGAAATCACGGCATAACAAAGGATCGCTCCGTTTGGCATGGCATCCATTCTGTCAATTGCATCCGCACCGATGCGATCCTTCGTTACATCGGACAGCGTGATCGCGGACGCGCACAGATGCCCGCCCGCGGAAAATCCCAAAGTGACGATTTTATTTGGATCAATGTTCCAAGCCTTTGCATTTGATCGCAGAATCTTGACCGCGCGCTGAACATCGGCAAGCGGCGCGGGATGACGGTTTGGCGCAACGCGGTACTGTACAATCGCCGCGTGCATACCCCGAGCATTGAAAAATTCGGCGATAGGCTTCCCTTCATGGGGAGCGCGATGGGAATATCCGCCGCCGGGAAGGATGACAATGCACGGACGCGGATCTGCGCTGTCCGATTCCATAAAGAAAGTTTCCAGCAAATTCGGCGTTTCTGCGCTATCGTCAAAGAAAGGAATATCCTTTCCCCAAAGTTTGATTTGCATAATAACCTCCAAAAGAGATCGTTATTGGTTCTCGGGTAAAATCAGATCCGCTTCATCAAAAAGTGTGGGGGTTGCAGGAATCTTGATTTTAGATAATTTTGCCCCCTTCACGGGAGTTACGCCCACGCGCATTTCCGTCAGCTTACCGTTCCTTTTGAGATTGATGATCTGCACACCGGAGCTGGATCGGGTGGCTTTTTCCGGCACAAGATTGCTGGAAATCAGCATGCCGCGATGCGATTCATCGACAAACAGCAGATCCTTTGGCGCATCCAAATACGCCGCCCCAACAATGGGCGAGGAATCCGAATAAGCGGCTGTCAGCTTGCGACGATTGGTTTTTGTCTGATAATTGGTGATCGGAACGCGAACAGCTTTCCCATTTTCGAAAGCGAACAGCATGGTTGCGTCGTTCTTGTATTCGGTCAGCACAGCCATGGCAACCACACGCTCATCATCATCAAAATCAAGCTGTGCGGGGATGTAGACACCAAGCTGTGAAGCCTTCATCTGGTCAAAATCGTCCACCTTTGCTTTGTAGCACTGCGCCTTATCAGAGAAAAACAGAAGCTCTGCCGCATTTCCGGTCTCCTGTTCGTGTACAAGATAGTCGCCGTCCTTCAGGAGCTGAACATTGCTTCCGCGCAGCGACTGCGGTGTGATCTTTTTGAAATATCCTTCGCGCGTCAAATAAACCGAAACGGGATAGTTTTCCACCGTTTCCTCCGGCTCAAGCTCAACGATTTGAGAAGGCTCGATGAGCTGAGTCAATCGCGGCCTTGCATATTTTTTCTTAACCTCGCGCAGTTGACCTGCAATGTGCTCGCGAAGCTTCAAGTCATCGCCGATCTTTGCTTCCAGCTCGGCGATATCCTTTTGCAAAGCTTCAATTTCCTTGATGCGATTGATAATGTACTCGCGATTCAGGTAGCGCAGTTTGATTTCCGCAATATATTCCGCCTGAATTTCGTCGATGGAAAAGCCCTCCATCAAATTGGGGACCACATCCGATTCAAGCTCGGTTTCACGAACGATTTTGATCGCCTTGTCAATATCGAGGAGAATCTTTCCAAGACCAAGAAGCAGATGCAGCTTCTCCTTTTTCTTTTGCAGATCGTAGGAAAGCTCCCTCTTAACACAACCGATACGGAACTTGATCCATTCATGCAGAATCTCGATGACACCCATTTGGCGCGGTGTGCCGTCAATCAGAACGTTAAAATTGCAGTTGAAGTTATCTTCGAGCGCAGTCGCCTTGAAAAGGCGCGCCATCAGCTT
>JAZTWJ010000106.1:0-2224 GCA_045635785.1 Candidatus Flemingiibacterium sp.
GCGCTGACAAAAAAGCCCCGTATCATTTGCGTGTATCAGGCTGACGAATACTTGATTGTGGAGAGATGACCATGCAAGAAACACCTAAAAAACAAATACGTTTGCGTGATTGGGCAGCAAGATGCCGTAAAGATTACGCCCTACTTGCAGTTTACACAGGCGTTCCCTTTGGGGCCATGTCCGTATTTTTCATTCCGCTGGGCATAGGATTTCTTGCCTCTGCTTTTACAGAAAACAACGGTTCACCCCTGCTGACCATCCTGTTCATTGCAGCAGCCCTGCTGTTTTGGACGATACTGGCAGTAGTGTTCGCGTTCTTTTACAGAAACCTTTCGGCGTACCTTGCCCTCAAAAACGGCAATTTCAGATTGGAAACCGATCAGGTGACCAGACGCGTGGCAAAGGAACACACAAGCGGCTCGATTGATCGCAAAACCTCGGTGCATTACGTCGCATATTTCAAGCAGTACGGAAAGCACACGCTGTACTCCGCTCCTTACGCGGATCAAACCTTTTATCTTTTGGTGCTGAACACCAAAAAACCGCGTATTGTGGACTATTACGACACCGATAAATACGAAATTTTGGAGAGATAACATGTACGAACAGGATAAAAAAATCATACTGACGCGCGAGGACATCGTGCAGCAGCATCAGCACGATTTGTTGATCGAGCTTTTGAAAACCATCGTTGCCGAAGTTTTTTTCATTGCCTTTTGCGTGCTTGTCACATGGAACACGGTTGCCAAATGGCACAGCCGCACGTGGTTTGCCTGCGCGGTGATGATACTGATCGCGGTGATTTTGTGGGCGGTGGCTGTGATGGTCGTGGACGCCATCCGGCAGCAATGCATTCGCTTGCTTTATCTGCGCCAAGGCAAATTTACCATTGAGATCGACCGCGTGGGTCTTTTGGAGCTCAAGACCGGGGAGGAATACGTATCCTCCCCCGGATCTCGCGGCGGTCATACCGAGATCGTGACCAACCAATACGTCCATTTTGAAAAATACGGCAAAGTGAAATCGAATCGCCCCCTTGCAAACGGGCAGGAATGCTACCTCTTGGTGGTGCTGACAAAAAAACCGCACGTGCGTGGGTTCTGGGAATGTGACATTCATGAAATAAAAGGAGTGTAGCAAGGAATAGCTACCATATCCGGGTATCGCCCGAATTTTTGTCTGTCATCCTCGAGCAAACATTTCGGGCCAGATTCTTCGCTTCGCTCGAGAATGACAGCCCGAAATGCGCCGCGAAGGATCTCGACAAAAATTCGGTTTGAACCGAAACTCCCCATGCCATTTGACATCCAAGATAAATACATCAGAACGGAGATCATTATGAAAAAATACGACATTGCAGCATACGTTTGGCCGTCCTACACAGGTGACGAGCCCCGCTCCCGCATTTTTTGGCCCGAGGGCTACGGTGAATGGCAAACCGTCAAGGCCATGACCGCGCGCTTTCCCGGTCACCAGTGGCCGCGCAAACCCCGTTGGGGATACGTGAATGAAGCTGACCCCTACGTCATGGAAATGCAGATCGAGGCTGCGGTATCTCACGGCGTCAACGTGTTCATTTACGACTGGTACTGGTATGACAACCGCCCGTTCCTTGAAAACTGCCTCAACGACGGTTTCCTCGCGGCGCGCAACAACCACAAAATGAAGTTCTATCTGATGTGGGCAAACCACACCGCCGAGAGCCTGTGGGACAAGCGCACCTCCGAGTGCAAGGTGCCGATCTGGGACGGTGCTGTCAACCGCGAGACCTTTAACGGCATTGTGCACCGCACCATTGAGAAATACTTCTCGCATCCCTCTTACTACAAGATCGACGGCAAGCCTGTCTATATGCTCTTCGACCTTGAAAACCTGGTGCGCGGCTTTGGCGGCGTGCAGCAGACCTTGGATGCCATCGAATATTTCCGCGAGGAAACAATCAAGGCGGGATATCCCGGTCTTTGCCTGCACCTGACCATTCGTTCCCGCCAGTACATGCAGCGCATGCTGGATGCCGAGACCGATATTTTCACCTTTATCAACAAGGTGGGCTTTGACGGTGTGACGCACTATCAGTTCGTGGACTTTGCCTACATGGGCAGACCCTACCCTGTCATCCTGGAGGACGTCAAGCGCGAGTGGGAGTACATTGACGCAAACATCAACGCGCCCTACTATCCGCAGGTATCGGTTGGTTGGGATGCAACGCCGCGCTTTATTTCCA
>JAZTWJ010000107.1:0-81565 GCA_045635785.1 Candidatus Flemingiibacterium sp.
CAAAAAAGCTGAAACGCCACAAGGGCATTTCAGCTTTTTTGTTGGTCTGAGTGACAAGACTTGAACTTGCGGCCTCTACCACCCCAAGGTAGCGCGCTACCAGCTGCGCCACACCCAGATATATTGCTACGGCAAGCGAACAATGCTTTTGATTCGCTCAACGTATTATATTATATCACAGATCAATTTGTTTGTCAAGGGTTTTTTGAATTTTATAGAAATTTTTCTGTTAAATATCAAAGGAAAGAGGATCGGTTCAAACTGCAAATCAGCATGAATCGATCCTCCTTGTGATTACTTATCCAAACAAATTGCCCAAAATGTCAAAGATTCTCTTGCCCTGCTCAATGTCATCAGCCCATGCGGACAGTACTAGCGGTCTTCCCTTGAATGCCAAGAATTCGTCGTTCTTGATTTCATCGCCGAAAATATATGCCTTTTTCAGGTCGGTACACATTCCGAGCTCGGTCTGGAAATAATCTTCCTTATTGATGATCGATTCATATCCCTGCCAATTATCGACAGCATCAATGCCGCCGCCGCGGATCAATGCGGGAATAACATGCTGAGACGGAGCCGGCGTTGTGCAATAGTGCAGCATGATTTTGCCGAATTCCTTCTGGAATCTCTTATAGATCGGGCACATGATGTCTACGATCATATCAGGAGACAAATTGACAACCGCGTCACCTGTCAGACGGAGACCGGGATACAGCAATCCTCTCTGGTTCGCACACTCATCCAAAGGCTGATTGATGACTTTTTTGAAGTGCTTGATGGTCTTGATGGTAACATCCGTGATCTTATTTAAGAACTCGAGGGAAAGCTCCGGTTCTTCGAGAAGCGCCGCGTAGATCTCGCCGCCGCACATGATCGCCGCACTATCCAGCGGAGACAGCGGTCTGGTGGGATTTACATAAATGTAGTCCGGTGCATTCTTGTATAAATACTCAAGATGCTTGGTCGCTTCTTCCATTTCTGCGTTGAAGATATCATCAACATTGATCTTTTCCGTATCGTAGATGCTTTCGAAAATGGGCTTTACATCCACATATCCTCCGGGGGATTCATATACCTTGGCTCCAAAGATGGAGGGGATCAGAGTCTCCATGAAATTACTTTCCATGGTGGGCATCAGGAACTCATTGATCTCCATGGTCTTGGAAAATCTCGCAACCGCATTGTCAATTGCCTTTTGAGGATCGCGTCTTGCTTCAAAATATGTATAGCCCTTCCCTCCCGGCAAAACATTGACCAAAGCAGGAGTCATTTGGATTTCTCTATTGAAAAACTTTTTGTGCAACGTTTTTTTATCCATTACAAAAACCTCCAAAAATAAATTATATTCAACACTTATATTCTTTCACAGTCTATATAAAAGTATATATATATTATAACGAATTTCCAGCCAAAAAACAATATTTCATCGCCAATTTTTTTCAAGTTTACAATTATGTCACAATCTACAAGCTTACATAAAGACGCCTGTGATGAAAATTTCGATGCCGATGGAAATCAGGATGACACCGCCGAGGATGCCCGCCTTTCCTGCTAATTTGGTGCCGAATTTGCGTCCGAGATACAGACCGGCAAGACAGATGGCAAAGGTCACAACCGCAATGATCGCCACCGCAAGCAAAGCATCCAAAAAACCGTATTCCGCGATGGTGAAGCCAACGCTCAACGCATCAATGGAGGTTGCCACGCCCTGCACCAACAGCGCACCGATGGTCAGCCGCTGCAGTGGGCATTCTCCGCCATTGTTGCAACGGATGCTATCAAACAGCATCTTGCCGCCGATGTAGCATAAAAGGATCAGCGCGATCCACGGAATAAAGCTTTCAAATGCGGAAAATGCCTGCACGATGGTATGAACCAAAATCCAGCCAAGCATGGGCATGGCTGCCTGAAAGAGTGCAAAGGTTCCTGCAATGCCCGCCATGCGAGCAGGCTTCATCTTCGGCTCGGACAGACCATTCGCAAGGGAGACAGAAAAGGCATCCATTGCGAGTCCTGCACCCAAAAGGATACTGTTCAAAATCAAAACCAACATAGAAGGCTCCTGTGTGAAATAATATACCAAATATTATATCACACGGAGCCGTGAAAGTCAAGTATTTTAAGAGGGTTTTACAGCATGTTTACCGCGATTCGGCAAGCAATTCGTTCTTGCAGGCACCGTTTTTGATCTCAAGAATGTTTTGCACGGTCACAAAGGCGATGGCGTCCAGCGCATCCTCCGTCAAAAACGCCTGATGGGAGGTGATCAGCACGTTGGGCATGAACAGCAGTCGTCCCAGCGTATCGTCATCCATGATGTGTCCCGAGCGATCCTCAAAGAAAAAGTCCGATTCCTCCTCATACACATCGAGACATGCACCGCCAAGCTTTCTCGCCTTGATGGTAGCAAGCAATTCCTCCGCATCGATCAGCGCACCGCGGGAGGTATTGAGCAGGATCGCTGTATTTTTCATCATGGCAAGGGTATCTTTGTTGATCATATGGTAGGTGTCGTTCATCAGCGGCAGATGGAGCGAAACAATATCCGACTCACGCAGCAGTTGTTCAAGAGTAACATAGTCGAGGCTGTCGTCCGATTGGAATTTATCGTAGGCAAGCACCTTCATGCCAAAGCCCTTGCAGATGTCGATAAAAGCACGTCCGATCCTGCCCGTTCCGACCACGCCTGCCGTTCGCCCGTGCAGATCAAAGCCCGTCAGCCCGTTCAGCGAAAAGTTGAAGTCGCGGGTTCGGATATATGCCTTATGGGTACGGCGCACCAATGTCAGCAGCATCGCCATGGTATGCTCCGCCACCGCATAGGGCGAATACGCGGGAACGCGCACCACGCGAATTTTTCCCGCCGCGTGATTAAGATCCACGTTATTGAAGCCTGCACAGCGCAGCGCGATGGTTTTGACGCCCATTTCATACAATGCATCGATGACCGCCGCATCCGCCGTATCATTGACAAAGATGCACACCCCGTCGCATCCCTTTGCAAGAGATACCGTGTCAATATCCAGCTTTACATCGTAATATTTGAATTTAACGCCAAATTCCTCGCCATAACGCTCGAAGGAAGGCTTATCGTAGGGTTTTGCGTCGAAAAATGCAAATTTCATTTTGTAACCATGACTTGCTCCGCAAGTCCTCTCTTTTTCAAAAATGATAGCATACGAAAGGATAAAATGTCAAGTCCCTCACATATGTTTTTTGCTTAATAGATAGTATGCACCGCTCCGCAAAAAACATGCAAACGGAAAAATTTACAACAACTGCTTGAATTTTTTGCCCCGATGTGATATCTTTAGAATGTGTCATTTTATGAATTTTTGAAAGGAAGCAACATTTATGCTGCCAACTATGAAAATCGGTGATCTTACAATCACCCGTCTGATCGTCGGAAGCAATCCCTTTACGGGCAAATCCCATCTGGACGCGAGTGCGGACGCGGATATGAAGGAATATTTTACCGAAGAGCAGGCGTTTTCCACGCTCCGCCGCTGTGAGGAGGTGGGGATCAACGCCGTGCAATCCCGCGGAAATATGCCCGTCATGGGGCTTCTCGATCGCTATCGCAAAGCGGGCGGTTCCCTTCTTTGGCTTGCTCAAACGGGGAAAAATCTCGAAACCTTTGACGAAGAGCTGGACGAGATGATGAAATATTCGCCCGCCGCCATTTGCATCCACGGCGAGCTGGCGGACGATCTGTATCTGACGGGAAATCTCGATAAATTATCGGTTCTGCTTGAAAAAGTCCGCCGCAAGAACGTTCCTTGCGGCATCTGCGCCCACTTTCCCGAGGTGCTCGCCTATGCGGAAGAACAAAATCTCCGCCCTGATTATTATATGGCGTCGCTTTATAACCTGACCAATCCCGACCGCTCCCATGATAAGAATCCCACAGGCGAACGGTTTGAGGAGAGTGATATTCCGCTGATGTATGATGTCATTAAAAAGCTGTCTGCCCCCACCATTGCGCTGAAGATCCTCGGCGCAGGACGGCGATGCGCTTCCCAAGAGCAGGTGCGTGCCGCTTTCATCGAAGCCTTTGCCTCCATGAAGCGCGGCGACGGTGTGCTTGTGGGAATGTTCGATAAGTACGTCGATCAAACAAAGCTGAACGCATCCTACACACTCGATGCCATCCGCCTCGCAGAGGGCGAATGATTAAGCTGAAAGCAAATATCCCCCGACGGACAGTCGGGGGATATTTGGGTTTTATGTATGTGATTAAATATTGTATAACAGTGCATCGTAGGTGGGGAACGGCCAATAGTCCTTGGCAACGAGCAGTTCCAGAGCATCCGCGGATCTGCGAACCGCATTCATCGCGGGAATGAGGGAATCGCGGATATAGAACATACGGGGTTCCGTCTCCTCTATCGACTGCATGGTTTGGATAGAAGCATCAAGAAGGCGAATAGAGGTATGCAGTTCGTCCGCCTGTTCGGCAATGGCAGCGATCATTCCTAACTCCGCATTGCAGGTGATCTGCAGTGCGATGGAAGCGGATGCACTTTCCGCCAATTCGCGCTTATAGTGCAGAACGGCAGGCAGGATCTCCTTCTTTGCCATATCCAGCATCGTGAGTGCTTCGATGCTGATCACCTTGCAGTAGCTTTCCATGTGGATCTCATGGCGGGAACGCATCTCTGTTTCGGTGAAAATGCGATGCTTTTCGTAAAGGTCGATGTTCTTCTGATTGATGAAATTCGGCAGAGCATCCGGCGTTGTGCGCAAATTCAGAAGTCCGCGCTTTTCCGCTTCATCGATCCATTCATCCGCATAGTTGTTGCCGTTGAAAATGATGCGCTTATGCTCGGTGTACAGCTCCTTGATCAGCGCTCCAACAGCTTTGTTCACATCCACGCCCGCCGAAAGCTCCTGCTGTAGCTTATCCGCAATGCGCGAAAGCTCCTCTGCCACAATGGTGTTCAGCGTGAGGTTGGGGCCCGATATGGACATAGACGAACCGCAGCTGCGAAATTCGAACTTGTTGCCCGTGAAAGCAAAGGGCGAGGTGCGGTTGCGGTCGGTGGTATCCTTGGGGAACTTCGGCAGTACATTGGCGCCGATCTCCATCAGCGATTTGCAGTGTGCATCGTAGATCGTATCGCTTTCGATGGAGTCGAGGATCGCGGTCAGCTCATCGCCAAGGAAGATGGACATGATCGCAGGCGGTGCTTCCGCCGCACCGAGACGATGGTCATTTCCCGCCGAGGATACGGAAACGCGCAGCAGATCCTGATAATCATCCACCGCCGCGATTACCGCACACAAGAACAACAGGAAACGCGCATTGTCCTGCGGCGTTTCACCCGGATCAAGAAGATTTGCGCCGTCTTTAATGGAAAGCGACCAGTTATTATGCTTACCCGAGCCATTGACGCCCTCGAAGGGCTTCTCATGCAGCAGGCACACCAGATCATGGCGTGCTGCGACTTTTTTCATCATCTCCATGGTGAGCTGATTATGGTCAGTGGCAATATTGGTGGTGGTGAAGATAGGCGCCAGCTCGTGCTGTGCGGGCGCCGCCTCATTGTGCTCGGTTTTTGCCAGCACGCCAAGCTTCCAAAGCTCGGTATCAAGCTCATTCATGAACGCCTTTACACGCGGCTTGATGGACCCGAAGTAATGGTCTTCCAGTTCCTGCCCTTTAGGCGGACGTGCACCGAACAGAGTGCGTCCCGTAATGACCAGATCACGACGTTTTTCATAAAGCGCCTTATCTACAAGGAAATACTCCTGTTCGGGGCCCATGGTAGAAACCACTTGTGCATCCGTACCAAGCAAATGCAGCACACGGCTTGCCTGACGGGTAACTGTTTCCATCGAACGAAGCAACGGCGTTTTTTTGTCCAGCGCTTCGCCTCCGTAGGAGCAGAATGCTGTGGGAATGCAGAGTGTGTCATCCTTAATAAAAGCATAGGAAGTGGGATCCCATGCGGTATAGCCACGCGCTTCAAAGGTAGCGCGCAGTCCTCCCGAGGGGAACGAGGATGCATCCGGCTCGCCCTTGATAAGCTCCTTGCCCGAGAATTCCATAATGATATCGCGGCCCTTATTCACCGGCGTGATAAAGCTATCGTGCTTCTCCGCCGTCACGCCCGTCATGGGCTGGAACCAATGGGTATAATGGGTTGCACCCTTTTCGATTGCCCAGTCCTTCATCGCGTTTGCGACCACGCTTGCAACCTCAAGCTCCAGCTCCTCGCCGTTCTCGATGGTTCTCTTCAGCGATTTATAGGTCTCTCGCGGCAATTTCTCACGCATCACGGTATCATTGAATACCATGCTGCCGAATATTTCCTGAATGTTGTTCATATTTTTGCCTTTCTGGTGTTTTTATGGAAATATGGTCGCTTTCTTTAGAAAGCGCCGTACCGTTTTCAATTTAATGATAGAATGCGACCGCCTGTTTACAGGATCAACTGATTGTTGATGCGAAGACGGAATGCCAGCCCCAGCTTGCGAGCTGCCGCATCGCACAGCTTCATTCTGCTGAGAAAAATATCGAAATACTCCATGACGGGGCATACCGCAGTATCAATGACGAGCGAAAGCTCGATCTCCCCCTGCTCTGCGCGAATGTCAAGCTCTGATTTTTTTACCGAAAAATTCACTCTGTCGTGAATATCAGGATCAACGAGGCTTTCCTTACGTACGCGCGATTCGCGCACATCGGTCTTATCGGCAAGGATCAGCGCGGCGGCGATGGCATTGACAGGAAATGCGGTGGCTTCGTCATGATTGCCGATGGCGCAGATAATATCTGCAATTTCTGCAGGATCCATGCCCATTTTATCAAGCAAACGGAACGCCATCACGGCACCCGATTGGGCATGCTCCGCGCGATTGACAATATTTCCGATGTCATGCAGATAACCCGCAATCTCCGCAAGCTCCGCTTCTCTTTTTGAATATCCGAGCGCCAAAAGGATATCCCGCGCGGTGGCGGAAACCTTTCCCACATGGGGAAAGCTATGCTCCGTGTATCCGAGGGCAATAAGCACCTCGTCTTCTTTTTTGATGTAGGTGCGAATGGCTTCATTCGCCTTGATTTGTTCTATGGTGATCATTATGTATCATTCCTTCGCCGTTTTTGGCGGTGTGTTTTGAGTGGGCAACATCCCTTACGCATCAAGGAAGCCTTCGCCGAACTGCCAAACCTGCTCCAGCATATGTCCGATGTTGCCTTCGCCTGCAAATTTGGTCTGATCGAAATAGTCATGGTTGAAGTCCATCCATAGGAGGGGGTTTTCGTTTCCTTTGATGGGTGTTTGGGTATGCAGCTTGCCGCACCAAACCTCGACACGGCAATTTTGGTTGTAATATGTAAAGTCCATGAGATGGCGAAGCGTAACTTGCTCTCGGGTGATGGATGTTTCCTCCAAAAGCTCGCGATAGGCTGCATCCTCGCCCGATTCGCCCGATTCGATTTTCCCTCCCGGAAAGTTGTATAAGCCGAGATAGGGATCTTTGATCCTCTTGCACATCAGAATGTGCGTTTTATCGGGAGAAAAGATCATCAGACAATTATATCCCTGCATCAGACTGCCTTGACCAGATTGGAGCTGAAATATGCGGTTTGGACCTGCGTGTATTCCTTCAAAATCAGCAGCGTCAGATAGCTGCAGATGAAGTCCTCGGTATGGAAGTGTCCCGCTTCAAACAGATTCAATCCGATCGCACCCGCATCCTCGAGAATGTGATAGGATAACTGCCCTGTCAGATAGCTGTCAGCGCCGGCTGCCTTTGCTGCCTTAACGAAATCCTTGCCTTCGCCGCCGCAGATCGCCACGCGGTTTACAACACCGCTTGCCTGCGCAAACAGCACGCGCTCAGCTTGCAATGTTTTCTTGACCTCCAATGCAAAATCCGAACAACCCTTTGCAATGGGAAGGGTTCCGATCCTGCCGATGTTTCCATCCTCCGATTCGAGAACGGTCACATCCGTCAGTCCAAGCAGCTTTGCAAAAATATCGTTCAGACCGCCCGGTGCCGCGTCCATTCTGGTGTGAAAGGACATCACCGAGATCTTCTTTTCCAGACAGCGAAGCACACGCTTTGCCACAGGATCGCTCGGATTTACCGCCGTTAACGGCTTAAAGATCATCGGATGATGGGAAACGATGACGTCAAAGTCGCCTTTGATGGCATATTCCACGGTTTCATCCGTCACGTCCAACGTGCAAAGCACGCGCACGACCTCCCGATTTTCATCCGCGCAAACCATCAATCCGTCATTGTCCCACTCGCATGAAAATTTGCGCGGGAATTTTTTGTCTAAAAATTCGTATAATTCTTTCACTTTAGGCATTTTTCTGTCTCCTTGCTGTTGATCGGTCGGCGACCTTTTTTTGGAGTCTGCTGCTTTTTTGTGCATTATAGATATTGCTCTGCGGACGATATACGCAAAGCGAGTTCATACCTGTAATTCCTCAATCGTCTTCAAAACCTCAAGATCCATTTGCTGTTCATGCGAATCAAGTCCGGCAGATGCCCGACCGCGAATGCGCGTTTGGGTGCCGTTTCGAACAAAGTTGAGCCATGAACGGTCCGCTTCGGTAGGAGCTGTACGAACGCGGGCGAGATTCAGCGCGCCAAGTCGAAGCTCCGCTTCTGTATATGTACGCCGAATGCCGTCAAAACGCGCGGCAATGATTTGATAATGCTTGTTATGCTCTCGCACGACAAGCTCATCTAAAATTTGATAGCCATCCGCAAGATAGCGGCGCAGTACTGCCTGCATGGACATGGGCTGAAGAACGAGCAGACATTTTGAGGTGCGCGGATAGGGGGATGCATCGAGAATGGATGCGATCATTTCACCGCCCATGCCTGCAATGATGATATTATCGGGTGCAAAGGCTTCGATGCCGTCAAGTCCCGGTCGGCATGCGACGATGATTTTGTCCGCAAGCCCATGCGCGGCAACATTGACGCGCGCACGCTCACAAGGGCCCTCATTGATATCCGAAGCCAGCGCGCTCGGTGCACCGTTTTCCACTAAATAAATCGGTAAAAGGGCGTGATCGGTGCCAATATCCGCCACACTTCCCTTTTCCACCAGCGATGCCGCGGCGGAAAGTCTCGCGTCAAGTCGAAAATTTGTCAATGATAATCATCACTTTCGCATTTGCGAAAGCTTCCTTTCAGGCTTATACCGCAAGCAGGCGCTGTGAACAGCGCCTGCTATGCTTTTTACTTGGATTCGAGGAAATCGTTGATTTTTTCGATCAACGCATCCGCATCGGTGCCATGCACCGCACAAGCCATTTCGATGGTTTCGCCGCGTGCGGAGGGACAGCCGAGGCAATGCATGCCGATTTCAAGGAAAAACTGTGCTGTTTCGCGATCGAAGTCAAGAACCTCACCGATAATAGAATCTTTTGTAACTTTCATTTAATGACCATTGCTTTCACCGCAGTGAAAGCTTCCTTTCTCCCCCTCAGGGGCTTAATTTTTGTTGCAAAAGCTTGAACCTAACAAAGTTCAAACTGTAGATGCATCATATTGATTTACATACACCATTATTATACTCCGAAAATGCCGTTTTGTCAACGACTACGGGGCACAATTCCCATAAAATTTGCGTATTTTTTACTTTTTGCTTCTTTATGCCATGTTTTCGGACAGCTTCTTGCCGCCGAGAATATGGAAATGCAAATGCTTGACGCTCTGACAGCCGTCTTCGCCCACATTTGTGATGATCCGATAGCCGTTAGTCAAGCCTGCTTCCGCTGCGATTGCAGGGATTTTTGCAAAGATTTTTGCAACGATTGCCGCATTATCGGCAGCGATGGCATCGGCAGATGCAATGTGCATCTTGGGAATGACCAGAATATGCGTCGGTGCCTGCGGGTTGATATCATGAAATGCCAGCATATCGCTGTCCTCATAGGCTTTGTTAGAGGGAATTTCCCCCGCGATAATTTTACAGAAAATGCAATCCATTGGTGACTCCTTGATTTTATAAAAATTTGATGAAATCGTTTTTTCACATGAACCTTATCATCAGCGAGCCGCGCTGATGCTTTCCACCGCGGCGAGGATCTCCTCACGCTCGTTATAATACAGATAGTCGCCGCCGATGATCTGATATTTTTCGTGACCTTTTCCCGCAAACAGGATCAGATCGCCTGCCTTTGCATGGGAGATGGCGTAGCGCACCGCTTCGCGTCGATCCACAAAGCTGACGTATGGACAGCCACTCATATGCGCTTCGATTTCGGCGATGATCTCCTCGGGCGGCTCATGCCCGGGATTATCGGTGGTGATGATGGCAAGATCCGCATACTTGGAAACGACCTCCGCCTGATCGGCGCGACGCTCCTTTGCGCGGTCGCCGATGGATCCGAACAGCACGATCAGCCGTTTTGGCTGATAGGCAGACAGCGTTTGCAGAGCAGCCTCCATGGATGCGCGATTGTGTGCATAGTCAATGATGGTGATGGCATCGGGCAGTGCTTCTATTGTTTCAAAGCGACCGCTGACCGCGGCATTTTTTAGTGCGGTATGGATGGCATCGGGGTTGATCTGCATTTGCTCCGCCACCGCGATCGCCGCAAGTGCGTTGTAGATATTGAATGCGCCCGGTATGCGAAGGCTATACGCGTGCTCCCCTGCCTTGCTTTTGCAGGAGAAATTCTCTCCGAGGGCATTTCCGCTTCGATAGCTTCCGAGCTGCCGTCCGTTTACATCACAGGTGCCTCCCTCGCGCATACCGAAGGTTACGACCAAAGCACTTGCCTGTCGCATCATCACGTCGCAATGCGGATCGTCCGCATTGAAGATGCCACAGCGACAATGCTTGAACAGCGCGGCTTTGCACTGCATATAATGCTCAAAGGTCGGGTGTTCCACTCCACCGATATGATCGTGGGAAAGATTGGTAAACACGCCGATATGAAAGCGGATCCCATCCACGCGGTGCATAAAGATCGCCTGGCTGGAAACCTCCATAACCACCGCCGCCATGCCGTCCTCCACCATTTTTCGGAAAGCCTTGTGAAGCTCGTAGCTTTCGGGCGTGGTGTTTTTGGTTTGGATATATTCATCGCCGATACGAATGCCTGTGGTGCCGATGTATGCGGTTTTGATGCCGCCCTTCTCTAAAATAGCGCGCACCAATTCTGCTGTGGTCGGCTTTCCCTTTGTTCCTGTGATTCCGATAACGACCAGCGATCTTGCAGGATGTGCAAAGAATGCCGCAGATGCATATGCCATTGCCTCGCGGGAATTTTCTACCACGATCTGCGTGGCATCGCTTGGAAGCGGAAGCTCCTTCTCCGTCAGAAAAGCTCTGCATCCGCGGGCATAGACCGCCTCTGCGTAGTCATGTCCGTCCGACCGCGCACCCTTCAGACAGACAAACAGCTTGTCGCTGACATCCGCCGTGCGCGAATCATAGATCATATCGGCAATGTCAACGCTTTCCGCCGCCGGTCCGACGGCTTTGTAGGCAAAGTCCTCGCAAATTTTGCTTAGAATCATGGTTTGTCTCCTGTATGTGCGGACCACTGCCGCGTGCTTGTTGATGGAAATGCTCTTATGTGAAGATGCCTGCGCGATTTATTTTTTCGCCGTTTGCTCATAGCACCTCATGCAGAAACCATTCTTATCTGCGAAGCTGTTTTCCGCAGGCGAGAATGGATGAGCGTGCAAGACATTCCAGCGAATCCACAAAAAATTCGTCAAGATGACCTGATTTTTTGATCAGAGACAGTTCTGTACAGCCGAGGATCAGCCGTTCACAGCCAAGACTTCTCATGGCATCGGCGACGGCATAAAACGACTGCAGATCGGGCGCGTTGCCCGATTTGATCTCGCCGTAGATGATCTGCATGATACGCCGCTGATCCGCTTCGGACGGCACCAAACATTCGATGCCGTGCGATTGGCAGTACTTTTGATAGGTTTGCGAACGGACCGTTCCGTCCGTGGCGAGCAGTCCAAAGCGCTGTACCCCACAGCCCTTGAGGTATTTTACCGATTCGTCGATGATATTGAGCATCGGCACAGGAACCGCCGCTTGCAGCTGATCATAAAAATAATGTGCCGTATTGCAGGGGATGGCGATCATATCCGCGCCAAAATCCACAAGGCGTTTTGCATCGGGAATCATGGCATCAAGTGGATCATCATCCGACTCGCCCACAATAAACGCAGTGCGATCGGGTGTCGTAGCACGGCTGGAGATGACGATATCAAGGTGATCCTGGTCGCACGCCGCATCTGTCATCGATGTCAGCAGTTCGTAGAAATACACCGTAGACATGGGGCCGATGCCGCCCAGCACACCCAGCGTTTTATTCTTTTCCATAATATTTTTTGAATTTACCATAATGATTATGCCCGTGCATTAAAAGAAATGCAGTCCTTTTAAAATTGAAGAAAGTGTCGGGGCGATACCAAAGTGCCGCATGCGCCTTGCCTGCGCTTGCCAATTTCTTGGCGCGCGCGATATTTTCTTTATCACGGCAAAATCCGTAAACCACGCGCTTTGGAATGCTATGCCAAAAAATTTCCTCATCGCAGAAATAGGTCTCGCCGAGGTCTTTTTCCTCCACATGATCCTCTACGATATTTTGCGCCACATTGCAGCCTGCCGATGTGACGTAATGATTGGAGCGCCCAAGTCGCAGATTGATTTCGAATGTGCGGAAGCTTCCGTCACGGCTGTCGAATTTGATGTCGAAATTCGAATAACCCACAAAGCCGATCTCTTCAAGATATGCCTTGAATTTTTCCATCAGCGGCTTATCCTTTTCCGTAATGATGGCGCAGTGATTGCCAAGTCCCTTTGGCGTATGCTCCTCTAAAAGCACATGCCCGAGGCACATCATCTTGACTTTTCCGTGTCTGTCCGAATAAGCGGTCAGCACGCGCATATTGGAGTCGTCGCCCGGGATCATATCCTGCAAAATGATCTTCTCCGGATAGCCCGAAGCGTATATACGGCGAATGATGATCTCCGCTTCTCCCTTGGTTGCGGCTGTGTAAACCTTTTTCATACCGTCAAAGGGATATTTCCAATAGATGGCGCTGGCGGAGGGCTTGATGATGACCGGATAGGAAAAACCAAGTGCGCTTTCATCCAGCACGTTTTGAAGATTTGTATCGGGCGTGATCACCGCCGTTTTGGGATACGGAATACCAAAGCGGTCACAATCCTCATAGAAGTTCGCTTTATATGCAAGTCTTTCAAACAGATCCGCGCCGATATAAGGCACGATATAGCGCGGACGCAGTTTTTCGCCATGGTGGATCAGCATTGCCGCATAGTCGTCGGTGCATCCGAATGCGATAAGTGTGGCATCCTGATGCGCCTTTGCAAAATCCAGCAGCGTTTGTACCATAACCTCCGGCTCATCCAGTTTTTCTACGGCGGTGAAGCGCAGGATACGGGTATAGCAGGATGCGCCGATGGCGTATCTGCCGAATGCCTGCGATTTTACACCGTACTTTTCATGAAAGGCGCGGGCAACGCTGTAACAGTTGAGGTCCGCGCCGAGCAGCACGGGAATGATCGTATCTTTCATTATATCGTTCCATTGCCCATACGGGCATCCTTATTTATGTTTTATATGCGAGATATTTTGGCTCGTCAGTCTTCACAGAGGAAGAAGCGCTCGTACCATACAAGAAAAACGTATACGGTCCAAAGGCGACGACAGTTATTCTCCTTGCCGTCGCGATGTGCATCCAGCAGACGCACCAGCATATCCGTATCGAAAAATTCCTTTGCCGCGTTTGAACACAGCATCTTCCGCATGCGATTGTAATATTTTTCTTCTTTGATCCAATACCGCATGGGAACGGGGAATCCCATCTTCTTGCGATCCGCCCATTCATCGGGCAAGGTCAGATTTGCCGCGCGCCGGAAGATATATTTTGTATTTTTGCCGTTGATTTTGTATTCGTGGGGAAGCTTTGCGGCATGCTCCATCACCCTGCGGTCAAGGAATGGCACGCGAAGCTCCAGCGAATGCGCCATGGACATCTTGTCCGCTTTGAGCAGAATATCGCCCGGCAGCCACAGATTGAGATCCAGATACTGCTTTTTATCAAGCTCCGATTTGCCCTTGACACGGGCATAGATGGGCGCTGTAATCTCCTTGACAGAGGGACCGCCGCGATAGGCGGGCTTCAATACCGCCAGCGCGTCCTTTTCTTCCCAAACCTTCGCCTGACCGATGAAATAATCCTCGGGATTGCCGCTGGATTGGATGATAAAATCATGCCCCTTGAAATAGGGCAGCTTTTTTGCCAAAGCCGCCGCCGCCACGCGAAGGGGCTTTGGGATACGTTTGTATCTTTGCATCATCGGGGTTTCATCGTACCATTCGTAGCCTGCGTAAATTTCGTCCGCGCCCTCTCCGGACAGCACCACCGTCACATGCTCTCTTGCCAGCTTTGCAAGAAACCACAGCGGAACGGAGGAGAGATTGGAGTGCGGCTCATCCATATGATATTGGATCTCGGAAAGTGCGTCAAAGCACTCGTCTGCCGTGATCAGCTTGCGATAATTTTCCACGCCCAGCTTTTTTGAAAGCTCGGCGGCATAATCGGTCTCGTTGAATTTTTCATAGGCAAAGCCCACGGAAAAGGTTTTATCGGGCATCAGGCAGGCGGTGATATAGGATGAATCCACGCCTCCCGACAAAAATGAGCCTACCTTCACGTCGGAAATGCGATGCGCTTCCACGGACTCGTGAACGATGTCATCAATTTGCTTGACATAGGTATCGAAATCGCCCTTTTCTTCGGTAAAATCCGCATCCCAATAGCGCGTGATCTGCATTTCTCCTCCGATTTTCAAAAGGAAGCGATGCGCGGGCGGCAGCTTGAACACGCCCTCAAAAAAGGTTTCTTCCATCGATGAATACTGGAAGGTGAGATAGGGACGCAAAGCGTTTCGATTGAGCTTTTTTACGAAATCGGGGTGTTCGAGGAAGGATTTGATTTCCGAACCGAACAGGTATCCATCGTTCGTTTTATAATAATAGAACGGCTTGATGCCGAAATAATCCCTTGCGCCATAGAGGATTTGCTGCTTATTATCGTAGATGACGAACGCGAACATTCCGCGCAGCTTACTTGCCAGATCCACGCCGTATTTTTCCCAGCCATGGACAAGAATTTCCGTATCGGAGCGCGTACGGAAGGTATGTCCATCCGATTCCAGCTCCGTTTTGATTTCCATGAAATTATAAATTTCACCGTTGAAGATGACAGCGATGCTTTCATCCTCATTGAACATCGGCTGTGAGCCGCCGTCAAGGTCGATGATGGAGAGTCTTCTGAAACCGAGCGCGACATTTTCATCCGTGAACATACCTGCGGAATCGGGGCCGCGATGGATGATGCGGTTCATCATTCGCTCCAGTATTTCTTTTTTCTTTTCCTGCTTCCCTGCGAAGCCGGCAAATCCACACATAGTTGTTCTCCATTTATACTCTTTTAGTGAAAATCACACAAGGGAGCGTGAGCTTCCCTTGCCATGAAAAATCTGCATAACATTTCAATTTTGATTTTCTTAATATTATAGCACAGTTTGTTCGAAAAATAAAGCATTTTCTGTTAATTTTTGCTTGCTTTTTCAAGTTTTGGCCGGCTACACCGATTGCTGCTACTCCTCGTCGGAAAATTTCATCAGCTTCACTTCTTTGTAACCGTCGATACCGGCTTTTTGCAGAGCACCGAAAATCCGATGCCGAAGCCCCTTGTTTTGGCGTTCCAAACTCACAAGAAGTTGCTTCATGCTTTCTCGCTCGGTATTTTTATCCGCAGGGCACGGCGATGTGATAATCGGCAGCGGATGACGATTGGCAAAATAGCGCACATCCTTCTCCTGTGCATATAAGAGCGGGCGTATCATCGTCAGATTCTTTCTCGACAGATATGTCACAGGGGAGAAGGAACCGAGCCGTCCTTCGAAAAACAAATTCAGCATGAAAGTATCCACCACATCATCGAAGTGATGGCCAAGTGCCAGCTTATTGCAATTCTGCCGCTTGCACTCGTCATGCAAAGCACCGCGCCGCATTTTTGCACAAAGTCCGCACGGATTTTTCTCCTTGCGAACATCAAAGACAATACGCGCAATTTGTGTTTTTGTGACGATATACGGTACGTCCAACTCTTTGCAGAGCGCTTCCACTTCACGAAAGTCCACCCCTTCAAAGCCCATGTCCACCGTTATGGCGACAAGCTCGAATTTTTTCGGATAGAATCGCCTCAGCTCCGCCAGCGCAAACAACAGCGTCAAAGAATCCTTACCGCCCGAGATTCCGACACCGATACGGTCGCCGTCCTCGATCATGTTGTAATCATCCACCGCACGTCTTGTAAATGAGAGGATGCGTTTGATTTCTTTCATAATCTATTCAAGCCTTTGTCTGACAAAGGCTCCCTTTCTAAAAGCAAGTGATATTAAACCGCTTCATAAAAGCGGCGGGGCAAGCATATCATAAAATGAATACATAACAGCGTTTGCGGCTTTACTTTGGTCAAAAACCACGATTTTGCCGTGCAAATCAAGCCCAAAGGGGCAGAAAGGTAGCTTTCGCCCGAGCGAAAGCCATGGTTATTCTATGCCGAAAGTTTTTATTGATCAGGGACACAATCCCGTAAATCCCAACGCGGGCGCGGAGGGAAACGGACTGCGTGAGCAGGACATCACCTACCGTATCGGCATCCTTCTCGCGGAGATATTAAACAACAATCCGAATTTTGAGGCTCGCACATCAAGAAATTCTCCCACCGAGCAGATTGGCACGTCAAAATCCTCGTCTCTCGCCACCCGTGTATCCGAAGCCAATGCGTGGGATGCGGATATTTTCCTCAGCCTGCACACAAATGCCTCTGCGAATCCCACCGCCACGGGAGTGGAATCCTTTTCCTATGCCAGAGGAACCAATGGCTTTCGTCTTGCCGAGGACGTGGCGGAAAATCTCGCGCTCATCACGGGACTTCCGAATCGGGGCACATTTCCCCGCCCCTCTCTGTACGTTCTCCGCCGCACCGAAATGCCGGCGGCGCTCATTGAAATGGGCTTCATCACAAATCCCGGTGATGCCGCACTCATGGAGAACCAGCCGGATCTGTTTGCCCTTGGCATTTATAACGGAATTCTCGAATATTTCGCATTGTAGCGGGACATACTAAAACCAAACGGATGCAGGCGTCATTTGCGCTTTGCATCCTCTTTGATATTTGGAGATGTTCATGAAAAAATTCAGTGAAAGCTACGATGAAAATGCCGCAACGCTCGACAGCATAT
The DNA here is from genome assembly GCA_045635785.1 of Candidatus Flemingiibacterium sp. Classification (GTDB taxonomy): domain Bacteria; phylum Bacillota; class Clostridia; order Oscillospirales; family CAG-272; genus Flemingiibacterium. The sequence goes on from JAZTWJ010000107.1 coordinate 17,294, forward strand.
TCAAAATCGGAACCAATTACGATTTTATCGGGCGCGAGCGCATCATTGGCGGACGCCGCGCGCGCATGTATTTTATCGACAGCTTTGTCAATTCCAATGTGGTTGACAGACTGTTCGTGTATTTTGCCGAGCTTGATGAAATGGATTCGCCCGAGGGTGCGATGGCAGTTGCGGCGAAATACATGCCGCATACCGAGGCATCGGTATCAGATGATATGGACCAATTCGTCACCTCTGTTTTAAGCGGAACCATGGGGATCATCATTGATGGATTTGGTGCAGAAGGTATTTTGATGGATGTGCGCTTTTATCCCGCGAGGTCCGTGAGCCAATCGGAAAATGACCGCGTACTGCGCGGCGCGCACGATTCCTTTATCGAAACCGTCAAGATGAATTCCACGCTCATCCGCCGACGCATTCGCGATCCGCACCTGACCTTTGAGCGTTTTACCGTGGGCGAGGAATCGAAAACCGACGTGGTGCTTGCCTATATTGACGGAAAGGCGGAACCTTCTTATGTGGAAGAAATTCGCCGCCGATTATCCTCCATTCGCGTGCATGCGCTGACACTCGGTCAGCAAAGTCTTGCGGAATGCCTGATCCCACGCGGATTTCTGAATCCCTTCCCCAAATTCCGCTGTACGGAGCGCCCCGACAATGCGGCGGCGCATCTTTTGGAAGGCTTTGTGATCCTTTTATGCGACACCTCGCCCGAGGCGATGATCCTGCCCACCTCCATTTTTGATTTTATGCAGGAGACGGACGACTATTATTTTCCGCCGTTTACGGGCAGTTATTTACGACTTTTGCGATATGTGGTATTTCTTTTGACTCTGCTTCTCACGCCCACATGGTATTTGCTGATAACGCACACCGAGTGGGTTCCCGATGCCCTGAATTTCATTCTCATCGACACCGAGGCAAATCTGCCCATTATCGTCCAGCTATTTATTATAGAATTTGCCCTTGACGGCTTGAAGCTTGCTTCTTTGAATACACCGTCCTCGCTGAACAATACCTTTGGTGTGGTCGGCGGTTTGATCCTCGGCGATTTTGCCGTTCAAATCGGATGGTTTGTGCCCGAGGTCATCGTTTATATGGCTTTTGTTGCCATTGCCAACTTCACACAGTCAAGCTATGAGCTTGGCTATGCCTTCAAGTTTATGCGGATGGTTTTGCTTGCCTGCACCGCGATCGGCGGCTTATGGGGCTATATCGGCGGACTGATTCTCAATACAGCTTGGCTCGTCACAACACCCACATTGAACGGCAAGCGGAACTATCTTTATCCACTCATTCCGTTTGATGCGCGCGCCATGCGAAATTTGCTCCTTCGCATGCGCTTAAAAACCAAATAGCCCGCAACTCTTCTTTATCCAACAAACGATTTCGATGCTCCCCGTCGCCGGAATGGTGCGGGGCCATGCAGGCGACGGCCCTCTATCGCCCGCGTTGTTCGCACAAACATCCCCCACGCAGTCGCACACTCCTCGTGCGGAGCGCTGCATATCCGAGACGGAATCACTGCCGAAGTACCGCAAAAATAGCCTCTTATTAAAGTCTTTGCGGAGCTTTCTTCAGAAAGCGACCGTTTCCTCTTTGCGGAGCTTTCTTCAGAAAGCGCCCGCATCTCCTTTTTTCGGAATCCCTCGGATTACTGAATCACTGTAGACTCCTTCATCGCAGTTGTACAAATTTGGAAGAAGGTTTTGCCGCGATTGACAAGAAGCGGCTCGCCGTTTGCGGAGAAAAGCTTCACGGGAACATCTTCCGATGCTTTTGACCAAGAGATTTCCTCGTAGCCGCCCGCGGTGAGATAATAGCCTTCGCCTTTGCCTGTGGTAATGACGTCCATGTGATTATAGCTGTCGCCCACAGATTTTGTGGGACAGTAAAGCACAAGAATATTGGTGAAAGAAAGCTGCTTATCAGCGGTATTATCCATGTGAGGAACGCCGAGAAATTGCTCGCGGTAATAGACGCCTTCTTCCGCATTATATTTGAAGTTTGGCATATGAACATTGGAATATGTGACTTGGAGGAAGGCGGCATTGCCGCCTTCGGGCACGCGCACCTCGCCATAGGGGACAAAGTCTAACGGAGAATCAAAACCGTCCTTTAACGCTGTATTATATTTGCAGAATCGGATCCCCTCAGCGATTCGTGCGCCGTCTGTCATCAGGCTATGCTCATATCCCATATTGGCGCGTCGCCATGCGTCACGGTAGAACATATTGGGCAAGTACATATTTACGCCGTCCAGATTGTCAACCTTGCGCGATTTGATCTCGACGTACGCCTGCGTGGAGCCGCCAGCATGAACATACAGCGCATTGTGATTTGCCGCAAAATCAAGGTAATACTCTCTTGAGGAGCGCACCGAACCTACAACAGGCAGACTTTCGTAATCCGACACGACCATCATCAGTCTTGTCTGCAAGCCTTCCACTACGCATTCATACATGATGTCCGCGTAGGAAACGCCCTCCTGCGGTGTTGCCACGCGGATATTGTTGATCATAATTGCCGTCGGTCTCTGCAAGGACAAATCCTTTTGCGCTTCAAGACCTGTCAGCGGATTCAAAAATTCCGGAACTTCTATGGGAGCCGCGGTCGTTTCCGCAGGTTCTGTTGTTTCGGGCGCGCTTGTTGTTTCGGGTGGTATTGGTTCGGGAACGGTGACAATGTCGAATATCTTGGTCGCCGTGGTGGCATCGGTCGTTTCGTTTTGGCTTGCGGCAGCACCGCAGCTGTTCATAGAAATGCTCGCCGCAAGCAGCGCCGCAAACAGCAATGCCGCCGTTTTATTTGTGAAATTACGCATGTTTTTCCTCTTTGTTCAGTTCAAATATATCCGTACTATCATTGCCTTTTGCCATACATCTGCATTTTTATTCGCCAATGTGAAAAACTGATCGTTACCCTTCTATTATAATGCAAAATCGCAAAAATGTCAATCATAAAACGCCTCTAACGGGCATTTTTTTGATATTTAAATATTGTTATCTAATATAGTTTACAATTTATATGTAGAATTTTACTTTTGTTTATGGTAAAATATATATAATAAAAATTAGATTGGAGGAATTCAGCAGAATGTCTGCAAATCATATGATCTATCTCGGCAAGCCGCTTGTACGGCAAGGTGCTCAGCTCTGCTGGGGATATCCCACCGATAAATACGTGCTTGTTCTAGGTATTCTTTCTACCAAAAAAGTCGGCAATGCCGACGTCCCCGATCAAATTCTTATCCAAATTCAGAGCACTGCGGATAAGAAGGTTGTTAAATTCGGTTCCAAAAACGGCTTTGCCGAGGCTTTTGAGTATGGCTCGGCGTGGCTTGAATCCGAGCTTCGCAAGGCTTAATGCGTTGCTTGATGGCTAAAAGGCTCTGTTATTTATCTTAAACACTCGCACCAAGCAAGGGCAAATCTTCGGATTTGCCCTTTTATCATTAAAATATACACCCCAAAAGCTTCTGCTTTGGGGTGCATACAATTTTCAGATGATATTTTTGCGATTATTCTGCAGAATCTTCGTTTGCTTCATCTACGGGAGTCCGCTTTGCGTAGAGCTTGAAGCCCTTGCGCGTTTCGCGAACGGTGGAGAAATCGTAGAGCGTTGTCAGCTCGGGATCTAATTGAGGAAGAATGCGAAGAGTCCATCGTTCTTCTTTTCATCGGCTTTGAACATTGCGATGAACGTGGTGTCTTCGTCAATTTCCATCTTTGAAAGATCCGGATGCTTATTCGTCAGATCTGACATAACTCCCCATTCAACATAAAAAAGGCTATAACATAACAAAGTCTATTCTGTAAATAATATAAATAAAATTTACGTTAATTGCAAGAGTTATTTCAAAGGAACTGTCGGAAAATATAAAATTTTTTATGCTTTTTCAGAAAAAACAACAAAAAGAGATACCGGCTGCATTTTGCTTTTGCCTGTATCTCTTTCTATTTGCAGAGTTTGACCGTCTGTCAATTTTTACCGAGAAGGAGTTAGATCAGAGTTACCTTCTTCATTCTCTGTTCCTTGATGGGTCTGTCACGGAAGTCCGTATCCACCGATGCAATTCTGTCCACAACATCCATACCTTCAACCACGCAGCCGAATGCCGCATAATCGCCGTCAAGATATGCCACGTCCGCGTGACAGATGAAGAACTGTGAGCTTGCGCTGTCCTTCTTTTGGGAGCGTGCCATGGAAACGGTGCCGCGGGTATGGCTGAGATTATTGGTCACGCCATTGGATTGGAACTCGCCCTTGATGGTTTCTCCGGAGCCGCTCATACCCGTTCCGATGGGATCGCCGCCCTGAATCATAAAGCCCGCGATAACACGGTGGAAAATCAGCCCGTCATAGAATCCCTGCTTAACAAGCTTTTCAAAATTTGCGCATGTAATGGGAGCAACGGCGGGATAAAGCTCAATTTTGATAATACCGCCGGTTTCCATTTCAATCTGTACCATAATACTGTCTCCTTTTTTATTAAAAATATTTTTATTGATCAAAGCAGCGGCGCAGCAGGTCTTCCTGCATTCTTGTTCCCCCTGCATTTCCAATACGCTGTAATACCTCGGTGTGCATTGCGATTTTTGCGATCTTTTCCATTGCGATCATGCGCTCTGCGGCGTATACGGGTGAATCTGCCATCGCAACCGTACCGCCGTCATGAATGAGCATGCAACCGATTTTTGTGATGAAGTTGTCACATTCACTTGCCGTTTGTGCAATCAAAGCACCGAGATTTGCGGCATAATCACCCTCGATCTCGCTTGGGTTCAGCTGTCTTGTGCATGGAATGGGGCCACCAAAATATTTTGCGTGCAGCATTCCGTAGGGCTTGATTTGCCGCCCTGCCTGTGCAAACGCGGTGGCGCATTCCGGATATCCCGAAGCGATGGCTCTCGCTTCGCTATTTTCAAAAATCGCCGCGTACATGGCAAATTCCGCAGGCAGTGTTCCCTGCCCGAACAGGATCTGCCCATCGGGCAATGCCACCAGCATATTGTCCTTGTCCGCTTCCACGGCGGCGATCTCTTTTGGCTTGACAACGATCACGCCTGCGGTCCTATCGAAAAGGCTGACCGAGCCGAAGTCTATTTGGCATAGGAGAAGGTTCGCTTCTGCCGTCTGCTGTCGCAATTTTTCGTGCATATGGACTCCTTTCGGCGACAGATGCCGCCTTCATCTTTCAAAAATAAACGATTTTGATGATACTGTTACCCTCTATACATGAAAGCGTTTCGCCAACTCCACGCGTGTGCGACGGTGTGAAAACACCAGCATTGCAATGAAGCACAGGATAGATACGCATGCCGCAGTTACGATCGGCCATTCCACATCGCTGACGCCAAATACCCATAGGAAGAAGGAGAGGACGCCCAGAACGGCTATGACCAGCTGATAGATGGTATAGGCACGGAAGCGATAGGGACTGATGAGGATCATCAGCATAATCGCCAAGGCGGCTGCTACGATGAGGCCGGGAATGACCCATGTAATGGACCAATGATACCAGCCTGTCAGCCAATCTATGAGGACCGTCAAGCCGCTTACGCAAAACAGCTGCATGAGCAGCATGGATGCGGGATTGGGAGCAGAGCGCAACACGCTGATTGCGCTCAGCCAAACATATATAATTGCGCCTGCTGTAATAAACGCCCACGGATTATCGGTGGGAACCAGATGATTGATCAGCAAACCGGTTGCAACGAAAACCACCGCAATGAAGCTGATCAGCTTTAACAGCAATGCGCGGGAGAATCTGCTTTTTACATAGGGATAGTCTTCATCGAAGTCGTCCCCTATTTTTTCTGCCTCCATGTCACACAGTGGGCAGGTCGGCAGATCCCCGCGCAACGTTACGCGGCAATGTCTGCAATATCTCATACCTTGCCCTCCTTTGCAGTCTTTTTAGGCTTCTTTGGCTTTTTTTCTTTGACGGGCTCGGGCGTTTCATTGCAGGACAGCTCCACAGACAGCCCTTCGTTTGCCAAAAAGCTGAGCATAAACTGTTCCATGGAATTATCGTCTGTTGTGGACGAAAAACCGATGGTTGCCACGTCGTCGTAGGACATCATCGTAACCTTTTTCGGATGCGATTCCGATGCGCCGATGATAAGCTCCGCCCGCTCCACCAGATGTGCGATCATCGGCGACAGCGCAAAACGGCCTAAATTTGAAAATGTCAGCGTATATCGTTTCAGCGCGCGGCGGAAGATGATCTGCATGACGAGATCCTTGAGAAAGATCGGCACAAATTTGATGCCCGGAATGCGCTCAATCGCCGCATGTTCCGCGATCTGCCGTTCGAAATTCTCCCGCGTCAGATTGGCGCGAAAGCTTTCCTTTGTCTTGGCAAGAATCGTTTCGAAGGTTTCTCCGCGCACGGGATAGACCGCAATGTTCATATGCCCGAAGAAGTTTCGCAGAGTAATGGAATCGAACATGGACCGAAGATTCACAGGCACGCTGATGACGATGGGGTTTTTGGATTTGCCGCGCCGCCATGCGGTATTGTAAATTGACCAAATGAGCAATGCCGATATGTATTCGGACATGCTCGCCCCCTTCGATTTTGCAAGCCCCAGCAGCTCCTTAACGGAAACCATCGCATGCATCACGCCGAGTCGGCTTCCGTCATAGCGATAGCCGTTTAGCCGAAAGGCATCGGGTTGGCTCTGCTTTTTTTTAGGCTTTGCTGTACTTTCGGTCTCTCTCGGAACGCCCGCATCCGCTGTTTGTCGGAAGGAGTCCTCGTCAAAATCGCGGGCGATCTCATCGACCTCGCGGCGGATATATTCCTCGGGAACCGTTTCGTTTCCGCACTTGATGTTGTAATAGCAATACACGATCAGCCGCAGGAAATTTGTCGCGCCCATGCCGTCGGACAGCGCATGATAGATCTCGCAGTTGATGCGTTTTTTGTAATATAGCACGCGAAAAAGGAAGCCCCTCTCCCGTCCGCGATAAATGGGTGCGCAGGGATAGCCGCGCTCCTCACGAACCACGGGCTTTTCGCGGTTCATATCAAAATAATACCAGAATAAGCCCCGATGCAGCTTCAATGCGAAGGCAGGCATGATCGCCAGCGCCTTTTCCACCGCCTGCTGTAAGATCTCGGGCTCCACATTTTCCCGCAGGACCACACTCAAGCGGAACACATTGGGGGACCTGGTGCTCGTTACTGCGGGCATCATCTTGGCGGTCAGATCCAAACCGTCCCAATACCCGTCATCCATGCCGCTGTGTACGGCTCTTTTCACTCTATACTGCATATCACAAAAGGGAGGTCAGATGCCCCACCGACACGTCGGGATCCACGTCCGCGGCGTAATCCACGCCCTCTGTTTCAAAGCCGAACAGTCGCAGAAATTCCTTTTGATATTCGGCAAAATCCGCATATTCGCTTACATTTTCGTCGGTGAGGTTATCCCAGAGCGCGGCAATGTCAGCCTGAAGCTGTTCTTCCATCTCATAATCGTCCATGCGAAGCATTCCTTCGGCATCAAAGGGCGTACGCTCTGTGCCGTACAGCTTCTCCATCATGCGGACCATCTGCTCGATCACGCCCTCGTGAGTACCGAGCGCCTTCATTTTTCTAAACAAGATCGAAATGTACAGCGGAACCACGGGGATCGCCGCGCTGGACTGCGTTACCAGCGCTTTGTTCACCGAAATGAATGCCCTACAGGAGAAATCCTTCGCCATCGCCTTTGCCGTTGCGGCAAGATGCGCCTTTGCCTTGCCGATGGTGCCGTCCTTATAGATGGCGTGGGTAAGCGCGGGACCGATGTAGCTGTATGCGGTGGTGGTGAAGCCTTTTGCAAGCAGACCGCGCGCCGCCAGCTTTTCCACCCACGCGCGCCAATCTTCGCCGCCCATCACACGGACAGTGGCTTCGATCTCAGCCTCGGATGCGGGCTCCAATGTTACCTCGGAAAGCTTGCCCGTGCGCAGATCCACGCTCTTTCCCGTATAGGCTGTACCCACGGGCTTGAGGACGGAGGAAACGCTTGTGCCATCCGCCAGCGTTCGTCTCGGAGCCGCCAGCGAATAGATAAGCATGTCGATCTCGCCAAGCTCCTTTTCGATGAGATCGCAAACTGCACCCTTGACCGGATCGGAGTAAGCATCACCCATCACATTGCGGGAATAAAGCCCCTCGGCTGAAGCATACTTGTCAAAAGCTGCTGTGTTATACCAGCCGGCAGAAGCGCATCGCGTACCAAAAGCGGGCTTTTCAAATGCAACGCCGACGGTGGCGGCTTTGCCGCCAAACGCCGCCGCAATGCGGGACGCCAGACCGTAGCCGGTGGAGCTGCCGATGACGAGCACCTTTTTCGGAAGTGCGCCTTCGATGGGGTGAGAAGCGGTATATTGAATCATGCGGCGGACATTTTCGTCACAGCCGATGGGATGTGCGGTGGTACAGATAAAACCTCTGACCTTCGGTTCAATGAGCATTTTTGCAATTCGTCCTTTCTATGAATGCACAGATCATCTGCACAAATCACGGTGAAATTCTCATTCAAAATAATTATACCGCAAATCTCGCCCCGATACAAGTAGAATTTGTGAATTTTTGTGTCATCGAATACAAAAAGCGGCGGCGGGAAATCCCGCCGCCGCCAAAGCTTCGGCAATGCAAAAAAAGCATCCTGCACGCCTCATGCGCGCTATTATTGATCGGCAGACGAAATAAACGTCAGCGGATCCACATATTTGCCGTTTGCCTGCATCTCAAAGTGAACATGCGGTTCTTCCGCGATCTCGATCAGCGCGCTTTCGCCAACGTATCCGATGACCTGCCCCACACCGACGCCAACACCGACCTCGATTCCATCGGCAAGCTCGTCCGCCAGATTCTTATAGGTGCTGTAGATTTCCTCGCCGTGGTCGATGGTCAGCGATTTTCCCATCAGCGGATCCGTCCATATGCGACAGATCACACCGCCCGATGCGGAAAGCACTTCACTGCCCATATCCGCCGAAAGATCCACGCCCGTATGCGCCCGATAATCGCTCATCGTCAACGAATAGACAGGGACGTCAATCTCATATTCCTTCGCCACGCTTCCCTCCACGGGAAGCACGAACCAGCGAGCCGATGCGGACGCGGGAAGCTCCTTTGTTTCCGCGGGTTTTGCCGTGGTTTCCCCAGCTGAAGTCTGGGCAGCAGATGTGGTCTGGGCAGTCGTTTCGGTTGTGGTTTCGGTGGGTTTCGAGGTGACGTTACTTGTTGTTTTAGTGACGCTGCCCTCTGCGGGAGGCAGATTTGCCTGCTCCCTTCGGCGAAGGGATACGGTAAAAACCGATACGCCGACGATGCTTGCCAGCATTGTTGCCAGCAAAAGATAGATGATCGTGTTGATTGAACGCTTTTTACTTTTGTTATCCATGTATGGTACCAACCTTTCATGATTTTCTGATCGGTACTATTTTTGCCGCCGTCAGGGGAATTTATACATGCAGCAGAAGCTAAAATTTCAAGTACAGCAAAAAAGATGAACGGAAAGAGGACGCTTCCATTCATCTTTGCTTCAAAGTTCGTGTTTTGGGGTTTCAAACTTCCTCTACCGCGATGTTCAAAAGCTTCAAATGCTCAAAAAAGTCGGGGTAGCTCTTTGCAACCGCCTCCGCTCCGTCCAGCTCGCCGCCTGTCAGCGTTAGGAGCACCGAAAGTGCCATCACGATCCGATGGTCGCCATGCCCGAAAAGACATGCGTTCGGTGTATGGAATGCGGTCGGCTCGATCACCACGGAATCTTCGTAAACGTGGACCGTTGTTCCGAATTTTCGCAGTTCCTTTGCCATCACCTCTGCTCGGTCGCTTTCCTTGATCTTCAGCCGCTTGGTTCCGTGAAAGATGCCGCCCTGCTTTGCCGCCGCCACCGCAAAAAGGATGGGCGCAAGGTCGGGGCAGTTTCCAAGTTGAAGTGTCGGTGTCCCGCCGTTTAACTGTACAAAATAATCGCGGTAGACGGCGTCTCCCTGAAGGCTGTCTTGATTTAGACCGCTTATTTGCACGTCTCCGCCGAAAAGATTCAGCGCATCGGGGAAAGCCGCTCCCGAGGCATCGCCCTCCACAACCACGTCGGCAGCTTTGTATGCCTGACCGCCGCTGATTTTTAAGGTATTCTCATCCTTCCACTTGACAGAAACGCCAAAGCTGTCAAGTGCAGAGACGGTCATATTCAAGTAGGAACGGCTTTCCACCGGAGGAAGAATATGAACAGTGCTGTCCTCCTCCGCCAAAGGAAGGGCAAACAGCAAGCCGCTGATAAACTGACTGCTGATATTGCCGTCCAGCGTATAATCGCCGCTCTTTAAGGGGCCGCAAACCGTGATCTGCCACCCATTTGATGTATATACAAGCCCTTTTTCTCGGAACAGCTTTTCAAAAACGGTCATCGGTCGCCGCATCAATCCCCTGGCACCTTGAAATACAGCGGTGTTGCCCGACAGCATCGCAGCGGGAACTAAAAAACGAAGTGTGCTTCCGCTTTCGCGGCAATAGAGAGGCGTCTGCGGCGTTGCTTTTTTGATATTGCATCCGTATACCGTGATGTCATCGCCTTGCAGTTTTGTCTTTACCCCCAAGGCATGCAGACAGTCCAGCGTTGCCAGCACGTCATCGCATTTCGAAATTCCGCGAATGACGCTGATCCCATCAGCAAAAGCCGCCGCGATCAGCAATCTGTGCGCCATGCTTTTGGATGGCGGTGCCGCGATTTTTCCCTTGGCAATTCCGGGGGTGATCCTTATTCTCATGACTCAAATTCTCCGATGATTTTATTTGCATATTCCTGCGCGCCACCCTCTGCGGTGATCATCACATCCGCTGCGGATGCATAAATTTTACGCCGTTCGTTATAACGCGCGGCAAGCGCCTCATTGGTGCTTGAAAGAGGGCGGTCATCCGTCGGGATCAGCTCATCAAGCGGTCGGTCGATCAAGTAGATACGGCCGTTCTTTTTCAGCGCATCCACGTTATCCTCGCGCAGCGGAACGCCGCCGCCCGTGGCAATCACCGCGCCCGTTTTTGCCGCCACCTCACGTATGACCTCGCATTCGATGGCGCGGAACTCCGCCTTGCCCTCTTTTTCAAAAATTGCGGGGATGCTCATGCCGACTTTTTCTTCAATGAGGCTGTCCGTGTCGATAAATTCGCGGTCAAAATGCTCGGCAATCAGCCTTCCCACGGTGCTTTTTCCCGATGCGGGCATGCCGATCAGCACGATGTTCTCTTTTTGCCGCTTGATCTTTTCAAAAACCGCATCCAAAACTTCGGGAGCGAAGGTGCTGTCCGTGAAAATTTCCGATGCCTTCACGCCCTGGGCAACCAGCATATACAGACCGCCTTCCGCGGCAATTCCCCTCGCTTTCGCATTTGCAACAAGCGATGTCCGCAGAGAATTGTAGACCGCATCGATCACGCCGATCAGCTTCGGGAACGCGGTCACATCCGCCGCTTCGCCGTATATATTCGGGAACATTCCCACGGGAGTCGTATTGATGATGATCTCCGCATCCGTGTGGTTTTGATACAGCTCCTCGTAGCTCACCGCACCATCCTTGCCGCTTCTGGAAACTGTAACGATCTCGCGCGCAAGCAGCGCCTTTGAAACGGCATACGCCGTCTTGGAGGTTCCACCCGTGCCGAGAATAACTGCTTTTTTACCCTTCATATCAATGCCTGCATGGGATAAAAGCGCACACATGCCAAAGAAATCCGTATTGTATCCGTACAGCTTGCCCTCGCGATTGACGATGGTGTTGACCGCGCCGATGGATCTTGCATGCTCATCAATGAAATGCAGATAGGGTATCACAAGCTCCTTATAGGGAATGGTCACATTGATCGCCAGAAAATCACGCGCTGTCATAAAATCGTGCAGACCGTCCCGCGGAATTTCCTTGATCTCATATTCATAATCCGCCAGAGCATTGTGGATTTCCTTTGAAAAGCTGTGCTTCAAATGCTCTCCGATGCAACCGTATTTCATATAATCGTTTCCTTTTTGACGTGCTGACCAAATGCTTCTATGGTCATCTTTTCGATCCGATATGTGCCGACCGTATCGACAAAGATCGCGTCCACCATGCCGTTTGCACATTTTTTATCGTGAATGACAAATTCCAACGCCTTATCCGTATCATAGGAGGTTTGCACGGGCAGACCGAGCTTTTCAAGAACGGAGAGCAATCTGCCTCGTACCGCCGCCGAGCACATCGGAAGCATGCCAAGCGCCACGCACTCGCCGTGATATAAGTCCGCCATGCCCATCTGCGCCTCAATTCCATGGCCGAGTGTGTGACCGAAGTTCAGAATTTTGCGCAAATCGCTTTCCCTCTCATCCGCTTCCACAACGGATTTTTTAATCATCAGAGAGCGCAGAATGATGTCCTCTAAATTTTCTTTGGTCATGCCTTCCCTTTCGAATACGGAAAACAGCGCCGCATCCGAGGTAAGCGACATTTTAACCGACTCGGCAAGTCCTGCCGCGATCTGTCTTTTCTGAAGCGTAGCAAGCGTTTCTGTGTCGATCAAAACACATTTCGGCTGATAAAACGCGCCGATGATATTTTTCGTACCACCAAGATTGATCGCGCATTTGCCGCCGATGGAGGAATCCACCTGAGCAAGAAGCGTGGTGGGGACCTGATAAAAATCAATGCCGCGCATATAGGTTGCCGCCGCAAATCCGCCAAGATCGCCCACAACACCGCCGCCCACCGATACAAGTGCATCGAAGCGTGTGATGTCAAATTCCATCATCGCCTGCAGTACCGTTTCCAGCGTTTTCATGCTCTTTGAACCTTCTCCTTCCGCAACGGTAAAGATCATGCTGTCACGAGCCTTTTTTTGAATGCACGCGGCATATTCTTTCGGAACGCCGGCATCGGTGAGGATGAATACCCTTCTATTTAAGTTCAGCAATTCTCCCGCGCGGGCAAGCAGACCTTTGCCCACATGGATGTCGTAGCTTCTATTGCCGAGATCCATTCTCAGACTGTTCATACTGCCGTCTCCTTTTTGAATATGCCCGCTGTTTTCAGCTTATCGCAGCAGGATTTTAGCTCCATTAACATTTCGCTGCCGCTTTCGGTGGCGATGTTGCCCTCCACCTCAACATAGAAATAATACTGCCAAAGCAGCTCCTTCATGGGGCGGCTTCGCAGGGAGATCATGTTGAATCCGTGCTTTCCGATGATGTCAATGGCTTTTGCAAGCGCGCCCGCCTCGTTGCGAACGGTGAACATTAAGATCGTGTGAACGTCTTTTTCATCGGTGAGATCGGTGTTTTGAGCCCTTGAGAGCACCGCAAATCGGGTAGTATTGTTTTTGCTGGTATTGATATTCTTTTCCAGCACGCAAAGCCCGAATAATTCCGCGGCTTCTGCGCTGGCGATGGCAGCAACCGATCGGTCTCCAAGCTTTGCCACATGCTTTGCCGCCAATGCGGTATTGACGTACTCGTGCCCAATAAATCCCTTATCCTTCAAATAATCCGCGCACTGTCCGAGTGCCTGCGGATGGCTGATCACCTCTTTGATGTCAGAAAGCTTGGCTCCGGGAACAGCAAGCAGGTCCTGCGATACCGCAAGGTCCATCATGCTATTGACATAAAGCGAACCGGAAAAGATGGAATCCGTAACCTGCGCCACCTCTCCGTTGCAGCTGTTCTCCACGGGGAGAACAACACAGTCGCATTCTCCGTCAACCACCGAAGCATACGCGGCGGCAAAATCGGGATAAGCGATCTTGCGCGCAGAGGGAAACAGCTTTCCCGTGGCGATGTGAGCAAAAGCGCCCTCCGTGCCGGAGTAGGCAACCTTCATGCCCGACATCAGCCGATCCTGATATGCCTTTGACAAAGACATGCATCCGTTGAGAAATTCCACATAATATTCGCGAAGGATCTTGTCCTCCACCAGCTCGGAATTCCGTCGGATCACTTCTTCCTCTCTCGCCGGATCATGAATCTTTAGCCCATGCTCCTTTTTATATGCACCGACAATCTCTGCCGCGCGCATGCGCTTGCAGAACAGCTCTGCCATTTTTGCGTCGGCTTCGTTGATTATTTTTCGTGCTTCTTCCAGTGAACTCATACCGTATGCATGCTCCTTGATTTTACTTATTTAATGATTCCGCAATTTCGTAGATCAGCGCTTCTGTCTTTTCCCATCCGAGGCAGGGGTCTGTGATAGACTGACCGTATACTGTACCGTCGGTTTTCTGCGCGCCGTCTACCAGATAGCTTTCGATCATGATGCCCTTGACCATCTTCTTGATCTCCGCATTCTGACGGCAGCTGTAAAGGATGTCTCTTGTGATTCGCACCTGCTCAAGGTAATGCTTACCCGAATTTGCGTGGTTGACATCCACGATAACGGCGGGATTGGACAAATTGGTGCCGTTATATGCGTCAAGCAAATTGATCAGATTCTCATAATGGTAGTTGGACACCGCACGACCGCCGAAATCCTGATAGCCGCGGAGAATGGCATGGGCATAGGGATTGCCTTCGCTATCCACTTCCCAACCGCGGTAAATGAAGGTGTGCTTATGCTGTGCCGCCGTGATGGCGTTCATCATGATCGAAAGATCGCCGCTGGTGGGATTCTTCATGCCTACGGGAATATCCAAACCGGAGGCGGTCAGTCTGTGCTGCTGATTTTCCACAGAACGCGCGCCGACAGACACATAGGAAAGCAGATCGGAAAGGTAGCGGTAATTATCGGGGTACAGCATCTCATCCGCACAGCTGAAGTCATAATCACGCAGTGCAGACATATGCAGATCACGAATGGCGATGATGCCCTGCAGCATATCGGGCTTTTCGGTGGGATTGGGCTGATGAAGCATGCCCTTGTATCCGTCACCCGTGGTTCTGGGCTTGTTGGTATAGATGCGCGGAATGATCAGAATGCTGTCCGATACCTTGTCCTGCACCGTACGAAGCTTGCCGATATATTCCAAAACCGATTCCTTATGGTCGGCGGAGCAGGGACCGATGATCAGAAGCAGCTTGTCCGATTCACCGCGAAATACGCGCTTGATCTCTTCGTCTCTTTCTTCCTTGACCTTTGCCATTTTTTCGGTAACAGGATATTGTGCCTTGATATCCTGGGGAATGGGAAGCTTGTGATGGAAATTCATGTTCACGACTAAATACCTCGTCTTTAATAAAATATCTGTTAGATAACAAAAAACCGCTGCTAAATAACAAAAATCCGCATGGAATTTGATGTTCATCAAATTTTTGTGCGGATTTTTCTTTATTCCCTTATAACTGCTGTTCACCACCGAGCCGACGGCGAAAAAACCATCGAATTCAGCGGACTTCGGCTAAAGCAGAAAAACCGCACGGATATTAACAGTTTATTCATATTTGTTACATTGCCAACAGCGCCGCTTCTATGACCTCTGCTAACTTCACATGTCCCGCATCATTGGGATGCAAGCCGTCGGGACAGAATTTCGCTTTGATGATGTCAACCCTTGGCTGTATACCCGAAAGGCTCCACAGATCAATGATCGGAAGCGAATAATGCGCCGCCACCTCTTTGATCTTTTCCACATATTCTCTGAGTACCCTTCCGTTGCGGTTGGGTACGTCTTCGGAAATTCTGTGCATGGGTGTCATCACCACGATTTTTGCATCGGGGAACCGTTCCAGCGCATTTCTAAACAGATAGTGGCACGCGCCGATAAAGGTGTCCGGCGTGCGGTCACCATCCTCTCCAAAGGGAGCATCGCCGTGACCGAAGTCGTTCGTACCGCCGAAGATCACCACCAGCTCAGCGCCTTCTTTCAGGGCGATAATACGCATGCAATAATCCTTGTCGTGATCCGGCTTTCCCTCGGTGGGAACGATCTGTCTGGCGAATCTGGTTCCGCTGATGCCGTCAATTTCTGCATCCATGTGATATTTTTTCGCGAGAATGCGTGCAAAGGTCTTACTTTGTTTATCCGACGTTCCCGCGCCTTCGGTGATGCTGTCGCCCAAAAACGCGGCTTTGATATTTTCAAGTTTCATATTAACCCCCAAAATAAAGTTCGCCGAGCCTCATGCTTCGGAGGCTCGGCTGTCATGTTTTTAATCGCTTCCGATCGGTCTATAGTGTCCTAACCTACGGACTACTGCAAAAGCTCAAACTTATATCCTACGCCCCAAACGGTTTTGAGTACCCATTTGTCGCTGACGCCCTCGAGCTTTTCGCGCAGACGCTTAACATGCACATCCACGGTGCGCGAGTCGCCCAGATAATCGAAGCCCCAAACCTTGTCCAGCAACTGATCACGGGTAAATACGCGGTTATAGTTGGATGCGAGGAAATAAAGCAGCTCCAGCTCTTTCGGGGGAATATCCACGGATTTGCCCTTCAGCTTGAGCTCATACTTTTGACGGGAAATCTCGATATTGTCAAATTTAATGGTCTCGTCATCATTCTGTGTATCATGGGCGGAATAACGGCGAAGCACCGCCTTCACTCTGGCAGAAAGCTCCTTTGTTTCAAAGGGCTTTACCATAAAGTCATCCGCGCCGAGCTCGAGTCCCAGCACCTTGTCAAAAACCTCACCCTTTGCGGTCAGCATGATGATGGGCTTAGAAGATACCTCGCGAATCTCGCGGCATACCTGCCAACCGTCCTTTTTCGGCAGCATGATGTCGAGCAGAACCAGATCCGGCTCGCACATTTTGAAAAAGCTTACGCCCTCTGCACCATCGTTGGCGGTCTTGACCTCATAGCCCTCGTTTTCGAAGTACAGGCGAAGCAGGTCGCAGATGTTAAGATCGTCGTCCACAACTAAAATTTTTGTTGCCATTGATATATCCTCCTTATACTTTTGATCGTTTTTCATTATTAAATATTCCTGTCCGAAAGACAGATTTTCCGCGCCAACCATACAATACCATAGGTTTGTGACGGCTATATGATGGCAATCTGTTCGCAAACCGAACAATTTTCCGTTAACAATTTGACGAACATCACAAATTGTTAACATTGTCAAAGGTTTGTCACTATTCATAATTATAAACCATCGCAAACCGAAAGTGGTGAATTTTTTTTGAATAATCTTACACTATTTATTGAATTTCGCGCATAAAATCCTGAAGATAGTGCGAAAAGATGCGATTTCTCTTGACAAGCGGCACAATTTGTGCTATACTCTATCGTGGATTTTTGTGCAATCCCAATTTTTTACAAACGATTGCTTATAATGAAAGGAACCCTCTCATGAAAGCTTTACGGTTATTGAGCACGGCGTTTATCTGTGTGCTGTTGCTTACCTGTGCGCTGTCGGCAAGTGAAGTCTCTGTGATATTAGACGAAAAACCGCTTGCTTTTACATCGCCGGCGATGCTGTATGATAATCGCACCCATGTGCAGGCGCAGACACTCTTTTCTGCCGCAAATTGCCTCGTCCTCGCAGACGGGGATTCCATCAGTGCATGGAAGGGCGAGAACGCATTTATATTTAATGAAAACGGGCTGTTTCAAAACGGAAAGCTTGTAAGCGGTACCGAGCCGACAAACGGCTTGCTTCCGCTTCGTGCGGCAGCAGAAGCAATGGGTATGCGCGTGAATTGGTGTGCAAAAACTCTCACCGCCACGCTCACGACACCTCGCGGACAGCGGACGTACGAGACCATCATAAACGGCTCTGCTGTCTATCCGTATTTCGAGGGTGAAACAGCGGTGAACGCACAAATCGAAGCCTTCGTCGCAGATTATTGCCAGCGAAGTGACTTGCGCCTCACATTTGAGATCACTTGCAATCGCAAAAATTATCTTTCGATGCTGTTTTATGAGCACAGAGCAAGCGGTATTCGCCGCCATGCCATGAGCTTTGACATGGCATCCGACGGAAAGCTGCTTGCAATCAGCGATGTACTGTGTGCGGACATGCTGGAAACGATGCCGCTTTCCGAGGACAGCGCATGGCATCTGACATGCGATGGCGTGAAGATTTTTGACGACAAGCGCGGCATCAGCGCGGAGCTGCCGTATCAAAGCGGCGTGCTTCTCATTGATCTGTCGGGCGCAGGGCTGAAAACACTGACAGCATCTTTGGAAGGCAACAGCACTACGGGCTATCTTTGGCAGTCTGAACTGCCGGAAGAACTTGTTTCGGCAGTGTATGAATATGAGCTCACCAAACCGTCAGACGGCGGGATCATGAGTGTAGGCGGTATCTCCCGTTTCCATATCACGGGATTGTCCGAGGGCTATGGCGAGCTGATTTTCCGTTATCTGCGTCCGTGGCAGGCGGATTCGGTGCAAAAAACCATCACCTACTGTATTTATGTGGAAGCGGATCACACCATCACGCTTCTTGATATTCGAGAAAGCTGACCGCTTTGGTCGATATAAACAGAATTATACGACATATATCGACGAAATTTTCACTTAAAACATGAAATTTACACTTGAAATAAACCGCATTTTGCGTTACAATATTATTATGTAAATTTTTCTCGATTATAAATCGGCGTATTCTGCCTATCATAAATTCGTCGGTTCTAAGAAAGCCGTCTTCGGCGGTTTTGATCGCAAAGCAAAGATTTTCAATCGGCATTTTTCGATATTTAAGGAGACATAACATGGCACTTCAGTTAAAAGATCAATATATTGCGGATTTCCTAACGTCCGAGGATCTGGTCGGCATTGAACCCGCCATCAAGACGGCAATGGCACAGCTTAGAAACAAAACCGGACTTGGCAGCGATTTCCTCGGTTGGGTTGATCTTCCCGTTTTATACGACAGGGATGAATTCGCACGCATCAAGCTTGCGGCGGCAAAGATTCAAAAGAACTGCGATATTCTTGTGGTCATCGGCATCGGCGGCTCTTATCTGGGCGCACGTGCCGCCATCGAATTCGTCAAATCTCCCTTGTACAACGAGAAGAAAAAGGACACACCTTCCGTTTATTTTGCGGGCAACAATATCTGTTCCTCCGCATTGGCAGAGCTGCTGGAGATCTGCGAGGGCAAGGATATCTGCGTCAATGTGATCTCAAAATCGGGTACCACCACAGAGCCTGCGATTGCTTTCCGCATTTTCCGCGATATGCTGGAAAAGAAGTACGGCGAGGAGGGCGCTCGCGAGCGCATTTTTGTCACCACCGACAAGGCACGCGGCACACTCAAATCCTTTGCCACCGACAAAGGCTATGAAACCTTTGTCGTGCCGGATGATGTGGGTGGACGTTATTCTGTTCTGACGGCTGTGGGACTTCTTCCCATTGCGGCGGCAGGCTGTAATATCGACGCCATGATGGCAGGTGCGGCGGCGGCGCGCGAGGCATATTCCTCCGATGTGCTTGCGGAGAATGATGCGGCAAAATATGCGGCACTCCGTAACATCCTATACCGCAAGGGGATGACCACGGAGATCCTCGTTTCCTACGAATCGGCAATGCTGATGATGAATGAGTGGTGGAAACAGCTTTACGGCGAATCCGAGGGCAAGGCAAACATGGGTATCTTCCCCGCCTCGGTCATTTTCTCCACCGATCTTCACTCCCTCGGTCAGTATATCCAAGAGGGCAGACGCAATCTTTTCGAAACGGTCGTGGCAATCGAAAAATCCAACGATACCGTTATTATCCCGAATGATCCCGCAAATATTGACGGGTTGAACTTCCTCACGGGCGAGGAGCTGCAAATGGTAAACAATGCGGCAATGAATGCAACGCTGCTTGCTCATATGGACGGCGGCGTGCCAAACATTCTGCTTCAGCTGCGCGACCGCTCGGAGTATTCCTTCGGTTGGCTCGTGTACTTCTTTGAGCTTGCCTGTGCAATTTCCGGCTATACTCTCGGCGTGAATCCATTCAATCAGCCCGGTGTGGAAGCATACAAAAAGAATATGTACGCTCTGCTCGGCAAGCCGGGATATGAAGCGGAAAAGGCGGCTCTTGAGGCAAGAATGGCAAAATAATCCACTTCGGTGATTTAATTTTTGTTGCCTTCTCACAAGTATAACGTCAAGTTTTGTACAACTTGTAAAAACTTTGCGAAATCGTATATTTTGTTGATAAATCCTCTTGAAATTTTTGCTGATTTAGTGTAAAATATAAATACGGAGATAGACCTCGGTTGTATCGCCTGAAATTCAAGGAGGATTACTCACATGTTAAAGTTAATTATCGGCGTAAAGGGCACAGGCAAAACCAAGCAGTTGATCGACATGGTCAACGAAGCTTCTGAAAAGTCGCTCGGTTCGGTAGTCTGCATCGAAAAGGGTACCAAGTTGACCTATGACATCAAGCATACTGCCCGTTTGATCGATACGGAACAGTACGGTGTCTGTGATGCACAGTCTCTGTTCGGTTTTATCGCAGGTATCAGCGCCTCCAATCACGACGTTACTGATATATATATCGACTCCGCGCTTAAGATTTGCGGCAACGATCTGGCAAGCTTTGAAAAGCTTTTGGACGAAGTCAACGTTCTCGCTACAAAGCTTGAGCTTCACTGCACCATGACCTCTTCGATCGCAGCAGATGAGGCTACAGACACGATCAAGAAATATCTTTAAGGCTGACTGAAAAACAGATTCTGCCGCAAATAGCTTTATTTGCGGCAGAATTCATGTGTTATGACATCTTGTCCGTGCGCGGAATTCTTATTATAATTTGGAGTTAGAAATGAAGAAAACGATTAGAATTGCGGCATTTGCCGCTGCGCTTCTGTCTCTTGCCGTCATGTCGGCAGGCTGTCGGAACGAAAAGCAGATTTCCGAGGATCTTTCAGCCGTTGTTTCGGCGAGCGAGCAGCTTATTGCGCTGGAAGCAGGCGAAATCATGCTTCACGAATCTGTCAAGCTTGACAATGATGTAGAGGGACATGCGGTGAACAGCATCACCGAATTATATGTGAAATATGTGCAAAAGGACAATGTTCTCGATTACGATCTCGGCGTAACGGTGACTCGCGTGGTCGGCGGTGACATCACCAGCTACGACGCGCGCCATGAAAACGGAAAATTCGAGCAGTATCTCAACGGCGAGGAAGTATCCGTTGACCAGATCCCCGAGCCGGATCTGTTTGATCGCTTCCGCATTGATATAACCGCCGCAGATATTGAAAATATCGAAGTTTTCACAAAAGAGGGCTTGACCTGTTATGCTATGTCGATGATGGATACTTATGCCGACAGCTTTGATTATGAGAAGGACGGCGTGAAATACGATTGCACGCAGGTTGTTTATAATTATAACATAGATGCTGAGGGTGTACTTCGTCAGGTTTTGGCAGAAAAGACCGCAACCTTGACAGATGCTTCAGGCGCATCGCAATCCGTGGTGGAATTTTCACAGGCAATTTCCGAATAGTTTTAAGGGGACGCATCCGCGCCCCCTTTTTTGATGCATCAGGCAATGCCCTTTCGCGTTGCGAGGCGCACGGTGGGCACGCTCCATTTTTGTCAAAATATAGTCGCACATCACAATTTGTACAAGTTTTTCCGATCCATTTTGTTAATTTCTTTGAAAATCTATTGACTTTGCTTGGATTTTATGATATACTCTTATATGTAAACATAAGGCGCAATTTCTTTGGAAAGGTCGAGTTAGCGTATGAAAACACAAGTACCGCATAATGTTCTAACCATTTCAGAAATGACCAAAAGACCCAATCGTATGAATGCGGAGGTCATTGACATCGAAAATGTTATCCTTACCGAGGAGTTAATAAAAAAACTGCGCGCAAGCCGCAGTATGTTTAATAAAAGTACATATGTGCAGATCCTCTGCGGCGGCGTTCGCTACAATGTAGAAGGGCTTGATCGACTGAAAAACGATCGCTATCGTTTGACACTCATCTCACCGGAATTTCACGCAACGCTTCACGGATACAAAGACGGTGCCGTACATCTGACAAAAATTTCTGCCATTTCTTAAGCAAATATCCCATCTTTGTATACAGCAACGAAAATCCGTTAAAATGAAATATCATCTTAAACGCGCGCTTTCTTTCCGGGAAGCGCGCTTTTTTACGGTTTTTACAAATTATACACATTACAAAACAATTTGTTAACAATTCTGTGATATACTGTATTCAAATCAATGTATCATCACAGACGGATGCAAAGAAAAGATGCAGCTTTGCGCGAAGCGACCTGATCCCCATCAACATGCAGAGAGGCATGATCCATACTTTTTATTAAACGGAGGACGTGTACATGACACCCAATTCCAACACCCGCAGTGAAAAACTCAAGCTTTTTGTATGCACGGACATTGTCAGCTTGACGCCCGGCTACATGGAGCCCGATGATTCCCAGTCGCTGATTCGACTGCTTTGCTTTTCCGATTTGTTCGATATTCGCGGAATCGTAGCCACCGCGCACAAGACCATTGGAACCCATATGCACATCGTTGACGAAATTCTCGACGCATATGAAAAGGTTTATGATAAATTCTGCGTACATTCGTCCGAATTCCCGACTCCTGCATATTTGCGAAGCATCTCCTTCTCCGGAAGCGAGCAGAACGGCCTTGAAAATATGGGCGAGGGCAAGGATACGGAAGGTTCCATGCATATCGTTCGCGCGATCAACGAATCCGATACACCCATTTGGTTTGTACTGTGGGGCGGCGCGCTGGATCTGGCGCAGGCTATCTGGTATGTTGATAAAAACTATTCCGAGGAAGATGCAAAGGCTTGGCGTGCAAAGATCCGCATTTATTCCATCGGCGACCAGTACGATAATGCAGGTCCTTGGATCCGCGAGCATTATCCGGATATTCATTATCTCTCCAGCTACGGCGCATACCGTGGCGTATACCGCGATGGCGATGTTTCCCTTTCGAGCAGCGAATGGGTGGAAGAAAACATCAAAGGGAACGGACATCCCCTTGCCACCATTTATCCCAATTACAACGGCGGCGACCCTTGGGGCGAGGTCAAGGGCATCAAAGAGGGTGACACACCTTCCTTCCTGTTCCTGATCCCCAACGGCTTGTGCTTCCCCAATCAACCCGAGCTTGGCGGCTGGGGCGGACGCTTCCAGACTCAAAACGGCATTCGCTACACGGACGACGTGGATAATTGGGAGGGCGAAGCTGCGCCGCGTTCCAACGTATTCCGTTGGCGTGAAGCCTTCAACAGCGAATTTGTGGCAAGACTGCGTTGGGTAAACTGCACGCCCGCAGAAGCGATCTATCCGCCGATCATCGAGGGCGCACAGCAGCCTGAAGTGCTGAATGTCCGCGCAGGCGAGAGCATCAGCTTGAAGGCGCCTGTTGTACATGTAACCAACGGCAACGAAAAGTTCTCCTACCGTTGGTTTGTATATCCCGAAGTGGAAAACATGCCCGAGCTTGTCACCGAAGGCAATGATGTGCGCTTCACCGTTCCCGCAGACACCAAACAGCTCGTGGTAAACTTTGCTGTCAAAAACGGCGATTTTCCCTCGATTACGCGCTACAAGCGTTGGATCCTCCACGTTGACGCATAATTGACGAACGATTCATCTGTTTAGACAAAAGCACAAATTTATGAAGCCAAATATTTTATTCATATCCTGTGATCAACAGCGTTGGGACTGCCTCGGTTTCAATCACAGATATCCTGTCAAAACGCCGCATCTCGACCGACTTGCGGAGGAGGGCGTGTGCTTTGATCAAAGCTTCACTCCGCTCCCCACCTGCTGCCCTGCCCGACAGGCGCTCATCTGTGGCAGACGCCCCGAGCGTTACGGCGCGCTGTTAAACTACGATCAGGGGATCCCCGTGCACTCCCTCACCCCCGATGCCTTCTCTTGGGCAAGAGAGCTCAACGCAGACGGCTACAAAACCGCCTATGTGGGCAAATGGCACGTCAGCCCCAAATATACGCCCCTTGACTTCGGTTACGATGTGTATATCAGCGAATGGGATCTGAGTGCGCCCATGAAGAAGAAGCATCCAAACTGCAAGTTTGAGAAGAGCTTTTTCGGTGAAAAAAGCCCATTCCCGCTTGAAGATTCGCCCACCCATCAGAATGCCGCCCATGTGATCAGGCTCATTGATGAGTATGAAAACGGGCCGTGGCATATCAAGATGGATTTTGCGGAGCCGCATCTGCCGTGCCGCCCATCCGAGCCGTTCGCCTCCATGTACGATCATGAGGATATTCCCCGTTGGCACGCCTTCGACGATCCGCTGACAGACAAACCGTACATTCAAAAGCAAATGCTTTTGAATTGGAAGACAGAGGCAATGGGTTGGGAGGATTTCGAAGAAACAGTCAAATTGTATTACGGCTATATCTCTCAGGTCGATGATGCCATCGGCCGTGTAATCGAGCATCTTCGGAAGAAGAATATGCTTGACAACACCATCATCATCTATACCGCCGATCATGGCGATATGTGTGGTGATCGGCATATGATGGACAAGCATTATATCATGTATGAAGAGGTTATACATGTGCCGCTGGTCATCCGTGCGCCCATGCTTTCTGAGGGCGGACGCCGTTGCGATGCCATTGTCACGAATATGCTGGATCTGGTTCCGACCATATTGGAAATGGCAGGTCTGGAAGCCCCCGAAAATTCTGACGCGATCTCTCTGATGCCCTATTTGAAGGGCGAAGAACATCCGTCTCCGCGTCGGTATGCGCTGACCACCTACAACGGTCAGCAGTTCGGATTGTATCTGCAACGCATGATCCGCGACAAACGGTGGAAATACACATGGAATCCCACCGATGTAGATGAGCTGTACGATTTGGAAAAGGATCCGTATGAGCTGCAAAATCTTGTGCATGATCCATCTCACGCCGAAATTTTGCAAAAGCTGCGCATTGATCTGTTCAACGAACTGTTGGCTGTGAACGATTTTACGACTCACGGCAGACAATGGATGAAGGATCAACTGCTGCTCGGACGAAAGATCTGATACAAAAAGCCGCCAAGGCAAAACCTTGGCGGCTTTTGTTATGCAATTTTGGAACGACTTTTAGAATGCCATGCGTCCCCATCCGCGATTTTTGCCGGAAATGGGTTCGAGATTCAAAAGCTCGCGCGCGGTATTTACATAATAGCGGTAATTTTCCAGCGGAGTGCCGTTGGGGATTCTGTGGTCCAAACCAAAGGCAACGCCACCCTCCTGCATCAGAGGCTGCATCTTATACTCCAGCTCCTTGCGGATATCTTCCTTGGAAGAACGAAGGATATGCTTGTCAATGCCGCCCTTGAACTTGATGGCATTGCCGTACTTTTTACGCAGCGCGACAATATCCATTCCCGCAGCAGGCTCGCAAGGATAGAAGATGTTGACGCCTGCTTCCATAAACGGTTCGATGACCGATTCCACGTTGCCGTCGCTGTCCTGCGAGAACAGGCGCGTTCCTCTTTCCTGCAAAAGATCCCAAATTCTTCTGTAATAAGGCGAGATAAACTCTCTGACCTGCTTCGGGCCGACCAGCGGACCCGATTTGCCCGCCAAGTCTTCATGAACAGCCAGGTTGTCGATGGTAAGCTCGCGGGTGATCGCTTCATAAACCTTGAAGGTGGTATCGGACACGGTGTTGATGATGTCCATCATCAGCTCCGGATCCTCGTAATAGCAGATACACGCACCCTCATCGCCCATCAGCTCACGCGGAAGGTCATATCCGCCGGGCATGCCGGCAATGATCAGTACGCCCTCCGACTGCAGCTTCTTTGCGCGCTCAAGTCTCTCGCGGTCGATGCGGTCGGGAGTAAAGGTGAACATGTGCTTGATCTTCAGCCAGCTGTCCATATCCTTGACCGGATAATCGAGGGGCAGCGGAATGCTGGCGGTCGACTTGATCAGCTTCATGGTTCTGCCGTAGCCGTCTTTTGTGATACGGTATTCGTCAGTTTCCTCCAAAACCTCGGATTTGAAGGTGTTGCGCGCGCCTGTGCCGCCGATCCAAAAATTCGGAATGTAGTCAAATTCAAACGCCTCAAGCGAAATTTCCTCGGGGGTTGCGCCCTGCTCTGCCCATTCCTTTTCAAGTCCCACAAGCGGACCGAAAAGCTCACAGAACATCTGCCGTTCGGGCTTTCCCGTCATCAACTCAATGTATTGCGTTCTTGTCCATTTCATAGCAGTAACTCCTGTAATAAATATAATTTTACTTTGGGTTTTGCGCCGTTCAAATCCGGTAATAATCGTCTCAAAATTTTTCGTTTTCCAAACCAATCATAACATATTTCCGCTGAAAAATCAACCCTTTTTGCCAAACATACCGAAAATCTAACAGGTGACCTAAAATTTGGTCGTTTTTTTTCTAAAGATTGGTCGTTTTTTTTGGAAATATCTCTTGAAAAACAAATCAAATCATGTTATAATGGTGATAGGGCATTGTACCCTTACTACCCTAATAAATTAGGGAATATTTTACAAAAACTAAAACAAAGACAGGAGACTGCACCATGAGCATTTTGAATGAAATTTCGACTAATCTTCAGGCAGGCAAGGCAAAGATCGTTAAGGAGCTTGTACAGCAGGCACTCGACGAAGGCATCAACGCCAAAACGATTCTTGAAGAAGGTCTGATCGCCGGCATGAACGTTATCGGCGAAAAGTTCAAGAACAACGAGGTTTATATTCCCGAGGTTCTGGTGGCTGCAAGAGCGCTGAACATGGGAACCACCCTTCTCAAGCCCTACTTCAGCGAAGCAGGTATTGAGTCTGTTGGCCGTGTATGCATCGGTACCGTTCAGGGCGACCTGCACGACATCGGTAAGAATCTGGTTAAGATGATGATGGAAGGCAAGCAGCTGGAAGTTGTTGATCTTGGCACCGACGTTTCCGCAGAAAAGTTTGTACAGGCTGCTGTTGAGCAGAACTGCCAGATCATCTGCTGCTCCGCACTTCTGACCACCACCATGGACGTTATGAAGGACGTTGTTGAGGCAGCTAAGGCAGCAGGTATTCGCGATAAGGTTAAGATCATGATCGGCGGCGCTCCCGTTAACGAGGATTACTGCAACAAGATCGGCGCGGACGTTTACACCATTGATGCAGCAAGCGCAGCAGATGCAGCACTTGAGCTCTGCAAGGCAATGAACGCGTAAGGCATTACATAAGCGATAACGAGCTTTTTTCTGCCTCGCGCACTGTCTAATTTGAAAACATATTCAAGGAGAAACACGATGCAAAAATTGACTTCCAGAGAGCGCATATTACGTGCGATCCGTCATCAGGAAATCGACCGTATCCCGATGGTTGACTCCGCTTGGAGAGGTACCATCGAGCGTTGGAGACGCGAAGGCCTTCCTGCCGGCACCAATTGGGAAGATTATTTTGGATACGATAAGGTTGTCCGCATTTTCCCCGACACTTCCCCTCGCTTTGAGAAAAAGGTTTTGGAAGAAACCGACCGCTATCAGATCGTAACCACCTCGTGGGGTATGACACAGAAGAAATTCTTTGAGCTTGACTCCACGCCCGAGCCCCTCGGCTCCTACTACTCCTCGTCCGATAAGTGGGAGGAGTGCAAGGCGCGCATTCTCACCGATTATGAAGACCGTATTCCGTGGGACCACATCAAGAAGAACTATGCATATTGGAAAGAAAACGGCTATCTGCTGCAGTTAGGCTTCTTCTTCGGCTTTGACATCACCCACTCCCATCTCGTTGGAACGGAAAACGTTCTGATCGGTATGTATGAGGAGCCGGAATGGATCGAGGACATCTTCGATACCTGTCTGGGCGTCGCGCTGAGACTTTCCGAAAAGCTGCTTGATGCAGGCTACGAGTTTGACGGCATCTTCTGGTATGACGATATGGGCTACAAGGGCTCCACCTTCTTCTCCCCCTCGCTGTACCGCTCGCTGCTCAAGCCCTACCACAAGCGCGCTGTTGATTGGGCGCATGCTCGCGGCATGATCGCTGAGCTTCATTCCTGCGGCTTCATTGAGCCTCTGATGGATGACCTTATCGACATCGGCGTTGATATGCTCAACCCCCTTGAGGTTAAGGCAGGCATGGATCCCTTCAAGATGAAGGAGAAGTACGGCGACAAGATCGCATTCCGCGGCGGTATCAATGCTCAGCTGTGGGATAAGCCCGATGAAGTGCTTGACGAGATCTCGCGCCTCATCCCCGTACTGAAGGAAGGCGGCGGATATGTATTCGCTTCTGACCACTCCATCCCCAACTGCGTAACCTTCGATACCATGAAGAAGATCGTCGCGCTGGTTAACGAGCTCGGCAAGTACAACTGATTTGATATCATCATAAATCTATAACCGATTGCCAAACGCTGTTTTGCAATCGAACCGCTGCAGGCGGAGCCATCGGGCGATTTGTATACCAAACGCCCGATGGACACCTGTTGCATTTTCTACAGTGTCTTTTCCGGCGATCAATCTGCCCGAAAAGACTCTTTCATTACAACCGTAATTTCACATCTGTTATCGCTTCTTTTGCGGTAACAAATGACGACAAACAATCGATAGGGATTATTATGGAAAATCAAAAACTTTTTGATACCTTAAAAGACATTGCAGCGGAGCTTGGAGCCTTCCGTTCCGCAATTCTTCCCGCAAGCGAAGTGGTGACAGACCGCGTCTTCCGCGAGCTCTGCAAAAACAATTCCTGCGGTGTTTATGGCAAATGCTACACCTGTCCACCCGATGTGGGCGAAATTGACGATCTGATCGCCGATTTGTACAAGAGACAGTATATGTTTTTCTATCAGACCGTCACCGAGCTGGAGGACAGCTTCGATATTGAAGGTATGCAGCTTGCCAAAAAGAAGCATGTCAAGCTTGCCCTCGCACTGCGCGAGCGTTGCAATGCACTCGAGCTGAAAAATGCACTGCATCTGCAAGGCGGCGGTTGCGGCGTATGCAAGGTCTGCGCCAAGAGAACAGACGAGCCCTGCCGTTTCCCCGATAAGGCGATTTCTTCGCTGGAAGCATACGGCATTTATGTCTCCAAAACTGCCGAAAAAACGGACATGAAATATATTAACGGTCAGGACACCGTTACATATTTCGGTGCGGTTTTCTTCGATTTTTGAGATAACTTGAAATTACGAAAGGGACTATCATGAGAAAGCCTGATTTTGATAATCTGCTGATGGTGTTGAACCGTGAAAAGCCAAGCAGAAAGACGCTCTTTGAATTTGCCATTTCACCTAAAATGGTAGAGCATATCACATCCCCTGCTCCCAGATCCAACGGGGATCTCGCTTATCGGCAATGGTTTGCGGATGGCGTTGCAAAGCTCGGATATGATTTCGTTTGTTTTCATCCCACGAAATTCTATTTCAAGCGCAAATCATCCGAATCGCACGAAAAGAAAAGCAGCCGTTCGCTCAACGAAACTGCGACCATCACCGACTGGGATTCGTTCGAACAATACAAATGGAACGAGCCGGAGGACTTCCCTTGCTCTCTTGACGGCTTGAAGCTTCCGGATGGCATGAAGGTGATCCTTTTTTCATCAGACGGCGTACTTGAAAATACCATTGGTCTTTTTGGATATGACAATCTCTGCTATGCCTTGTATGAAGACGAAGAGCTGGTAAGCACTGTATTCCAGAACGTCGGTGAGCGTCTCTACCGTTATTATGCAGAGTATGTGCATGACGAAAGAGTCGGCGCCCTTCTCATAAACGATGACCTCGGCTTCAATACGCAGACGCTCCTTTCGCCTGAGCTGCTCAGAAAATATGTATTCCCTTGGCATAAGCGTTTTGCTGAGCTGGCGCATCGCGAGGGTAAGCCCGCGCTGCTTCACTCCTGCGGCAATTTGAGCAAGGTATACGATGATATCATCGATGTACAGAAATTCGACGGCAAGCATTCTTATGAGGATGGCATTCAGCCCGTCGAGGAGGCATATAAGATGCTGCACAAGAGAATTGCGGTTCTCGGTGGCATTGACGTAGACTTCCTCTGCCGTCGCACGCCCGAGGAAATTGAAAAACGTTGCCGTGAAATGCTCGATTTAGCAGAAGCGGACGGCGGATATGCACTCGGAACGGGTAACAGCGTTCCCACATATATGCCGGTCGAAAATTATTTCGCAATGCTGAAAGCAATCGAAGACTAATTCATAATCATATCGAAATGGGAGGGCCCTCGCGGTGCAAACCGCGAGGGCATGATAACCAAAATGACAAACAGAGAACGCGCCATGAATATTTTGCACTATCGGGATGTGGATCGCATGCCGGCAGTGCATTTTGGCTATTGGAAAGAGCTTCTTGAAGAATGGGCTGTGCAGGGAAAGATCCCACAGCACATTGCGGATAACGCAAAAACATCCCATGCGGCGGAGGTTGAGCTGGACAAGCTGATCGGATGGGATTTCGGTTGGAGCAATACCTTCAGCGCAAGGAGCGGACTTCGTCCGGCCTTTGAACGCAAGGTGCTGGAAACTTTGCCCGACGGTACCCAGAGAATCCAGAACGGCAGCGGCTTGATCGAAAGGATCCGTCCCGGTGTGGTTTCCATTCCGTCGGAGGACGACTATCTTCTCAAGGACAGAGAGGCTTTTGAGACACTGTATCGTCCAAAAATGCAGTTTTCGTCCGATCGCGTCGATACGGAATATTTCAAAGCTTTTAACGAGAATGTTTATAATAAGACGGATTATCCCATTGCCATCTTCTTAGGAAGCGTGCTCGGAACCATCCGCAACATGGTCTCCGTCGTTGGCATGAGCTATTTGGTTTACGATGAGGATGAAGATCTGTTTGCCGATGTAGTGGATACCTTCGCCGAGATGCAATGCAAATGCGTGGAGGAAATTCTGAAAACCGGCGCTAAATTCGACTACGGTCACTATTGGGAGGATGTCTGCTTCAAGAACGGTCCGCTGATCGCTCCCGAGTTGTTCGACGAGCTCTGCGCGAGACATTACAAGCGCAGAAACGATCTCTGCCGCAAATACGGCATTGATATCATTTCCCTCGACTGTGACGGTGTGACCGATAAGCTTTTGCCCACATGGTACGAGAACGGCGTTAACACCATGTTTCCCATCGAGGTTGGCGTATGGGGCGATCAGTTTGAAGCTGCCAGAGAGAAATTCGGCAAGGGCATGCTTGGCGTCGGCGGCATGGACAAGACCGCATTCCGCAAGGATAAGGCGGCTGTGGACGCAGAACTTCGCCGCATGGAGCGATTGGCATCCATGGGTGGCTTTATTCCCTGCCCCGATCACAGACTGATGCCCGGCTCCAAGTTTGAGCTAGTTCAGTATTACGCAGAAGAAATCAAAAAAATCAAGCTTTGATCATAGCATCAAAGCACCGGAGAGGAGAAACTACCATTTCTGCTTCTATTTTAATTACAGTTAACGGAGAAAAGCGCACGGTCGAGGCAGGCACGCGGCTTTCGGAGCTATTTTTGACAGAGCTTCCCTGCGGCGCGCACGGCAAATGCGGCAAGTGCAAGGTTCGGGCAAGCGGCGAACTCTCGCCGCTGACAAGCGCCGAGCAAAAATTGTTGGACGCGAAGGAGATCTCTGACGGCATCCGCCTCGCCTGCTGCACGGACATTCTCGGCGAATGCACGGTGGAAACAGCGTTCGAAAAAAGCAAGGACGACGCGGTTTTGACGGCAGGCAGAGCCAAGAATATCACGCTGAACGCATCCTTCAAGCAGATCGGTGCCGCCATAGACATCGGCACGACCACCCTTGCCATCAGACTGCTTTCCCCCTTAGGGGAGATCCTCGCGGAGGGCGGTATGGCAAATCCCCAAGCATCCTTCGGCGCAGATGTTATTTCCCGCATGGAATCCCATCTGGCGGGCAATGGTGCGGAACTGGCTGATACCATTCGAAGTGCCATCGACCGCATGCTTGCGGATCTTTGCAAGGGCATCGGACGGGATCCTTCGGAAATTGACGGGTTGGTCATCACAGGCAATACGGTCATGCTTTATCTGCTCACAAATACCACACCCGAGCCACTCTCCCATGCGCCCTTCACGCTCACCCGCGATTTTGGCGAAGCCATGTCTGCCAAGACGCTCGGCTTATCATCTGCCGCGCCTGACGCAGAGGTCTATCTTGCCCCCTGCATCTCCGCATTTGTAGGCGGCGATACGATCTGCGCGATCCTTTGCGGCGAGCTTGTCGGCAAGGAAAATGCAATGCTGGTTGACATCGGCACAAACGGCGAAATGGCGCTTTACTGCAAAAATTCGCTGTACACCTGCTCCACCGCCGCAGGCCCTGCCTTTGAAGGCGTTGGCATTTCCATGGGTATGCGCGGCGCACCGGGTGCCATCGACAAGGTTTACTTGACCGAAAACGGCATCTCCGCCCATGTTATCGGCGAAACAAAGCCCGTCGGCATCTGCGGAAGCGGCATTGTGGATGCCATGGCAGCACTGCTCGAAAACGGAACGGTGGATGAAACCGGCTTCATTGAGGAAGACGAAGTGATGATTCTGCCGCCGGTCGCACTCACGGGGCAGGATATTCGCATGATACAGCTTGCAAAGTCTGCCATTTACTCGGGTCTAAAAACGCTGATGCATGCGGCAAATATCGACGAGAGTGAGGTCACAACGCTCATGATCGCAGGCGGATTCGGAAGCTATCTGAACACCGTCAGCGCGGGCAGGATCGGCTTGCTTCCGAAATCTTTGGTCAGCAAGGTTGCCGTTATCGGCAATGCGGCGCTGGGCGGCGCAGAGCTTCTGCTTTTGAACACCGCCATGCGAAAGGATGCCTATGCGCTGGCAAAATCGGCGCAATCCATTGATTTGGCGAGCGATCCCTATTTCGCAGATACCTACATCGAAGCGATGATGTTTGAAGAATAAACTTAAGAATTGTATTCTTTTTTTAAGAAAGCTTTCGCCGATGCGAAAGTCATGGTGATTTTATGATTTCACTTCAAAAAGAGACTCTCGCTCTGCTGGAGGACATTGAAAACCGTATCGACCCCGAAACCGAGGAAGATTTTCGCAATCAATGGAGGGGCTTCTTATACGGCGAATTCAAAGGCGATCTATTCCACCCCGAACGCAAGAAATTGTCCCCACCCAAATACGAGCCTCCCTTTGTTCCCATCAACGATGCCCTTAGCAGTGTTGAGCTGATGCTCAGAGCACAGCTTTCCTCGGTTTCGGTCGCGCTCAATACCCCCCATCGGAATCTTTGCATGCGCGCGAATTACGGAACGGGTATTATGACATCGCTGTTTGGCGCAGAGATTTTCGTGATGCCCTATGCCACCAATACGCTTCCGACCACCCGTCCCATCAACGACACTGAATGGATCCGCCGCATGGTGGATAAGGGCGAGCCGAATCTGATGGGTGGCTTTGGTAGCGATGTGTTTGCATTTGGCGAGCTTTGTGCGGAAGTATTCGAAAAATATCCGCGCATTCGCTCCTATGTATCGGTCTATCACCCCGATTTACAGGGTGCGCTCGATATTTGCGAAATGCTGTGGGGAGCCGAAATGTTCTATGCCATGTATGACGAGCCGGAGCTTGTCCATAGTGCCCTGCAGCTTTCCGCCGACACGTTCACATCCTTTATGCACAAATGGCATCGAATCTTCCCTCGCAACGATGAGATGAATGTCCATTGGGAGTTTCTCTGCCACCGCGGCTCCATTTTGATACGCGACGACAGCGCGATGAATCTCACGCCCGAATTTTACAAGGAATACGCGGCTCCCTATGATGCGCTCCTTTTAGAACGCTTTGGCGGCGGCGCGGTGCATTTCTGCGGACGCGGAGATCATTATATCGAAACCATGTCCGAAATCCCCTATCTTTACGGCATCAATCTCTCGCAACCCTCATACAACGATATGGAAAAGATCTATCGCAATACCGTTGACAAGGGTATTCCGATCTTTAATTTGAGTGCGCGTCAAGCAAAAGCGGACATCGGCCGCGAGGGCGGTTTCCATCATCTTGTCAGCATCTGATTCCTGTTTTAATACAAAAAGCCGCACATTCTTCTATGAGAATGTGCGGCGTATTAAATTTTATACGAAATTTTATCGTCTTTGCGGACCGCGCATGCAGATCTGCGCGATCTGCTGCAGACGCTCTATCGCATAGGGAAAGAACGCTTTGTATGCCTCGCAGTGGACATTGATGTCCGGCTTTCCATCCGCAAATGGCTCGCGATCCC
Organism: Candidatus Flemingiibacterium sp.; assembly: GCA_045635785.1. Classification (GTDB taxonomy): domain Bacteria; phylum Bacillota; class Clostridia; order Oscillospirales; family CAG-272; genus Flemingiibacterium. The sequence continues at coordinate 51,401 of JAZTWJ010000107.1, forward strand.
GTCGGCATCCGCCGCGGCAAATGGGATACCATTGGCATCCGTCACACTGTGCATGAACCGCTGTTGATGGCTCCGTAAACCGCTTCGCCTGCTCCGAACCTCGCATATCCGCAAAACTGTCGGTGGCAACATTTCCAAGCCTAAATTCATCCAACACATAAAAATCGCAGGGATAAACGCTGCCATCGCCTTCGATAACAAAATAGCAGGTGCAAAAGCCGCTCATACCGCAGGCTTCGGGCGGCTGTCCGCAAAGCATACTTACATAGTTGTCAAAGTTTCGCACGCTGACAAAGTGTCCGCTCATGAAGTCCTGATAATAACAGTCAAAGGTGGTTTTCAAAAACTCCGCGTAACGCTTCCCATCCAACGAATAAAGCTGTTTCTCGCCATCAAAGCCGTCAATGCAGGGGATAAACTGAATATATCCAAACTTTTTCAGCGCATTGTAAACCTTCTGCGGATGCCTTGCCACCAGATTGTTCACCACACACAACACATTGTATTCCACATGATAACGGTCAAACAGCGCGGCGGTTTTCATAATACGGGCATAGGTTCCCTCTCCCGCTCCATCAATGCGCATGCTGTCGTGAAGCTCGCGGTATCCGTCCACCGACAATCCAACGAGAAAATGATTCTCCGCGAAAAATTTCGCCCATTCTTCATCAATGATATATCCGTTGGTTTGGATGGCATTGCGAATTTGCAGATGCTTCGTATTATATTTTTTTTGCAGGTCGATGAGCAGGCGGAAATAATCTAAGCCCGCCAGCGTAGGCTCGCCCCCTTGGAAGGAAAAGCTGCACAAGCCCTCTGCCTCATCAAGCGCGCGTTTGACCATCGTTTCGAGCAAAGCGTGGCTCATGATGCCGTAGGATTTCACCTCCCGATGGTCGGTAACATCGGCGTAAAAGCAATATTTGCATCGCATGTTACAAAGTGAGGACGCAGGTTTGATGAGCATGGTAATGGGTGGCATAATTTTCTCCCGTATATGAAAATAATATTCGCGCTCACGCGCCAAAATCTACTTTGCCAAATACAGCGACATGACGACCGTCAAAATCGCCAGAAATGCAAAATTGATCGCAAGGAACAGCAGAATGTAAGATTTGGTTCGCGCAGGATAATTTTTTGTGAATTCGCGGAAGGTGATCAGACTCGCCAGCGATGCAATGAGTGTTCCCACGCCGCCAATATTCACGCCGATCAACAGCGCACGGTAATTCTCTGTAAACTGCGAAAGTAAAATTGCCGACGGAACATTGGATATAAACTGACAGGATAAAATGGAAGTAATGAGCGTATTGCGTTCAAGAAGCCCCGAAACGAATGCCCGCACCGCCTCAATGCGCGCCATATTGCCGCTGAATACAAAAAAGGCGACAAAGGTTCCAAGAAGCGGATAATCCACCATTGCCAGCGCCTTTCTATCAAGAAAAAGCAGTGCAGGAACAATTAAAAATCCGAACTGATAGGGAATTCCGCGGAACACAATGGCAATCGCAAACACAAACAACACCGCCAACAGTATCGCCTGTTTTTTAGGCAATGGCGGCGTGTCGTCCGACGGAATTTCAACTTTAACAGACTTCACAAAGAAACAGCAAAGTGTAATGATCACAATGGAAATCACAAAGGGGAGAGCCATGATTGCCATAAATTCGCCGGTGGGAATGTTGAATTTCGTATAAAGGTAAAGATTCTGCGGATTGCCGAAGGGTGTGAGCATGCCGCCGAGATTTGCCGCCACATTCTGCAAAATGAAGGTAAGTGCGGTATATTTGGTATGCCCCGTCACATTGAGGACGAAGTATCCAAGCGGTAAAAAGGTCAGAAGCGCCATGTCATTGGCGATCAGCATGGATCCGATGAAGGTGATATAGACCACCGCAATGACCGACAGTCGAATGCTGCCGCACCGCCGTACCACTTCCCTTGCGAGAATGTAAAAAAAGTTGATGTTTTTTAGTCCGCAGACCACCGCCAATACAGAAAACAGACAAGTTAGTGTCTTGAAGTCGAAATAATGAAGATACGCCGCATCGGGCGGAACGATGCACATGGTGACAAGCGCCGCCACACAGGCGATGAGAAATACCGCGTTTTTCTTAACAAAAGCAATTATAGGGTTAGCATGCACCGTTTCAGCGGCGCCGATCCGTTTATTTGAAAAGCCAAAAAATCGCAAAATTGTTGCCGTCCTTTACTCGCCCACTGCGAAACCATCGACATGTTCATGCTTCGCCGACTTGTCTTTTTCTGCAGAGGCTCATATTGTCGATTTTGTATGTGGAATGATTGTTGTATATTCGTATAACCAAAAGTTACCGACGTTGTTTTTATCGTGTTTCCCTAAGCTGTTTTAACAATGTGATAGCTGCATCCGCATCCGATTGTGCAAGTCGGCGAAACTTCGCTGCGGTTTCGGCAATTGATGCACGGAGGCCCTCTTGATCGGTCATAATATCGTCTATCTTCTGACGCAGATTACCTTCCTTGATGGTGCGAATATCCAGCGTTTTTGCTTCCTGCCCGATATAGGAAAGAAATGCATCAATTTTCGGGTCATAGGAAATGCCTGTCATCGGCACACCCATGGCTGCGGCATAAATCAGCGTATGCAGTCTTGTTCCCACCACAAACTCTGCGTCTGCAATCAGACCGCAAAGTTCGGATGCGGAAAGTCCGCTCACCACAATACCCACGCCGCATTTTTCGCGCAATGTCAACGAGACCGCCATGTCACGGCTTGCATGCATGGGCACGATTATAGGCAACAGCCCATAGTTGCTTGCCACCAAAGCAAGATCGGCAGCGATCACGTCCACCGTCTTCATGCTTGATTTTTCGCCGAAATTATTGCCATCCTTGACACTGACAATGAAGTATTTACCGTTAATTTTTTCCCGTGTGCGGATGTGTTCGCACCAGCTCGCGTCGGATGCTCGGATGAGAAAAGCAGGGTCTGCGGTAACATGAAGCGCCGTCCTACAACCAATCTCTCGCGCGGTTTTCTCTGAAGATGGCTCACGGAAGCTGACATAATCCGCACTTTCCATGACAGCCACCGCTTTTTCGCGGCCGCTTTTAGAAACAAGCGGCCCGAGTCCGTTGGCATACAGCATGGTTTTCAATCCGCGTTTTTTTGCCATGCGCAGAATGGTGAGATAATAAAACAGGCTTTTTTTACTGGTGCCATCCTGCAGAAGACTGCCGCCGCCCGAAATGAGCAGCTTCGCATGCCGCATTTCAGTGGCGATGGCAAACAGATTGAATCGATGGATAGCACGGACGCCGACGGCTCGAGTCAGCCTGCGAGGATTCTTTGCCAACACCGTAATGCGCGTATCGGGCTGACGCTCTCTTATGCCGCTCACAATGGCATCAAGCAGCGAATCATCGCCGATATTGTGAAAGCCATAGTAGCCGGAAATAATGACATCTCCGCGCTTATAATGACGCCGCGGTTTCAGCCTTTCATAAACGGCGATATGATCATCCGCCATTTTCGCAACGGAATAGCTTTCCATTACCACTTGTCTGCCAAGTCTGCCGCAGGCTGCGCGAGCATCCTCCGACATATGGAATATTTCAAGCAGATCGCGCTCCACGTCCGCCGTTTCGGCAAGACGGGAACCTCTAAAACAGAAGTTGGTGGCACGGGCAAAAGGAAGAATTTCCTCTCTTACCACGCCACTATAGCCAAGAGGGCCCACCAGAACCGTGGGGCGTTCGCTGCTCATTGCTTCCAACGCCGCTCGAGAAACGCCCACAAAGGCATCACAGGTCGCCACAAGCTCCGCAATATCGGTGCGCGGGCCCGTCAGACGTATAACCTCTCGTCCGATGGCGGCATTTGCCTCCGACGCCTTTGCTGAAAGCGCCGCAAAGGCATTGCCACCGCCAACGATGAGAATTTCCAGATTGGGAATTTCCGCCGCAAGCTTCACCGCCGCTTCGCAAAGAAGCAATGCGGGACGAACGGTGGAATCATCGATGCGGCTGACGGACAGCACGCGAAATTTGCCATCCTCCAGCGCAAGCTCTGCCTTCAAAGCTGCATTGTCGATGGATTTATGGAAACGCACCGTGTCAATGCCATTGATGGTCACTGTGATGGTGTCGTTCGGCACACCATACTTGTCTATTAGATACTGTTTGATATCGCAGCTTACCGCAAACGTATGCTCGCCCCAATCGGACAGCCTCGCCCACAGCGCGTTTACGGAGAATACAAAATGGGTAGAAGTTACAAAACGAAAGCCCAATTTTTTTGCCAGAATGCCACATACAAAAGCAGGAATGCGCGAATGCGCATGCACAATGTCAAAATTCTCCGCTTTGATGAACGCACCCAGTTTATTAAGACTTTCCATCACCGCAACGGGCTTTTTGGTATGCAGCGGCACCTTGAAGTGCTTGACGCCCGACTGCTCCAGCGCATTCACATAAACGCCGCCGTTGGATGCAACGGTAACATCATGCCCTCTCGCCGCCAGCTCTCTTGCCAATTCCACTACATGCGTCTCCGCGCCGCCGATGACCATCCACATATGGCAGATTAGTATTTTCATGGAATACCATGACCTTCGCCGCAGCGAAAGCCGCCTTTCTCCCCTATTGGGGCTTGGTTTTCATGCAAAAGCATCCGTTTGAAACCGGATCTTCAAACTTTTTCTATCAGGTCTGATTGCAAAATCAGACAGCGATGCCTGTTCGATATTCTACTTTATAGTATACCACATTGTCCCCTATTCGTCAACCGCATACGGGAATTTTCCACACAAAGACGGTGAGATAGGCAATCTTACTATACAAAAAACATCTATATGGTTTACGGCGTCAGGGCTCCAATTGCCCCATGCGGTTCAAACCATTATAGATGTTAAAGAAAGTATTGCACACGATGAGGGATTTGTCAACACCCAAAATAAAAAACCGCTTTCCTCGATGGGAAGCGGTTTTTTTGATTGGTGCCGGTGGCGGGGGTCGAACCCGCACGATGTTGCCATCAATGGATTTTGAGTCCACCTCGTCTGCCAATTCCAACACACCGGCGGAAAAAAATCGCCGCATTGCGGCGATTTTTAGGTGGTTCGCGCGCGAACCAAACGTGGAGCTGCTAATCAGAATCGAACTGATGACCTCATCCTTACCAAGGATGCGCTCTACCGACTGAGCCATAGCAGCATCAAACACGCTTATAATTATACCACAGCTTCCCCTATTTGTCAAGAGATTCGGCGAATTTTCAAAAAAACTTTTGCGCGCGCGCCGGGCAGACGGGTTATTCCTCTTTTGACAGCGGCATTTGAACAACGCTATTTCGAACCTTCTCGCGCACCTTCAGCACAAAGGATGGCGACACCGAAAGCTCGTCGATTCCCATACGGAGAAAATCCGCCGTCAGCGATGTATCTGCCGCCAGTTCGCCGCAGATGCCGATCCATTTACCCGATCGGTGTGCATTTTCTGCCGCCAATGCAATCAACCGAAGCACAGCCGCATGATGAGAATCCGCGTAAGACTCCACTGCTTGATTCTGCCGGTCGCATGCCAGCGTATATTGTGTCAGATCATTGGTGCCGACGCTGAAAAAATCCACCATCGGTGCCAGCCTGTCGCTGATGATGGCGGCAGCCGGCGTTTCGATCATAATGCCGCGCTCCACCTGCTCGCCCATGGGAATATCTGCCGCCGCAAGCTCCGCTTTGATCTGCTCGCAGAGGCTGAGAATCTCCGCCACCTCCCCTTCGGAGGTGATCATGGGAAACATGATGCCTAATTTTCCATAGGCAGACGCGCGGTACAAGGCACGAAGCTGTGTTCGGAAAATTTCGGGGCGACTCAGGCATAGTCGGATGCCGCGAAGCCCCAAAGCGGGGTTCTCTTCCCTTTCGAGCTTAAAATACGCCGACTGTTTATCCGCGCCGATATCAAGCGTGCGGATGATGACGCGCTTTCCCGCCATTTTTGAAAGCACGCGCCTATATACTGCGAACTGTTCCTCTTCCGATGGGAAGTCGCGCCCATCCAAATAAAGAAATTCGCTGCGAAAAAGCCCGATCCCGCCCGCATCATTGCGAAGCACCTCACCGATCTCCACCTCACTGCCTATATTGGCAAGGATCTCGATTTTGTGTCCGTCCCGCGTCACATTTTCCTTGCCACGAAGCTTTTCAAGTAGCCGAGCATGTGCCTGCTGTTCGCAAATCTCCTGCTTGGCACAAGCGATGGCATCTTCATCCGGCGAAAGCTCTATCTCTCCCGTTCCACCATTGACGATCGCCTGCATGCCATCCTTCACCGCGTTAAGAAATGCGCTCCCCACCCCTACAACCGCAGGAATGTTCATACTCCGTGCCAAAATCGCCGTGTGTGAGTTGACCGAGCCGTGGGCGGTGACAAAGGCAAGCACCTGCGTTTTATCGAGTGCCACCGTTTCTCCCGGCGCAAGATCATCCGCCGCCAGAATATAGCTGCCTGATGACATTTCCGCTTCTTCGCCGTCGGAAAGACAGCGGATCAGCCTGCCTGCGATGTCATGCACATCCGCCGCCCTCGCCTGCATGTAGCCATCCTCCATATCGGAGAAGATCGCCGCAAAATTGTCCGCCGTCATTGCCGTCGCCCACTCCGCATTCACCGATTGATCGCGGATCATGCTCTCCACCGATTTCCCGAAATCCTCGTCATCCAACATCATACGGTGGATCTCAAAAATCTGCGCTCCCGACTCGCCTACCTCGCGAAGCGCTTTTTCGCGAACGGCAAGCAATTCATCCTTCGCCGTCTCCTTCGCCCGTTCCCATCGGCAAAGCTCCGCTTCGATGTTGTCAATACGCCGCCTCACAACGGGCGCATTCTGCCGCTTTAACACGCGGATCTGCCCGACGGCAATGGCGGCGGCTACACCCTTCCCCACAAACTTCACAGACTCGCTCATAAATTCTCCTCAAAAAATGCCACCAGCTCAGCTAACGCCGCCTCTTCATTTTCGCCCTCAACTCGCACCTCTATGGTATCGCCGCATCGCACGCCAAGACCCATGACGGCAAACAACCGCGACGCATTCGCCGACTGCTCTCCTTTGATAAGCGTCACCGATACGCCCATCGACTTTACTTTATTGACCAGCATTCCTGCGGGGCGGGCATGAATGCCCGCCTCGTCCTTAATCTGATATTCAAATTTTTTCATCGTCTACCTCACAAGTTTCAAAAGATCCCGCGTGGGCGTGACGTCGCCCTCGGCAAGCGCCTTTATTTCGGAAAATTCGTCGCTGTTGCAAACGACCATCGGTGTCGTCAGCGCATACCCCTCGTTTTTGATGCCCTCCATATCAAAGGAAACCAGCACCTCGCCTTTTTTTACTGTCTGCCCCTTGGTGACATGGGTGGTGAAATATTTGCCGCCCAGCTTCACCGTATCAATGCCAATATGCAGCAGAATTTCACAACCCTCTGCCGTAAGATTCACGGCGTGCCCCGTATCGAACACATCTGCGACCACAGCATCGCAGGGTGCATACAGCCTGCCATCGGACGGTTCAACGGCAATGCCGTCACCAAGCATTTTCTTTGCGAAAACATCATCGGGAACCTCGGCAAGCGGCACGATCCTTCCTGCCATATGGGCAGAGAGCATCCTATCTTCGCCACCGGAAGGTGCCACTTTTTCCACCTGCGCCGATGCGGTATGCGCGCCGATAATTTCATCCGTGCGTACCGCATCGGGCGAATCCATGAAGTCCTCAAGCTGTGATTTCACCACAGAAACCTGCGGTCCGTAAATGATTTGCACACCCTCTCCCTTTCGGATGACACCGGATGCGCCGCTCTGTCGCAGGAGCGAATCGCTGACATGTGCGGGATTTTTCACCGTGACACGCAGTCGTGTGGCACAGGCATCCAGATCGGAGATATTAGTCTTTCCGCCGAGCCCTTTCAAAATGAGCGCAGGTACGAGAAGCGAGGCATCGTCGGCTTTATCCTTGCGGGCATTATAGTCTGCGCGGGTGTAAAGCTTGGTTTCCTCGTCATCCGCCTCTCTGCCGGGCGTTTTGAGATTCAGTCCGCGAATCATGAGACTAAACAGGAAATAATATACCACCGCGTAAACCGCGCCGATGATCACGATCCATATCCAATTGGTCTTGGCATTTCCCTGCAAAATACCAAACAGCGTCAAGTCGATCAGACCGCCCGAAAAGGTCATTCCCACACCCACGCCGAAGATATGCGTCAGCATGTAGGAAAGTCCCGCAAGCACGCAATGGATGGCATAAAGGATGGGAGAAACAAAGAGGAAGGTGAATTCAATGGGCTCGGTGATACCGGTAAGCATGGCAGTCAGCGCCGCCGATAATAAAAGGCCGCCCACGATTTTTCTTTTTTCAGGACGTGCCGCACGGTACATGGCAAATGCGGCGGCGGGCGAGCCGAAGATCATAAAGGGGAATTTTCCCGACATAAAGCGGGTTGCGGATACGGAAAAGCGTTCGGTCGCTTTGGATGCAAGCTCGGCGAAATAGATATTTTGCGCGCCTTGTACGAGCACGCCGTCGATGACCGCAGAGCCGCCCACCTCCGTCTGCCAGAAGGGCATATAAAAGACATGGTGCAATCCAAAGGGGATGAGCGCACGCTCTATGATGCCGTAGATCCATGTGCCCGCATACCCCGATGCCAGCACCAAATTGCCAAGCGAAGCGATCAGCCGCTGTACGATCGGCCAAAGATAGAACATCAAAACGCCTACAAACAAAAAGACAAGGCTTGAAATGATCGGAACAAATCGCGTACCGCCAAAAAAAGCGAGCACCTGTGGAAGCCTTATTTTATAGAAGCGGTTATGCAAAGCCGCCACACCAAGTCCCACGATGATGCCGCCAAATACGCCCATTTGGAGCGTTGGAATACCAAGCGCCGTGGTAGTAGAGTTGGCGGGTAAGCTTTCCACACCGCCGCCCATGTGGATGAGCGCGCTGATGGCGGTATTCATAACCAGATAGGCGACTGCGCCGGAAAGCGCCGCCACCTCCTTCTCCTTTTTCGCCATACCAATGGCAACACCCATGGCAAAAAGTAACGCAAGATTGTCAAAAACGACGCTGCCGGTTTTGCTCATAATATCGAGGATGGTGTAAAGGATACCTCCCTCATATATAATCCCCGTTAATCCATAGGTTTCGAGGGTGGTGGCGTTGGTGAAGGAGCTGCCGATGCCAAGCAGCAAGCCCGCCACCGGCAGAATCGCGATCGGAAGCATAAAGGAACGACCGACGCGCTGCAATACGCCAAAAAAGCCGGATTTCATAATGATATTTCCTTTCCTATATAAAGATTCACGCCGTTATTATCGCCCAAAAAGAAAACAATCATACCAAACGCGAATATTTCTCATTCCACAAAAAAAGCCGCCACATAGCGTGACGGCTTTTGCCTTGCTCTCACTTGGAAAAAAGCGCAGACTGCATAAAAAATTCCCAAACATATTCGGACGGCATGCGGTGATAATAATAGCAGAGTCGGGCGGAAACGCCTTGACTCCCCTTAACAGATCGTCTCCGCCCGACAATTTCGGTTTCGTGAAATTTTGCGAAAAACGCGGATGCGGTCGATCATATAGATAGTTTGGGTAAAAGGAGAATAATTATGTCTAACAACACAAACAAGATCGTTGTCCCCGAAGCAAAGGCTGCCATGGAGCAGTTCAAGATGCAGGCGGCTAATGAAGTGGGCGTCAATCTGAAGCAGGGCTACAACGGCGAACTCACATCCCGTCAGGCTGGCTCTATCGGCGGGCAGATGGTCAATAATATGAATCCCATACGAACCGAGGTTTTTGAGCGAAAGAGCAGAACTGCAAGGGGACATAAGCTTACGGTGCGGTACATAGTCAAGCTGGCATTGTAAAAGAGGGGATCAGAAGATCCCCTCTTTATAGTTTGCGCTTACGTGTAATAGGTATATACCTTATTTCAGATATTGATACAGCGAATCAAAGGCACCAACCGTTTGTGCACGGAATATGGGAGAGTATCCGATCAGCACGATCTCGCCCTTGCCATAGCTTGTGCGAATAATGGCAGGCGTACCGTCGGGAATGATGCTGTTGCCTTGAAAGGTACCCTCAATTTGATATTTTTCGGCATAATAGGTTTCATGAATGTGCATCACGGGCATGAACCATCCTACTGCATGAAAATCTTTGCCGTGCGCATTGACTCTATTCAGACGCATCTGAACGCCGGGATATTTTGCACCTACATCCTGAATATCCAGCCCGAACGTTTCGATTGCATAGGGCACCGCTCCGCCAAAGGCAATGAGACGACCGCCTTGCTCCACAAATGTCCGCAGTCCCTTCCTACCCGCCTCACGCAGTCCACTGCGATACTTTTGAGGCTGGTTGCCGAGGTACTCACTTTTGCAAAGAGATTCATCGCCGTCCATATACTGCTTGGTATCCTCCGGAAGGATCAAAATGTCTGCGTTCACATTACCGGAGATGATGTCATCATCCAAAACAGAACGGAAGGGACACTGATGCTGATCCAAAACGCAACGAAGCCAACCTTCATCCGTATTTCCGGAGTAGTAACGCTTGTAGATGGCGATCTTTTTATCAGTCTTCCAGCTGTAGGAAGCGGAGGTGTGGTGATAAACATCAAAATGTTCCTGATCAAATTCTGCGGAAGAAATCACATCTGCCGTAACATAGCCCGCAACAGACGACGATGGTATTTTACCGGGTGTGGTGTTGATCAGCGCATTGAGTATGAAAGCATAGGCACTCTGTGCTGTTGGGATGGCGATGGTTCCCTTGGGATATACCCTTGCATCTGCCACGAAGGATTCCTTTGCTTGATACATGGCAATACGGTGATGAGAAAGCGCTTCAAAAATCTTATCCGTGGACTCGCCTGCGGGAATCACATATAATGCGGCAATGCCGCTGTCGATCGCCTTTTGCTTTTGCTCTGCTGTTTTGTGACACATGGCATCCATCACACGCGCAGGATTGCGCCCCATGGTATCAAGGACTGCCATAGCGGCGACCTTCTGCTGTTTTACAATATCACCGAGCTTCCACAGACCGCCCTTCCAAGGGTTGGGGAAAAAGGGCGTGGGCTTCATGGGATCCTCATGAACACCAAAGGGCTTCAGCTGTTCTTTGTAGATCAAACGGGGGCTCGCCATTTTGGCATGGGAAGATTCGGTCAAAAGACCGACAATATTGTGTACACCGGCTACAGATCCAAAGCTGGCGGTGCCTGACGCGCCGAACATTTCGCTGACGACACCTTGAACTCCTTCTGCCTCCAGCGCGTAGCCCATATCCGAGCCAAAGAAGTTTTGCTCACGCAAAACCATGGCGCTGATGCCGTTCGTGATGGGGCCTTTATATGGCGGGATAAACATTCGGCTTGTATAGCTTCCCATCTGATGGTGGTCCACAAACAGCTGGGGGCACCATTCCTCGTACATCGCCTTGGACAGATATTTGGATTCGACCAAATTGCAGAATGCCGCATCGCGGTTGTTATCATGACCTGCATAGTGATGGTACAGATAGGGATAGGTCGTTGCCTCGTGCTCCGTTCCCAAATACTCGTTGTAGAAATCAGTGATCATGATCTGACCGTCGGGATTGGCGCTGGGGATCATCACCAAAACCACATTATCCAAAATGTGCGAATGATCGCCGCTTAAAAGCTCATATGCAAGCAGCGGAGACATTTGGGTGCCGCCAAGTTCCTTTGCGTGCAAGCTCATAGACTGCATGCAAATGCATACGTTGCCGTTGTGACGCCCCTCGTACATCGCCATGCGAGAGTCAGCCTTGATCTGTTCCAGATTTGCCATGTTTTTTTCGGAGGTGATGACCACCTGAATAAAGGGATTGCCGAGGGTGGTTTTGCCGATCTCTGTAACTTGTATACAGGGGCTTTCCTTTGCCAACAATTTGTAATATTCGCACAAGCGATCCCAACGGGCGATCTTATAATCATCGCCGGGGCAGAATCCAAAAAAGCTTTGTGGTGAGGTCATGAGGGTCTCCTTTCAAAAATGGTTTATATTATTTTGTTACGTCAGTTCATTTTGCCGTATTTAAGACCGGCATCAATAAAGCGGAGATAATTGTTCACCGCGTGGGGGGAGAGGGTGTTTTCATAGGGGCCGGCGGTGGGAGACAGAATAAACTTTCCGTCACTTGCCTGCGCGAAGGCATCCTTTACCTGCTCCTCGATCTCCTCGGGGGAAAGGCGAATCATATCGTCATACTGCACCGGTCCGATCAATGCCATATCGCGGCCGAGGATCTCGCGCGCCTGCGTTAAGGTGCAGTCGCCGACGGGTGGCGCTTCGATAGTGTGAAGACCGTCGGGATTGATCTCCTTCATGCCTTCTCTGACATGGAAAAGATTGCCGTGATAATGAACGATGGAAAGCTTTCCGTAGGAGCGGATCAGATCCACGATCTTCTTCACATAGCGAACCGACAGCTCGTTGAAGCGGCTCGGTGAAACCAGCGGAGGCCCCGCAAATTCCGCACCAACGATAAAATAGCAATCCGCCACATCGTTTTCCAGCAAATAGCGATACAAAGGAAGCACGCGCTCACACATGCAGTCCAAAAACTCGATCAGCAAATCATAATCGGTGGCTGTAAAAAGTGAGAAGTTTTCGGCACTCATCAGGTTGTACAGCACGCCAAGCGGATCGCCGATGTCCATCATGAACAAGCCCTTGTCACCAAACTCAAGTCTTTCCTCGCGCAGCTTATCCAAATTCGGCGTAGGAGCAACATAGGGGATCGCCATGACATCGCGAAGCTGTTCCGGCTCGTCGATGAAGAATTTTACCCTTGTCGGATCTCCGCCGCGGGATGTATGTCTGGTCAGCGTGCATCCGGGGGCATGGAGAATGGTCTCATGGACGGTATTCTGCCCTTCGGTACGCGTCACATGCTCAAATTTGATGTCGGGATTGGCGTTGTAGGCAAATCCGCAATTCAAATTGCGTCTGTCAAAGCTATCCACATCGCCCGCGAGGATTCGCTGCATGATAGGAGCATATGCGGGCTGATTCCATACATCGGTATAATAGCTCACACGGTGCCACGGGAACAACAGCCAAATGGGAAAACGATCCACCGGCTCACCGGCAAAATGCCGTAATAATCGTTCGCGGCTTGTTAACATAACATTCTCCTGTTATTTATAGGATTGGTAAGTCAGCCTCAATTATCCATAAACATTATATCGCATAGGATCTCAAATGTCAAGACGTTTTTCTGAAAGCAGGAAATTTACGGCAGAGGATTTTTGTTCAAACCACTTGTAATTCATCCGCAAATGTGCTATAATCAAAAAAGAGAAATCGCCATGCGCATAAGATCATCGCTTCTTCATCGGCTGATTTTACGTTTCAACCATTTTCGAATGATAACCCATTCCTGCCGATCGGCAGCGGAAATGAAATACTGACCATGTTCAAATCGCTATTTACAAAATATATTACGGCATTTATGCTGATCATTGGCATCAGCTTTCTGATCGTGTCGTTCATCGTCCACCAAATGGCACATTCCTACTCCCGCACCGCCAAGCAGGACATGCTCGACCGTACCGCGGATACTCTCACGACCACCGTAACCGAAAGCTTCCGCGAAAGCAACAGCTCCGATTTTAATCAGTTCATTTATTTCAACCGCAAGCAGCTCATCTTTGTTTTGGAAGCACTGTCAAGCAGCAATGAGGATATCTTCATCCTGGTTTCCGATTCCAATGGCGCGATCCTGCTTGCCGATGAGCGCATGTCTGCCGAACAAATTCAAAACAACATCCCTCTTGACGTGGTTTCCGACCTCGCCTCGAACGGCGAAAAATCGCTTACGGGCAATCTTGGCGGCGCGCTTTCGGGACAGCATCTCATCAAGGCGGCACCCATATCCGCAGAAGACGGCAGCTTTGTCGGAGCCGTGTTCGTATGCTCCGCTACAGAGCAGATCGAAGCCTTTGTCGAAACCATGGTCAAAACCATCATTATGGCATGCCTTTGGGTCATGCTCGCTGCGCTTGTTGCCGTCTATTTTATCAGCGAGCGCATCATCGCGCCGCTCAAAAATATGTCCAAAGCGGCAAAAAGCTTCGCGCAAGGAAAATTTGATGTTCGCGTTCCCGTCACAGGCAGAGACGAGGTCGCAGAGCTTGCCACCGCTTTCAACAACATGGCATCGGGCATGGCGCATATCGAAGATACCAGACGCACCTTCCTTTCCAGCGTCAGCCATGATCTGCGAACACCCATGACGTCCATATCCGGCTTCATCGACGGCATCCTCGACGGAACCATCCCTCCGGATAAGCATGAATATTATTTGGGTGTCATCCGCACGGAGATCCGCCGACTCTCACGCCTTGTCATCAATCTTCTCGACATTACAAGAATCCAGGCAGGCGAGCGAAAATTCACTATGGAAGCCTTTGATATCTGCGAAATGGGCAGATTGATCCTCATCGGCTTCGAACAAAAGTTAGAGGCAAAAAAGCTGGATGTGGAATTTGACTGCGCCCGCGATAAAATGATGGTCTATGCGGACCGCGACGCCATCTATCAGATTTTCTACAACATCTGCGACAATGCCGTCAAATTCTCACGCGAGGGCGGCAAATACAAAATCAGCATTCTTGAAAAGGATAAAAAAGTCTATGTCAGCGTTTTTAACGAGGGGGCAGGCATTCCCGCGGACGAGCTTCCCTTCGTATTTGAACGGTTTTATAAGAGCGACAAATCCCGCGGTCTCGATAAAAGCGGCGTAGGTTTAGGACTGTTCATCGCAAAGACCATCATCGACGCCCATGAGCAGGAGATCTGGGTAAAATCCGTCCACGGTGAAAACTGCGAATTCGTCTTTACCCTTTCCGCTTCCGATATGCTGATCCCAAAGGATTAAATTGCGACGCTAAGTTTCATACAAACGCCATCTGAACGCCGATTGCGCGCACCGAATGGCGTGCAAAAAGGGGACGCATTGCGTCCCCTTTATTCTGTCCAAAGAATGGTATGATACCGATTATCACGAAAAACCTTCAACTCCACAGATCCTGTCGCCGCATGGATCAATCGATCCAATGAAGCGATATCCGAAATTTCAACACTGTTCACAGCGACGATAATATCGCCCGATTCCATGCCGGCAAGTCCTGCCGCGGAAGTAGGCTCCACCTCGCTGATCATCACACCGATCGGAATTCGGTAGCGACGGGAAATCTCTGCTGTCACGTTCTGTATATTGCCGGAGGATACGGTCTCGCCAATCAAGAAAACACTTCCGTTAGAAGAAGCGCTCTCCTGCTCTTGCAAAGTCTCATCCGGCATGGATCCGCGCGGAAAATACAAAAAGCGGTTTTCATCGATCATTTCATAGATCATCATACCGCCGATCACGCCCGTGACACCGAATGCGATCACAAGACATCCTGTCGCAAGTGCCCGCGAAGCCTTTGCGAGACGGGAGCCGTTGCGCTCGCGTCTGAATCTCTCATAATCCAAATGTCCGCCGTAGCCGCCGTAAACAGACTCCCCGACATTCTTTTTTTCTTCAGTTTTTGCTTCGTTGAATATGCCGAACATAAAACCCCCGAAAGTGCCTATTGAACATCTCCGAAAATCATAAACGAAAAAAGCGATGCATTCTTCTTCCGCGAAAATATTTTCAGAGAACGACTTCTTATGTGATACCATTATATCAGACAAATATGAATATTTTTCGGGCAATTTATGCACAAAGGTAAATTAAATTTGAAGTTTTACGACAATTCCTGTAAAGATTTTTCACATGGCAATGATCGGCTAAAAAACAAGCACTTTTTTAATCGTATTCTCTCGAACGCCCTTTTCCAAAACGGTGTTTATGGATGATGGCATGTGGGATGGGGATTCATTCCCCGATATAAGTAAACCGCTGATAAACCGCGCCGTCGCGCTCTACGGTTTCATTCCACATGGACGCAGGGCGCACCCAAAGCTCGCCCTCGCCGTACAGCGCACGATAGATCACCATTTCTTCTAAGGTTTCGGAGTGCTTTGCAATGCCGATGACCGTATATTCATTACCCTTAAAGTGGCGGTATTTGCCAAGTCTTATCGGTTCCATACTATATAATATCCTTTTCTTTGTATATCATATGGCAAAACGAACGCTATGACGGCGAGCATACCTTGCGATCCTTCTAAAGCGAATCCGTTTTGACCAAATAATCGTAATTTAATGCGATCTTTGAACGATCACCCTTCAGCAAATGGTTGAAACCGCATTCAAACAGGAGCTTTCTGCAAGCGTTCATATCCCATCCGCGACCTTTACTCGTATCTTCGGAGGTATCTCTGGGACTTGCTCCCGCTTCCGCCGTGACAAAATTTGCGCCGGACAAATATCCCATCTCGCACGGCTCGTGAATGCCAAAAAATACGGCACTTTCCACAGAAGCATATACAAGTCCTACGCAGCCCATAACGTGCGCCATTTCCAAATCGGATATTTGCCCCAGGCTCGCCTTTGGAGAACCGGGAACGGCTATGCGCCGCATGGCACCGAACTGCGTGACACCCATATCCACACAGAGCATAATGCTATCTGCCAATTCTTCGACGGTATGCTCGGGACCGATCGGCTCGCAGCAGCTGAACAGATCTAACCCCGCATCCAATATATACTGCATGGAGCGCTTGCGTACATCGGGATCAAGCTTTGTATCCGTGCCCTCTCCGAGTCTGCAAACATGATAGGCTCCGCAAACGCCCACCTCCGCCAATTTCCGATAAAATTCCGGACCGTGGTCACCGGTGTTGATCCAAATTTGCGTTTCTTTTGGCGCAACGGAGCGCGCAAACGCCGCCTTTCTTATAATATACTCCTCATCGCTGTCCGCCATCGTCATCAGATACAGACCAAAAAGGTCGCCTTCCTTGCAAAAGCCGTCAATGGCTTCCTTCAGCGCTTCGTCCGAGATTTGTGCGGACGACAGACAAGTATGGGATTCCCCAAAGGAGCAAAACGCACAGCCGCCGTTGCAAGCATGCACGTCAATGGCGATCTGCCCGATGATGATTGCCGCGCCATCGTTCTTTTTTCGAATCAGATCATTGGCAACGCTTCGAATCACGGCAGACTCAAGGGAGGTTGCCGGTTGCCGCAAAAGCTCTATGCAATCCTCTCTTGTCAATGGGCACCGTCTCTGTGCTTTTTCAATAATTGCTTCAATTTTCGGTGAAATCATGGATGAGCCTCCTTATTCCTTGAACATACCGTTCGGCTCTGTTGATTTTACGGTTGATTGCGGATGAAAATGCTGTTCCATCCATCTCACAACGCCGTCATCCTTATTCGTGCCGATGATACCGTCGGCTTGGGATTTGACCGCATCCTTTGCGTTAGCGACGGCGTAACATCTGTCGCTTGCTTCAAACAACGGCAGATCATTGAGGTTATCACCAAACGCAACAACGCTGTCGAAACCATACGCCCGACGAAGGAACATCACCGCATTGTACTTGGACGCGCTGCCGGAGAAGATCTCCATATACCATAAATCCCCATCCGAATAAATATCCTGATACTTTTCGATCCGCAAATGGGGAATGGACTTGATCGCATCATACAGGCGGTGGATATTGTCCGATGTGTCCATGCAACAAAAGTAGATAACATCGGTTTTCACATCCGCCAAAGAGCGAACCTTTGTAAATTTCTTCCCAAATTTTGTCACCCGTTCTTCGATGAACGCACGGACGGCATCATTGGGGATGCGATCATAATAGGTGGAAAGCTCGTCGTCGCTTAGCCCATACATGAGTCCCGTCTGACCGATATTCTCCATGGCGCATAGAATGTAATTCACCTGTGAATCCGTCAGCAATTCTTTTTTGATGTACCGTTTATTCTGAAAATCATAGACGAGTACGCCGTTCATAAGAACAATAGGGATATTCAGGTGCAACCGATGCAGCATGCGATTACAGGTTGCCGCGGTTCTTGCGGTGGCTACCGAAAATGCCATGCCCATATCCATCATCGCATTCAGCGCTTGTATCGTATACTCCGACAGCTCCGCCTGCTCATTTAACAAAGTTCCGTCAAGATCCGATATATATAATGTTTTCATAGCCTTCTTTTGTCACATGTTGTGCCCTTCCAAGCACAAAAGATACCGTTTTTTCTCCAAGCCGCCGCTATAGCCGACAAGCGTTCCGCCAGCGCCTATCACCCGATGGCACGGAATGATAATCGAGATGGGATTTGCGCCGATCGCACGTCCAACCGCTTGCGCTGACATTTGACGGATGCCACGCTCCCTTGCGATCTGCTTTGCAATTTCACCGTAGGTGGTTGTCACTCCATAGGGTATTTCGAGCAAGAGCTCCCATACGCGCATGGAAAATCCACTTCCCTGCGGTCGAATTTTTATTTGGCATGGATCCGGCGCAAGACCGCAAAAATATCGGTCAAGCCAATCTTTCGTCCGCTTTAGAAGGTCTTTTTCCTTCCGTGTGCAATCGTCTGACATACTGTCAAAACGCACATTTTGTCCTTTGAACCAAAGTCCGATCAAAGCATCACCGTCACAAGCAAGGCGCATTTCGCCGCAAGGTGACAGGTAATCATCAATATAGATCATATTTTCCATCTTAAAATCATGTACTGCGGAACGCCTAACAGGAAAACTTACATTTTGTATTATACCATACCAACCACCGATTGTCAAGAAGTTACAGAATTTTATACTGTCACACAAAAAAGCCATCCTATGGATTACCATAGGATGGCTCTTGTTATGTTTGTTTGATGATCGCTTATTGCGATTACGGCATAGCCTCAACAGACTCACGGAGCAGGTCAATCTTTTCAACGAGCTCAGTCTGAATGGTGGTCAGAGTGGAAACAATTGCATCAGACTTCGGAATGACGATGTCGGTCATAATTCTGTTACCAACGTTGGACTGCCAAATGTTTACACCAAAGTCGTAAACAACGTTTGCGAAGATGATGTCGAGCATTTCGATGGAGTCGTCATCACGAGTATACTGGGTGTCAACAACTACTTCCTTGTAAACAGGATAGATTTCCTGGTTGGTGTAGAAGGACATAGCCTCAAGCAGAATACCGATGTTTTCGAGACGATCTTCCTGGAAGCTTCTGGGGAGGGTGGTAACTTCACCGTTAGCCATGTTGGAGTAGTAGATCTCCTGTGCTTCGTCATACTTCGGGCTGGGAAGAATACCAAAGTCATCCTTCATTTCACGAAGAGTACCTACGTTGTGCGGCCAAGCGTTGCAGAAGAGAACGGAGCCCTTAGCGAACTGAGGACGGCAGTTATCATCGTTTACATCTGCAGGCCAGAAGTAGATATTGGGGTTCTCGTTGTAGAGGTTAACGAACTTTTCGAACAAGCCGATAAACTTTTCGTCTTCCGCTACGTTAAAGGAGGGGTAGCCTTCAGGATCGCTATCTACATAGTGCAAGCCTGCACCGATAACGAACTGATGGTGGATAGACTTGATAACGCCGGCATAACCGTAGGTATCGTTAGCGTCCATAACGGTGTTACCGTCAACGTCGTTAACAGCCTTCTTAGCGATCTCAACGAACTTGTCGAATGTCCATTTACCCTCTCTAACGAGGTCGTACATGTTTTCGCCAACGTTCATTTCGTCATAGAGACGCTTGTTGAACAGGAGGCAGTTTGCAGCAGATGCATAGGAAAGCGAGAAGTTACCCGCAGCAGCAGTCTGCTTGCCGCCCATTGCATAAATAGAGGAAGCCAGCGGGTTCCACCATTCCTTATCAAGGCGAACATGAGGAACGTTGTTGAAGTCTGCTAAGTAGTCGATAACCGTCATAGAGTCGGTTGCCTGAACCATGATAATATCATAGACATTATCGCCAGACATTACGAATGTACCGTAGTTCTTAACGGTATTGTACCAACCGTTGGTGGAAACAACGATCTTACAGTTGAAGCGCTCTTCCATTGCGCGGTTACGCTTGTAGATCGCGTCGTTGATCTTTTCACCGGTCTCGGATTCCGCATCGAGCTGAACGGTGATCCAGGTGTTGGTAAGACCGCCGTCACCCAGGATGCTAAGTTCGAACTCTTCCATGTTCTTGTCCGGCAGACCATCTGTAAGCTCTGTCGTAACTTCAGGAGTAGTTACGTTATCGCCACCGGTGGTTTCGCTTGGTGTGCCGCTTTCACCGCAAGAAATAGCAGTGCCGGCAAGCATCGCAATCAGTAACAGAATTGAGATTTGTCTTTTCATCTTTTGCTCTCCTAAACATATTTTTTCCGGCATCACCGGATGAATGACGAAAAACAACTTACAAATGTAAATTGTTCTTCTTATGCCGAGTGGCTTTTGCTTATAGATGGATAAACCGACGAACGCTCTGCTATCTAAAGCAGCTACAATTGTCGATAAATACTATCTATGCGTATATTATATCACAGAACCATTGCAATTGCAATAGTCTAATCTTCTAAAAATAGCCTAATATTTTTGTTTATTATGCCAATACGATTTTCACGTTTTTTCCGACAGCAAAAGCCCTCCCATCGTATTACAACAGGAGGGCGGATGACGATTGTCGTTAGATGATTTACGGCATTTGTTCGATCGAAGTGCGAAGCGCCTCAATCTGGGGAACCAGCGAGTTCTTGATATATGTTAAGTAGGAAACCACCTGGTCCGACTTTGCATAGATGATGTTCTCCATAACGATATTATTGACGCTGGTCTGCCAAACATTCACACCAAAGTCGCAGGTGATACCGCTCAAAATGATATCAAGCATTTCAGCGGAATCTTCATCGCGAACATACTTTGTCTGCAGGACCACGTCCTTGTAAACAGGAAAGATCTCTTTCTGGGTGTAGAAAGACATTGCTTCGAGCAAAATACCGATGTTTTCCGCACGGGCAGGATCATAGGATCTTGGAAGCGTCGCGACCTCGCCGTTGGACATGTTGGAGTAATACTTTTCTTGCTGTTCATCGTACTTGGGTGCCGGAAGGAACCCGAAATCATCCTTCATATCACGGTATTTCTCCACCGCATTCAGCGCACCGTTTACAAACAACGTAGTACCGTTGGTAAACAGATTGTTTTCGCCTTCCGTAATCTTAACCGGCCAATAGAAGACATAGGGATCGCCGTTATAAAGATTAACGATCTTCTGAAGGAATCCGACAAATTTCTCGTCATCGGCTGCATCAAACACCGGGAAGCCTTCTTCATCTTTATTGACGAAATGCATGCCGGAGCCGATGATCAGCTGATTGTGGATATTTTTTGTAAGTCCTGCATATCCGAAAATATCATTATCATCCATAACGGTATTTCCGTCAACATCCTGAACGGCATCCTTTGCAATCTCGATATACTTATCGAAGGTCCATTTTCCCTCTCTGACAAGGTCATACAAATTTTCGGGCCGATTCATGTCAGCATAGATACGCTTGTTGAACAGCAGACAGTTGGTAATCGAAGCATAGGACAGTGAGAAGTTACCCGCAGCCGCGATCTGCTTGCCGCCGATATTCAAAATATCGGTAACACCCGGATTCCACCAATCAGCTTCCAAATTCACATACGGCAAATTCTCGAAATTCGCCACATAATCGGTGGTGCGGAGGATCTCCGTTCCAACGACCATGACGATGTCGTAGAGGTTATCTCCTGCCATGACAACAGTGTTGTAGTGTGTGGCGGTGTCATAATAGTTATTGGTCGTTACCGAAATATCACACTCAAACCGCTCCTCTATCTCACGGTTGCGCTTGTAGATCGCATCGTTGATCGGCTCGCCATTTTCGGTTTCCACATCCAGCGTAACGATCGCCCAATGCATGGAATCGGGGGTAGCATTCAGCAAATTCAAGGTGAAGCCTTCCATGTTCTTGTCGGGCAGACCGTCCGTCAGCTCGGTCGTAACCTCGGGTGCGGTCGTGGTTTCACCGGTCGTTGTTTCGCTGGGTGTGCCGCTTTCGCCGCATGAAACCGCTGTGCCTGCCAGCATTGCGATCAGTAACAGAGTCGAGATTTGTCTTTTCATCTTTTGCTCTCCTAAAATATATTACTTTTCCGGAATCTCCGGATGAATAACAAACGGTGAATCTACGGCTATAGGTTTTCAACACTTCCATTATATCACAGAAGAATCACAATTGCAATTGTCTATTCTTCTAAATCAAATCAAATCATTTTGTATATTATGTTAAGCAAGGCATCAAATCTTCCGTCATTGTCGATCACATTGCATCAAAACCATCAAATACAAGCAAAAACAAATCAGCACAAAGCGACTTTCTGCTTTGTGCTGATTTTTGACTGATTATAGGATCATTCGCTGCGAAGCGCCGCCACGGGATCCTTCTTTGCCGCGCTGCGGGAGGGGATAATGCCCGAAAGCAGCGTCAAAAATACGCTGAGGCCAACCAAAATGACCGCAACGGGAATCGGCAGCTGCGCGCTGAGATTCATGATGCCCGTCAAATGATGAAGGATGGCATTGATCGGAATACAGAGCAAATAGGTCACAAGCACGCCGATGACGCCAGATGCAAAGCCGATCATCACGGTCTCCGCATTGAACATACCCGAAACATTGCGCTTGGATGCGCCGATGGCACGGAGAATACCGATTTCCTTGGTGCGCTCCTGCACCGAGATCAGCGTGATCACGCCGATCATGATGGAGGATACGATCAACGAAACCGCCACAAAGGATATCAGCACATAGCTGATTGCATTGATAATGGTCGTGATCGACGACATCATCAGCCCCACATAGTCGGTGTAGGTGATTTTCCGAAGCTCCTCCACACCCTCGTTATACTGTGCAATCACATCCTCCACCACATCCTTGTTCTCAAAGGAGGAGGCATACAGATTGATGGTGGCAGGTTTATCCTTGGTAACGTATCCGAGTCGTTCCAAATTGGTCTCATAATCTGCCTCGGAAAACTCCGGCACCGCATCATAATAGATCGCCGCCTGCTCCGTGGTGCAGCTCTGCATGGTAAGTTCCAGCGCGGCAATACGCTGTTCTGCGCTTAGTGGCTCAAGCTGCCCTTTCACCTGAGCGGCATATTGCTCTTTGAACTGCTCGGTGAAGGCTGCGGCGAATATCTCGTCGATTTCTTCATCGCTCATTGAGGCGAGATAGCCTGCAAGCTCGTTGCGGTTCATACCCGTTTCCGCGGCGAATGCGTCGGACATCAAGCCTTCGATATCGGCGCGGCTCATGCCTGCGCGGGCATTGTTCAGAGCGGCAGTCACCGTTTCGGCGGAGGGAATGCACATCATCTTCACATATGCGTCCGCCTTTTCCTCGGCAGTCAGCGCGGCGATATAATCCTTGAAAGCGTCGGCTTTTTGGGCATCCGTTTGATTTGCGACGTGCTCCTTAAAGAGCAGTCCGGTGAAAATATCCTTGTCCGGTGCAGCTAACTGCGCCTTGACCGCCGACGATTCCGTCGCGTGTTCGATGAGGTATTCGGTGAGCTTGGAGGTATAGGCGATGGAGCCGGTCAACATGCCCGAAACCGCGTTTTCGCTTGGGCGGATAATGCCCGTAACCTTCAGCGGAAGGGCGTTGTCGTAGAGAATTCGCATGCCCGTATTGCTGTCCCGCAGGTCCGTAAATGTTCCTGCTTTTTCGTCCAGCATATAGCAATCGGAGGGAAGCACCACCTTGAATTCCATGCTGCAAATGTCCTCGTAGCTCCATTTTTCCTCCTTAACATCAATTTCGGTCTGATGGAGCGCCGCCTGTGCCAGCGCATCAATATCCTCCTTGGATTTTAGTCCCAGCGCATACAGCGTAACATCGTCAATCTCATTGCTTTCGTCCACAACCAGCGCGATTTCGTCAAACGCCGTCGGCCACGAGCCGTAAATGACATCGTACTGTTTAAGAAGCAAATCACTGATCGGCTTACCGTCAAATCCCGGCAGCATTTCCTGCCACAGAGCATTGGAGCTGCTCATCATATTCGAGCCCATGCCCATATTATAGTCTTTGCTGAGATTCATCATTGAGGATAAATCCAACCCGAAATATTCGATCAGCAGATCCTGCATGAGCGCCTCGGTATCCGAACGAATGATGGTGCCGTCCACATTTTCCGTATAGACCAGCAAATCTGCATTATAGGTATACTGCACGCCGCTGAGCGCATCGGCAAGATCAGATTCTGAAGGATCCTTCGCCATTTCTTCTTCGATGAATGCTTTGAAGGCGGCGAGGTCGTTCTCCGATGCCTCCGCCGAATTCAGCGCATTGATCATTTCATACACCATCGCCTTCTGATATACCGCATCCATTTCGTGCTCGCCGGTTGAATGCGCCCTGCCCATAAAGGCAGAAAGCAACGTTCCCATATCCATGTGCTGATCCTCAATGGTCAGCGGATAGGAAGACAGGGTATCCTCCTGCACCGTATTGATATAAGTGGTCATGCCCTGCGACACCGCATAGATCAGCGCTATGCCGATGATGCCGATGCTTCCCGCAAAGGAAGTCAGCGCGGTTCGTCCTTTTTTGGAGATAAGATTTTTGAGGGAAAGCGCAAAGGATGTGCCGAAGGACAGCGACGGTTTTTTCACGTATTTTTCGTTGTTCTTCTCTTTTGCACGATGCTCTGCAAGCTCCGCATCGGTCAGCGGCATGCTGTCATCGCAGATTTTTCCGTCCAGCATGCGGATGATGCGAGTGGAATATTTCTCGGCAAGGTCGGGATTATGTGTAACCATGACCACCAAACGGTTTTTGGAGATGGCTTTGAGAATATCCATAACCTGCACGCTGGTTTCCGTATCCAGCGCGCCTGTAGGCTCGTCAGCGAGAATAATATCCGGATCATTGACCAGCGCGCGGGCGATGGCAACACGCTGCATCTGACCGCCTGACATTTCGCTTGGCTTTTTAGAAAACTGATCGGCAAGTCCCACTTCCTCCAGCGCTTTTTTTGCACGACGCCGCCGCTCGTTTTTCGGGACGCCCGAAAGCGACAGCGCCAGCTCCACATTCTGAAGCACGCTTTGATGGGGAATCAAATTGTAGCTTTGAAAAACAAAGCCTACCGAATGATTTCGGTAGCTGTCCCAATCTCTATCATGAAAATCCCGCGTGGATTTCCCACCAATCATCAAATCGCCCTCGTCGAAGCGATCCAGTCCGCCGATGATGTTCAGCATGGTTGTCTTGCCGCAGCCGGACGGCCCTAAAACAGACACAAATTCACTGTCACGGAAGGTTAGGCTGATGCCCTTGAGTGCCTCCACAATTCCGCTTCCCGCTGGATAATTTTTTCGTATACCGTTTAACTCTAACATTGTTTCCTCCATAAAATACACACCGAATCAAAATCGGCATATGTTCATTATATATGATTCCCCAAAATAAGTCAAGGCAAACGCAGGCATTGTTACGCTTTGTTTCCAATATTCAGAATATGTTAACAAACGCGTCATATCATCAGTATTTTCTCTTGACAGTGCATATAAACTGTGCTATAATGGAATCGCTTCCAAACTAAAATCAAGGAGAATTTTACATGAAAACCGTCACCCTCGGCTCCACCGGTATCCAAAGCCCGCAAAACGCCTTCGGCGCACTTCCCATTCAACGGGATGATACGGATACTGCCGTAAGGCTGCTCCGACAAGCATATGAAGGCGGCATGACTTTCTTTGACACCGCCCGCGCCTATTCGGACAGCGAATACAAGGTGGGGCTCGCCCTTTGTGACGTGCGCGAGCATATCACCATTGCCACGAAAACAGGGGCAAAGGATGTGGAAACCTTAAAGAAGCACATTCATACCTCACTGGAATTATTAAAAACCGACCATGTGGATATTTATCAGCTGCATTGTGCCGACGTCTGCTACAAACCGGGCGATGACACGGGAATTTATGAGTGCATGGAGGATTTGAAACGCCAGGGAATGATCCGCCACATCGGCATCACCTGTCACAAGATTGGCGTGGCGGAGGAGTGTGTCCGCTCGGGGCTTTACGAAACCATGCAATTTCCTCTTAGCTATCTTTCCGGCGAGCGGGAAATCGCACTGACAAAGCTCTGCGCCGAGAAAAATGTGGGATTTATTGCAATGAAAGCGCTCGCCGGCGGTTTGATTACCGATTTTCGCGCCGCGTATGCGTTCCTTTCGCAGTTTGATAATGTGCTGCCCATCTGGGGCATTCAGCGTGCAACGGAGCTCGGTCAATGGCTGTCGCTATTCGCAGACGAGCCGCAGCTTGACGATGCGATGATGGCAAAAATCGCCGCCGATAAGGAGGAGCTTGGCGCAAGCTTCTGCCGCGGATGCGGCTACTGTATGCCCTGCCCGCAGAATATCACCATCTGGCAATGCGCGCGCATTTCGCTGATGCTCCGCCGTGCGCCCTCGGAGGCATGGTTAAACGAGCATTGGCAGGAAGAAATGAAGCGCGCGGAAACCTGCATTGGGTGCGGTGCCTGTGCAAAGCGCTGTCCCTATGAGCTGGACACTCCTGCACTGCTCCGTCGAAACTGCGAGGATTACCGTGCGGTGCTGGCAGGCAATGTTCGCGTTAAATAAAGCCTTTTGATTTCATCTAAAGTATAAGAAAACCGCATCCCATCGGGATGCGGTTTGTTTTATGAGAGATTATTTGCCTGCAACAACGAACTCGAAATCCTTCTTGATTTCTTCGGAAGGCTCCGGTGTCAGAAGCGAAGCTACAACAATTGCCACAGAGGAGAGCAGGAATGCGGGTGCCAGCTCGTATACGGCAAAGATGCCGCCGAGGGGTGCGATGAAGAAGTTCCACACAATGGCAACCACGCCGCCCGTGATCATGCCCGCGATGGCACCTTGATAAGTAGTGCGCTTCCAGAACAGCGAGAAGAGCATCAGAGGACCGAAGGTTGCGCCAAGTCCCGCCCATGCAAAGTCAACGATGGAGAAGATGACCTGGTTTCCGCCGGTTGCGACAAGCATAGCAAGCAGCATGATCACAACGAGGATGATGCGGGTGAAGACCATAACCTGCTTATCCGTAGCATTCTTCTTGAATACGCCGTGGTATACATTCTCGGCAATGGCAGAAGCGGAGATGAGCAGATAGGAGTCGGAGGAGCTGATCGCCGCCGCAAGAATACCTGCACATACAAGACCTGCAAGAAGTGCGGGCAGCATGCTGGTGGTGAGCAGAATGAAGACATTCTCTGCGTCAGCCTGTGCGAGGAATGCTTCGGGATACAGCGCACGACCGATAAAGCCGATGCAGATCGCCGCAAGCAGGGAGATCACAACCCAAACGGTTGCCACGCGGCGAGAGAGCGTCAGCTCTTTCTCATCGCGGATTGCCATGAAGCGCAAAAGAACCTGCGGCATACCAAAGTAACCAAGGCCCCATACAAGACCGGAGAGAATGGTGACAAAGCCGATGGACTGCGGCTCCGCGAATACAACGGCGCCGTCCACCACGGTGGGATTAGCCGAATCAAAGAGGCTGAGGTAGCCGGGGATATCCTTGGAGTTTTCAATAACCGCACTAACACCGCCTGCCTGTACAACGCCGAGGGTGAGTACGCATACCAGCGCGATCACCATGACGATCGCCTGCATGAAGTCAGAAATGGATTCACCGAGGAAGCCGCCGAGGAAGGTGTACGCCAATACAAATACGGCGGAAATAACGACCATTGCCTCGTAGGGAGCATCAAACAGACGGGAGAACAGCTTTCCGCAAGCCATCAGACAGGAGCCTGCGTAAGGAGTAAAGAATACAATGATGAGCAGAGATGCAATAATCAGCAGCACCTTGCTCTTTTCATGGTAACGCTTGGAGAAAAAGTCGGGAATGGTGATAGCACCGATGCGCTCGGAATAGCGGCGCAGACGCTTACTGGTGATCAGCCAGTTGAGGTATGTACCTAAAGCAAGACCGATGGCAGTCCAGCCTGCGCTGGCAAAGCCGCTCCAATAAGCAAGACCGGGCAGACCCATGAGCAGCCAGCCGGACATATCGGATGCTTCCGCGCTCATTGCGGAGACCCAAGGACCGAGCGTTCTTCCGCCGAGGAAGTAAGCTTCGGTATTCTTGTTGGCGCGTTTTGCGCACCAAATTCCGATCGCGATGACCGCCGCCATATAGACGATGATCGAAATCAGATAGTAAATGTTCATAACGGATTCCTTTCTTCAATAAAGATTACTTACAATTATAGCACAACTTTTTAATATTGTCAATTACTAAAGTGAAGAAATTTGTATTTCGTAGGATTTTTTGGATAAAATCGGCGAAAATTTCGCCGAAAAAAAGCCATCCGCATCAAATCGGCGGATGGCTTTTTATAGGATCGGCTTTACTCATTTATCCGACAACGGGATTCATTCTTCCCTTTTCACCACAAGACAGCTTGTAATGCCGTAATAGGCAAAGCAAGCAAGGGCGCCGTCGTCGATTCGTTCGCCCGATACCACGATCGGAACTGCGGGCGGACATCCCACCGTCGCTGATGCAAGCACGCATCCCTTTGCCTTGTCCGCAGGTACGGTCATGGCAGGTGAAAGCATGGCTTCCCTTACGGACATCACCCCTTCGGGTCGGGAAAAGGTGGGCGGCGCATCGGATATCGCCGCGCGGATCTCAATGTCGGCAAATGTTTCCGCAAGACGCGGCAGTGCCGCCTCCGAATCGGGCGAAGGCATCAGTACAAGATAATCGGGATCGGCAAATTCACATTCGATGCCGCGTTTTCGAAGCTCGCTTGCCAGCGCAGTTCCCGTATAGCCGCTTTTTTTCGCTTCGAAGGTGAGCTTCATGGGCTCGTCTCCGCAAAGATGCCACCCTCCGTCAGAAAGTGTTTGACGAAGCGCTTGCAAGCGTTCTGCGACCGATGTCAGTCGCGCGGGATATTCCGACGCGAGCAGGGCGTTCAGCGCATCCAACGATTGCAAGGTCAGATAGGACGGGCTGGTGGAGCCAAAGAGTGCCAGAGCTGATTTTGCATGTTGGGCAAAGGCATCGGGAAGCCTCTCCGAGAGATGCAAATACGCCGCCCCCGTCAGCGCAGGCAATGTTTTGTGCGCCGAATCGCAGCACAGGTCCGCGCCGAGGTCCATGGGATGCATCGACTTCGGAAGAAACTTCAAATAGCCGCCGTGGGCATTGTCCACAAGCAGAAGCGCGCCATGCCGATGGCACACATCGGAAATGGCTTGGATATCCGCCATATTGCCTAAATAATCGGGGCTTGTCAAATATACCGCATCCGCAGGAGCTTCAAG
The DNA here is from genome assembly GCA_045635785.1 of Candidatus Flemingiibacterium sp. Classification (GTDB taxonomy): domain Bacteria; phylum Bacillota; class Clostridia; order Oscillospirales; family CAG-272; genus Flemingiibacterium. The sequence goes on from JAZTWJ010000107.1 coordinate 80,760, forward strand.
CAGCAAGCGATTCACCTCTTCCGCCGCAGGGCGGCAGGAAAGATAGCTTTCATCCGTGAAAATCCACCGCACCTCGGCATCAAGCAGCGCGGCAGCGGACAAAAAGGCTTTGTGCGCATTGCGTCCCGCAAGGATACGCGCACGTCCACCCGCATGCTGTGTTACAAGCTGCAGCATGGCACGGATGCAGAGAGATGAGCCCTCTGTCGAATAGAAGGTGGGACATCCGAACACCGCAGAGGCATTCCGCTCACTTTCGGCGATGATGCCATCCGCCTCAAAAAGGCTGTCCGCACCGGCAATTTCCGTAATATCAAGCGCCTCAAAGCCGAGCAAATTCTGACCTTTGTGGCCGGGCATGTGCATCCGAAGCGTATCCGATGCGGCGTATCGCTCGACAAAATCGCAGATCGGGGTTGTCATTCTTCGTCGCCCAACTCTCTGTGGCAGGCAACCATGATCGCGCACTCCATGCGCTTTTTGAACAGCTCGCAGCCCGCCTTGTAGACGCCCTTCACCGAACCGGTGGCATGATATGCGTTCGCCGCGCAGCCACCCGAGCAGTAGAGCTTCGCCCAGCAATCGCGGCATTCCTCACGGGCATACACATTGCAGGCGCGGAATTCATTCTGTATTTCACTATTGTTCACGCCACTGAAAATGTCGCCGAGCTTGAACTTATCATCGCCCACAAATTGGTGACAGGGATACAGGTCGCCCCAAGGAGTGACCGCCATATATTCGGTGCCGCTTCCGCAGCCGGAGATGCGCTTGTAAATGCACGGTCCGCCCGTCAAATCGATCAT